>WLNQ01000099.1 GCA_009699705.1 Actinomycetota bacterium | reverse complement strand
CGTGATCCACATGCGCTGGACGAGGCGCTTGATCGCCTCCTTGGTCTTGAATATTGGCCCACAGAATTCGACGGCTCAATGCGGTCGCAGGCGGCACTCAAACACGCAACGAGCTACCTGATTTCTCGCTTCTGTGTCAGCACTCAGGTAGCTACTCGCATTCAATACGGCGACCGGCCCTTCACTCGCTACGCAGCCAACCTGGTTATCCCAGACGAGGTCCGCGATGAGGTCGCAGTCATGAAGGCCATCGCCGTGTTCTTCGTGATGCGTCGCCCTGGGATAGAACTTGAGCAAGCTCGCCAGCGGGAATTGGTGGCAGATGTGGTGTACGCGCTGAGATTGGATGAAGGGCGTTCATTGGAGCCATGGCTTCGCGAGACCTATGAAGCAGCCCAGAGTGACGCCGAGCGGATGAGGGTCATCGTCGATCAGGTAGCTAGCCTCACCGACGTCAGCATCCTGCGCTGGCATGACCGGTTGATCCGCTAATCGAGGCGGGTCAGAGCACCTAGAATGCTTCCATGGCTGGCCGCATTCGAGACGAGGACATCGCCCTTGTCCGCGAGCGGGCCAGGATCGAAGATGTGGTGCGCGAATACGTCACCTTGAAGTCTGCTGGTGGGGGATCCCTCAAAGGATTGTGCCCATTTCATGACGAACGATCCCCAAGTTTTCATGTCACTCCAAGCAGGGGCATGTGGTACTGCTTTGGCTGCGGTGAAGGCGGCGATGTTCTGGGGTTCCTCCAAAAGATTGACCACCTCAGTTTTGCTGAATCGGTCGAGAAGCTCGCAAGTAAAACCGGAACTGAACTGCGCTATGTCGATGGCGGCGCCGCGGTTAACCGCCAGGCTGGACAGCGCACCCGCCTTGTCGAAGCGCATAAAGCAGCAGCCGTCTACTTCAGCGAGCAACTCGTAACACCAGAAGCAGAGATAGGCCGAAAATTCTTAACGGAGCGCGGCTTTGATGCAGAAGCAGCAAAACTCTTCGGTGTTGGTTACGCGCCAAAATCTTGGGACTCGCTGCTCAATCATCTTCGAAAGCTTGGATTCGCAGATGCAGAGTTACTCACTTCTGGATTGATGAGTCAGGGCAACCGTGGGGTGTACGACAGGTTCCGCGGACGTCTGGTCTGGCCGATTCGAGAACTCAGCGGCGATGTTGTGGGCTTTGGAGCTCGCAAGTTGTTTGATGATGATGATGGACCTAAATACCTCAACACTCCAGAGACTCCTATCTACAAAAAGAGTCAAGTGCTGTACGGCCTAGATATGGCTCGTAGGGAAATATCCAAACAACAGCAAGCAGTAATCGTCGAGGGTTACACCGACGTGATGGCTTGCCACCTTGCTGGCATCACCACTGCTGTTGCAACGTGTGGCACGGCATTTGGTACGGAACACATCAAGATTCTTCGGCGCCTACTCATGGACGACGACCAGATGCGTGGCGAAGTCGTATTCACTTTCGATGGTGATGCCGCGGGTCAAAAGGCTGCCTTGCGAGCCTTTGATGAAGACCAGCGTTTTGTTACCAACACTTTTGTCGCCATCGAACCAAGCGGCATGGATCCATGTGATTTGCGCATCGCGCACGGTGATGAGGCAGTAGTTGCACTTGTTGATCGCCGGGTACCACTTTTTCAGTTTGCAATTAAGTCCATGCTCGCTGGATATGACCTCAATAGTGCTGAGGGTCGAGTTGCTGCTCTGCGTGAAGCTGCGCCTGTTGTGGCAAAGATTAAGGATTCAGCGTTACGACCCGAGTACACCAGGTTGCTTGCCGGCTGGCTTGGACTAGAAGTCTCCGCTGTCCAAACAGTGGTCGGCCAACGCCCAGCGCCAACGCAGCGGGCCCCGATAAATGCGCCACAAAGCCAGCCCCCGGTTGCTGCTCCCGTACCTCCACGTCCTGCCGCGCCAGTGCCGGTAAGTGACGGACCGGCTTTCACCATTGAACGTGAAGCCTTGAAGTGCGCATTGCAACTCCCAGCAGATGTCCAAGAGTGGTACCCATCCCTAGAAGAGAGTGCCTTTACGCATCCAAAAGCTCGAGAGGTGCATCTCGCGATTGTTGCAGCGGGGCTTCCGTCAGCAAATGTTGATGGACTCAGTTGGATCGACGCAGTTCTTGACAAAGCGGCCGATGACGAAGTGCGACGCATGATCAAAGAGCTCGCTGTTGATCCGTTGCCGTCTGAAGTAGCCTCGAATAATCGTTATGCCACAAGCTTGATTGCACGATTGCTTGAACTTGATGCAGCGCGACGTATTGTTGAAGTACGTGGCCGCATGCAGCGCACCGACCCAGTCGATCAGGAAGTTGAGCACAACCAGTTGTTTGCAGAAGTGATGGCGTTAGAGGCCTATAAGAAATCACTACATGGGGCTGCTCTAGGTGAGCGCGAATGAGTCTGCTGTCTGACTGGAAGAAGACGCGCATTCCGAAAGCTGCCCTTAAGGAAGCCAAGGTTGCATCCAAGGAACGTGTTGTTGCCTGGGGATCTAACCAGGCTGCCGACCAAGCTTTCGTAATAGCGACCAACGAAGCTCTCTACCTACAGGCTGCGAGAATTCCTTGGATCGCCATTATTAAGGCCAACTGGACGGATCCGTTTCTTGAACTCAATATTGAGGGCGACAACGGGCAAGAGCAGCGTCTGAGAGTGCCTATTTCTGATCCAGGCAACCTGCCGGCAGCAGTACGGGCACAGGTGAGCGCCAACGTGGTTGTCAGCGAACGACTTGATTTGCCTGACGGTTCGCAATGCTTGGTGGCCGCTAGGCGAAAGAATCGAGACGAGATTGTCTGGAGCGTGGTTTTCGATGCTGGAGTTGATTCGAGTAACCCAGAAATTAGAGAACAGGCCGATTTTGCGCTCCAAGAATTGCGGGCTTCACTAGGTATCTGACCTGCGAATTGCCAAGCGGCAGGCACTTGCTATTCTTGCGATCGCCGTTTAATCCCCCATAGCTCAATTGGCAGAGCATTCGACTGTTAATCGAAGGGTTTCTGGTTCGAGTCCAGATGGGGGAGCAGTAAGGCCGCAACGAGACATTGTTGCGGCCTGTATTTTTTTGATAGTGCTATCCCGCCAAGGCGCGGCGTACTTTCGCCTCCGGCGAGACTGCAAATGCTCAAGACTCCCGCTAAAGCAATAGTGAAATCCATTCGGCCCGCACCTGATTGTCTGGAGCGAAGTCGACAACAACACAGCCACCCTGGCCGGAGCTCCAGTTATGCGGAGACCCTGAGTACAAGGTGAGCGGATTTTCATGCACAACTGAATGGACGTGAACATGGCCGAGGGCCACATAGTCGGCATCGAGTTGGCTTAAATCGGTGGTGTAGATGGGTGATGACCGGCCCGCTTCGGCATTCACCAGTCCGTGTGCGGCAATCACGCTCCAGCGATCCGCGCGAGCTGGAGGAGCACCGTGCAGGGGACGAAACTCAGGAGCGTGTTCAAGCATTGCTCGACCCCAAACGGTGATCTCCGTTCCGGGAACGTCGAAGCTGTCTCCGTCTGGGTTGTCGAGCATGAAGAGTCGGTCGCATAGTTCGCGGAGGTCATGCTTACGGTGAATCGAGGCCTCATGTAAAACATCGTGGTTGCCAACAAGAAGTACAACAGGACCAGAAAATCGATTCAATTCGCTTGCTGCCCAATGCACAATCTCGGGTTTCACACGATTGTGGTCAAATAGATCGCCTGCGATAAGTAACGCATCTGCGTCACGTGAGATAGCTAAATCAACCACAGCAGAGAAAGCACGCTGTTCAGGACCATCGAACACTTTATCCAGATGGCAATCAGAGGTGTGAATCAGAGTCGCGGGCCGGCGCTGGTTGATGTCGTTGAATGACTCGCCGTCGCGCTGAGTTGAGCTGACCGGGTTCACGAGATCTATAGTGCCGCAAAACGAACCATGCCAAGGATGGTTTCTCCAATCTTGGCTGAGTCGCTAGCGCTATGACAATCCAATGAATAGCTGCTGATGCCAGGCGTTGCGAACTGCAATCACTTCAGGATGCCGCAGAGTCATCTTGGTGAAGACTTCTTCATCCAGAGGCACGCTGCCTTGAGCGAGCATCGTGTGAAGATGTTGTTCGAACTTCTCGACAAACCAAGAAGCTGCCTCACGCTTCACACCGAACAAGCCGCCGCACGCGAAGCCGAGCCCGTCGTCAGCGGACCACATAGCAGTCCGATTACCTGGACGAAGGTCACGAAAGAGCAGCACGGGAGCTACCTCTGTGCGATAAATTCGTTGCTTAAAATCTGGCGGGATATCACTCACGTGGGCGACCCCCAAATCCACCCACCACAGCGTGTCTGAGTTGCCTATTTGCGATGCAATCTCCACGAGCCACGGTTTGAGGTACATCAGTTGGTAGTACTCGGAAGTGTCTTTCTGGGGATTAGTCGAGCGCGGCGAGCGTCTTCCCTGCGATAGGAGGTGCCCTACCTTTTCAGTAATTTTTGGCGAAAGGATGTTTTCCGGTAGTGGAACTAATTTTATGTGGTCATAGGAGTTCATGAACTTCAGGTGATCCAGTGCCGGCTCATCTACGAAGATGATCATCGGCAGACCAGCGGCTACCAAGTGGCGTGATAGAAGTGCGTAGTCCTCAAGACTGCGCACATCGGCACCGTCCCGATCTAGGTGCGCGCACAAACTCACTAGAACGGGCCCTCGGTATTCGGGCCAAAGTTGTGGCGTGTTCACCGGATCATATTAAGGCAACGGCTCGCGAGTTTTCAGGTCTGCACCGTTTGGTCCCAGCAGTGATTGACGGAAATGAACAGTTATCTAAAGACCTTCGCCGGTTATCAACGAATGACTGCCGAAATGAGTTTCAATGAAATGATTTCCTGGCAAAGTTCATAATTATTTGAGATGACTTTTGGGCGGCTGTCTGCCCTAGTGCATAGCGCTCGTGGGATAAGGTAAAAAATATTTTTACTTGTGGGGGCAAGTACTTCGAATTCTTTGGAGGGGTTGGCCCATGCGAGTTACCAGGTTACGAGCCGGCTTCAGCGCGGCATTGATGCTATTCGGACTTGTTCTGGGCGGCCTGGTATCTGCACCAAGCGCATCTGCGATTTCGGCTGATTTCACAAGTACTGATTTTGCAAACTGGGATCAGTCCACTCCTAGCCCGATTGAGTCATTCACCGGCAATATCGGTTCAACTTTCACTGTGGCATTTCCAAGCCTGATTAGTACCTGCGTCACCGCGATAATTAAGCCCACGTTTTGCGGTGTTACACAGATGACTCTCGAAAGTTCTGCTGGAGCCGTGACGCCTTCAAATGTCGTGATCAGCACGTCGGGCATCACAACGTTTACCGTGGTTAGGTCAGGAACTCTGACACTCACTCCAGTAGGGATCAACGTTGCGTGCGGAACCGGCTGCACTCCATTGACCATTGTGATCACAGCGGTTGGTCCCAAGAGTTTTGTAAGTTCTGACTGTTTAGTCTGGAATTCAAATGGTGGATCCAACGAAGGTGTTTCTGGCCGAATCGGTGAGACCTTCACTGTGACATTTCCAAACCTTGTAGTCGCTGCTGGTGGAGTGGGAATCACTCGTTCTTGTCCTAACTTTTTGATCTCTAGTTCCACTGGAACCGTCTCACCTGCAAGCGGAACGATTGATTCGCAAAATCCACTAACTTTCACTATTTGGGGTTCAGGAACGGTCACACTCACGTCCAATTACGCGCCGCTAAGTGTGAGCGCTGTGGCGTCTGTCGCATTGACAATTTCTGTGACCGCTTTACCGACTGATGTGCCACCCCCAGACCTGTTGCAGCAGGTCGGAGCGCCTAGTGCCAGCGCCTGTTCGACATTCATCGACACAACCCTGAACTGGGCTGGTGCGCCATCGGGTGGCTGGGCACCTTCGTGGGCGCAGTGGGTGAATCAGGGTAAGGGCGGAGCGGTCTGCTCACGCTCGCTGTACTGGCTTTCATCAGGCCGGTGGGGCGTGCGACCTTAGTCACGAGAGTGATGAAAGGTTTCTGCACACCGCAGGTGCATAGGCACTAACCTTTACTGGCAATCACTGTGTCGAATTGAGTCCGAGGAGCCCAAATGGAACGTCAAGAATTAGAGTCGGTCATCTACGAAAAAGATGGCCCAATCGCACGAATCATTCTCAATCGGCCAGAGAAGGCCAACTCGCAGAGTTCAGCGATGGTTTGGGATGTTGAAAACTGCCTGAAAGATGCCGAGCTGGATTACAACATCAAGGTTGTCATCATGAAGGCCGAAGGCAAGGGCTTCAGCGCTGGCCACGATGTCGGCGGTCCCGGCGGACCGGCATACCCAGAATTTGTCGAAGCAGCAGAAGCCGGCCACCCATGGGCCGGTCAAGCAAAGTTATTCACCTGGCCAGTGCTGCACCTTTGGGAGTTCCAGAAGCCAACGATTTCGGCTGTTCAGGGCTACTGCATCGGCGGCGGTACCTACTTCGCGTTGCTCAATGACATTGTCATTGCCTCAGAAGATGCCTATTTCCAGATGCCACTGCCTCAGGGCCTTGGTTTCCCTGGTGGCGAAACGTTGATCGAGCCTTGGGTCACGATGAACTTCCACCAGACCTACGAGTACCTCTACTTGTCACAGACCATTGATGCGCATGAAGCTAAGCGCATCGGCATGGTCAACCGTGTGGTTCCTCGCGAAGACCTTGACGCAACAGCAGAGCTCATCGCTTGGCAGATTGCTCAGGCACCACTTTCGGTGCTCATGGGTATCAAGGCCGGCGTTAAGCGCGCATGGGAGACCATGGGCATGCGCGTCAATTTGCAGGCAAGCCTGCAAATGATGGAAGTTACCGGTCACGCAGGCGACGTCGCTGCATGGCGTAAGGAAAACGCCGACAAGGGTTACGGCCCGGCTCCTCG
>WLNQ01000098.1 GCA_009699705.1 Actinomycetota bacterium | reverse complement strand
GGCGCAACGTGCGTATCAATTTCTTCGGCAATCAGCGGAGTGAGATCGCTCCAACCAACAATCAACGTGCGTTCTAGCTTCTTTTCGGTGGGCTGCAAAGTGCGGGCAGTATCGGAATTACGGACTATTACTGGAAGGTCGAGCGCAAATGTTGAATCATCCTCGGCGATACCAATCGCCGAGTCTCCCGGTACGAGAACTCGTGCTGCCTCGGCATTGAGCAGGATTTCCCCTGAAGCAGTTTTCATTCCGATGATTGTGGCAGTACTACTCGCTAGCAGTAAGTCACCAAATGTTTTTCCTAGATAATTTTCGGTAACTGGGGTGAAGTAAATCTCGTCCCCTTCAAAATCGAGCAGTTCTTGATAAATTACGCCGAGACCTGAAGCGCGAGAAACCTGTGCACTGATTCTGGCAATCACCTCGCGAGGCGTGACGGTAAGTACGTTGAGCTCGATAGCTTCACGCAAGGCTAGTGCTGTGTCTGTGTCTTCGATTTGCGCAACGATAGGTGTTTGGGAGCCGGAGGGCAGAGCTTGAGCTATGGCGAGAACAATCTTCACTACGTGAGCATCTGATTCACCTTCGCCGCGCAAAACAATAATAGAACGCGCGCTTGCTGGGTTAAGTTGCGCTAAATCATTGATTCGAGTTGCTTTGCCACTGCGCACTACAACTCGTGAGGTTTTAAAGTCGGTTATCACGCTGCGAATGTCGTCATTTACTTCGATTGGATCATCTGGAGTAAGAATCGCGATTGCCTTGCCGCGTTCGCTGAGATTAGCTTCGATGAGTTCCGAGATGATTGCGATGAGTTCTTCGCTGCGACCAATGATTAAAGAATGGCCCGTTTCGGCTACCAGTGATTTGCCGCGCCGCAGCGATTCGATCTGGCTATCAATACCGGCTGAGATCAACCCGATGATTGTCGCAGCGAGGAAAATACCAACCAGAGTCACGAACAGGCTGGTGAGCCTAAACTGATTTCCCTGATCTCCGGTGAAGGTTCCGGCATCAAGCGAGCGCGAGATCGTTAACCAAATTGCTTCGAAGAAGTTTGTTGGCTCGTCGTTAGGCCCGATGCCGATGGCAGTAATGATGATCGAGATCAGCACGATGAAGAGAACGGCAAGGAGGCCGAGCCAGGCTAATACCGCCCAGATGCCCTTCGAAAGTGCATTGTCGAATCGGTAGCGCAATCGATGGCGAAGGGTGAATTTCTGAGTCATGAAATGACGCTCCTTGACGGTCGAGTGCGAGAAGAATTGCATACGCAAAATTCCTCACCGCAGATACCTAGTAAAACGGCAGCCGGTGACTCGACAAGAGTGTTCGGCAGACCAAAGAGTTTGCCACGGGAGGCTGTAATTCTCTAGATTGCCCTCATGGGTAAATGGGCAGATGGCCGGGCTTTGAGCAAGAAGTGCTGGGCGCTTCTGAAATCAAATCGGTACTTTTTATGGTTTCCGATTCTTGGCCTGTTTTTGTCTCTCGTTCCGATAGTGCTGTCAGGGCTGCTCATGGGGGTGGCTGTAGCCGTTGGCGTGGTGTGGTTGGCTTGGGTGATCGGATTCATTGGTTTAGTTTTCATAAACTTTGCTTTTGTCATTGCCGGTGCCGCGTTGGTTGCATCCATCGATGAAGAACTTGCAGGGCGCGAGTCCTCCTTGGGCTATGGATTCGCGAAAGCCTTTGGTCGGCTCGGCCCGCTTTTTACATGGTCGATCATCAGGGCAATAGTGAGCTCAATCTTGGGCGCGATTCGCAGCGAAGGTGGAAGCGGCGTTGGAGCGCTCGTTACAAATCTTGTTGCATCTGCCGGGGCAGCTGCTTGGTCTATCGTCACCTTCTTTGTAACACCATGCATCATGCTTGGTGGTGAATCAGCAATTCCTGCGATCAAGAAGTCTTCTCACATCGTGAAAGAAAAGTGGGGAACGCAGGTCGCTGGAGGAGTTCGGATTGGACTAGGCGTTGCATTGATCATCATTCCAGGTGTGCTGATCGTTGTTGGTGGATTCATGCTTGCAAATATCTCAGGCCCTGCGGCTTTAGCAGTGATAGTTCTGGGAGCCCTCGTCATCTTGTTCGGCATTCTCATCAGTTCCGCGCTCAAAGCAATTTTCTCGGTAGCTCTGTATCGCTTCGCAAATGATGAGCCAAAACTTGGACCGTTTACTGGCCAAGAGCTCAGTGCAGTCCTCACATCTAAGTAAGAATTCGCTGAGTGATGATTCTCATCGTCTCAATTACCCAAAGGAACCTCGATGAAGTTCATCACTGACTATCCAGTTCGTTCTGACTTGGGCGGTGAATGGATTAAGCCTGAAACCATCATCTCGGTCATTCAGCATCTTGAACTCATGGGTATTCATGGACTTGGCATCACTGATCACCCAGCGCCATCCCAGAAGTGGTTAGAAAATGGTGGGCATGAGGCGTTTGATCCCTTCGCGATGCTCTCATTTGCGGCGGCAATCACAAAGAAGACCGAACTTTTCTCACACCTCATAGTCTTGCCATATCGAAATCCGCTCTTAACACTTTCTGGGATGACTTCGGTGGATGTGCTCTCCGGCGGGCGGACAACTTTTGTTTTTGGTGCTGGCTATCTGCGTTCGGAGTATTCAGCGCTTGGCGTTGATTTTGAGGATCGCAATGCGCTCTTCGATGACGCGATAGCGGTAATAAAAATGGCAGGGGGAAACCGTGCTGTTACGCATAAAGGCCCTACCTACGATGCGCTTGACCAGATTGTGAAGCCCGGATTTGTGCAACTTCCACATCCGCCTCTGTGGCTCGGGGGAAATAGCAACCTGACGATGAGGCGGATTGCAGCTTGGGGTCAGGGCTGGTCGGTAATGATGGGTTCTCCCACACTGTCTAAGACAGCACGCACCAAAAACATTGAATCCGTTGCGGATCTCAAAGAAGCTCTCGCAAATCTTCAGGTATTAGTGGAAGCCAATGGCCGTTCGATGGACGAAATCACAATTCAGGCGTCAACTCCGGCTTTACACCCGAGCACCAATGCAAGTGTTGAGCAGAAAATCAATGCCCTGGGTGAACTAGCAAGTATCGGTGTGAGCTGGGTGGGAGCTGACCTTTGGTCTGATTCGATCTCGGAATCAAAAGACCGATACCAAGATTTCAGCGAGAACATTGCTCCTCACGCTCAATAGCTAGACAGGTTTGTTCTTTAGGGCCACGCATCCAGGGAAGAAACGGGTTCATCGACTAATAATTACCCCCACGTTGCGTGATTGCCACGGTGCCGGAATCATGTGGGTAACGAAAGCGCACTGGAGGGTTGATGTACGTCCGCAATGCCTGGTACGTGGCTGCATGGACCTCTGAGGTGAGCGATGAACCTGTTAGCCGGGTTATTTGCGAGATTCCTATTGCCTTGTACCGCAAGATGGATGGCGCGGCGGTAGCTCTTGAGGATAGGTGCGCACACCGGGGTTTTCCGCTTTCCGCTGGCCGGGTGGTTCAAGACGTCTTGGAATGTGGCTATCACGGTTTTCAGTTTGATTGCTCTGGCACGTGTGTGCGGATCCCAGCGCAGGAGATCATTCCCAAGCGAGCCAAGGTTCGGGCTTTTCCTGTTGTTGAAAAGGACGGGTGGATCTGGTTATGGATGGGCGATGCTGCCAAGGCCGATGAGGCTCTCGTACCTGACACCCACTGGATGAGCGATCCTGCTTGGGCCACAGTGACCCACAGCTTTGCTTTTGCTTGCCGGGCAGATCTCATCCATGACAATCTCTTAGATCTCACTCATGAGTCATTTATCCACACTTCGACGGTGGGCGACGAGTACATCTATAAGCATGGGGTAACTGTTGAAGTTGAAGGGAACCTCATCAGCGTAGATCGGCTCATGCCAGGTGTTGAGGCGCCGCCGCTTTACGCACAAACGATGAAAACGGAAGGTCTTTATGACCGCTTTCATTGCACCAAGTTCTATGCGCCGAGCTTTCACGCCCTGCATTCTGGAATTACGGGTATGGGGCGTCCCCGTGAGGAGGGTTTCCTCATAACGGTGATGAACGCCGTCACCCCAATCGATCCAAGTCACTCCCACTATTTCTACGCATTTTCCAGGAATTTTGGGATTGATCAGGAATCTGCGACCCAAGAACTCATCGAGGGCCTAGCCACAGTGCTGTTCGAAGACAAAGTTGCCCTCGAATTGCAGGAAATTGGCCTACAGTCTCGTCCAGAGACTGAAACAGACGTGCTGATTGCGCAGGATGAAGGAATCGCGAAATCGCGAAGAATCATGGCGCAGTTACTCGATGCTGAGAAGTTGGTCTGACTTATGCAAGTCTCATTGATCGAGCAGGGTGCTCGTTCGTACGAAGGAGGAGTTCATGCTCGCACTGAGTAAGCGCCACATCGGCGCTTTCGCCGTATTGGCAACCACACTGTCACTGACACTTTCTGCATGTGGCAGCAGCGATTCAAATTCCACTGATGCATCCGCTGCACCAGCTGGCGGTTCCGATGCAGCAGTTGTTGCACTTGTGCCAGAAGCTATCGCCGCTGACGGGGTCATCACTTTCGGCACTGAACTTGGTTACCCACCCTTTGAATACACCGAAGCGGACGGCACCACACTGACCGGTTTTGATATCGACTTGGCAACCGCTGCAGCAGGGCTGATGGGGCTGACCCCTGAATTCAAGAACTCTTCTTTTGATTCGATCATTCCATCGGTCATCAGTAAGCGCTACGAAGCTGGAATTTCCTCATTCACGGTGAATGCTGAACGTGAGAAGCAGGTTGATTTCGCGACCTACCTCAATTCAGGGGACGCAGGAGTTGTACCAGCCGGCAATCCGAAGGCGATTGCGTTGGATCTTTCGATCTGTGGTACCAAAGTTGGGGTACTTAAGGGCAGCACCCAAGAGACCGTTTCGGCTCCGCAGCTCAATGATGCTTGCAAGAAAGCTGGCAAGCCAGAAGCGTCGATCACTGTGATCGCCGCATCCGATCAAATGCCAATCGCGCTTCAAAGCGGTCGCGTGGACGTACTCGTTTCCGACAGTGGCAATGCAGGTGACGTCGCAAAGAAGTCAGATGGAAAGTTTGAAGTTCCAGCCGGCGCTCTACTTAACCCAGTCATTCTGGGCGCGCTCACAGCTAAGGGCAGCGGATTAGCAGCTGCCTTGCAGGCTGCTTTCCAGGTGCTTATCGACAATGGCACCTACCAGCAAATTGCCGACAAGTACAGCCTGTCAACCAGCGTGATCACAACCTCGGAAGTGAATCCAAAGGTTTGATAAGTAAAGATGGTGGGTGCTGTGTGAGCAGCGCCCACCATCATTTTTTCTGAATACATTGCTACCTTGAGGTAAGGAGCTTGAAATGACATTGCCGTTACACCCGGAGTCAATCAAGGCCATACCCGTGCGCCATCGCGGCCGTTGGGTAGCCACTGGGGTCATCCTCGTGTTGGTTGCAATGTTCATCAATATGGCTGTGACAAACCCAAATTTCGAATGGGATGTGATCGCCGAGAATCTGTTCAACAACAAGATTCTTGAAGGGGTATGGGCAACGATCTGGATCACTGTGGTTGCCATGATGGCTGGCATTGCTCTGGGTGTGCTGCTTTCGGTGATGCGGTTATCGCCAAATCCGTTGCTCTCCAACGTTGCCTACGGCTACATATGGTTTTTCCGCGGAACCCCGGTGCTTGTTCAATTGATTTTTTGGTTCAACCTGGCGGTGCTCGTCCCAAATATCTCTTTAGGAGTTCCCTTTGGGCCGACGTTTATCTCTTGGGACACAAACTCGGTCATCACACCATTTGTTGCGGCGCTTCTTGGCTTGGGTTTAAACGAGGCTGCTTATATGGCCGAAATTTCCCGGGCGGGCATTCAATCAGTTGATGAAGGCCAAGTTGAAGCTTCGTCAGCGTTAGGCATGAGTCGCGCTCAAACTATGCGGCGAATTGTGCTGCCCCAGGCGATGCGAGTAATCATTCCTCCGACAGGCAATGAAGTCATCAGCATGCTCAAGACCACATCATTGGTCTCTGTGGTTGCCATGCCTGAACTGTTTTACAACACACAGCAGATCTACGCTCGCACATATCAAACGATTCCGCTGCTCATCGTGGCAAGCATCTGGTATCTCATTTTAACTTCCGTGCTCACTACCGGTCAGTTCTATATTGAACGGCACTACGGTCGGGGTTCGAGCAGCGTGAAGCCTCCGACGTTCTTGCAACGGTTACGCCGTAATGTTTTTCGATTCCATGCGCAGCCACCAACTCCACCTTCTTCAACGCTCTTAGATACCCATGGGGGAGTGCGATGAACGTACCTATGGTGCGAAGCGAAGGTGTTTGCAAAAGCTTTGGATCTTTAGAAGTTCTCAAAGGCATTGATCTGGAAGTGCAACGTGGCGAAGTCTTTTGCATCGTTGGCCCTTCCGGGTCTGGGAAGTCCACGTTTTTACGCTGCATTAATCACCTAGAAAAGGTGGATAGTGGCCGGCTCTCGGTCGATGGTGAGCTCGTGGGATATCGCCAACAGGGCGACAGACTTTATGAACTCAAAGATCGCGATGCAGCAAAGAAGCGCCGCGAAATCGGCATGGTTTTTCAGAGATTCAATCTCTTTCCACACATGACCGTTTTGCAAAACGTGATGGAAGCACCCGTGCGTGTACGAAAAGAACCTACCGCGCAAGTTCGGGAACGAGCGATGCGACTCTTGGATCGTGTTGGGCTAGTAGGCAAGGCAGATGCTTATCCTCGGCAACTCTCCGGTGGACAACAGCAGCGTGTTGCGATCGCCCGTGCTTTAGCGATGGAACCTAAGCTCATGCTGTTTGACGAGCCAACCTCAGCCCTTGACCCAGAACTTGTGGGTGAAGTGCTCGATGTGATGCGCCAACTTGCTGTCGATGGCATGACCATGATTGTTGTCACTCATGAAATGGGTTTTGCCCGTGAGG
>WLNQ01000097.1 GCA_009699705.1 Actinomycetota bacterium | reverse complement strand
GGCGAAGCAGGAGTCGCGTAGAAAGCCGAGAACTGGGTGGAGTCAGCGCTCGTGAGGGTCAACCCTCGATGATCCGTCACCGGTTCGGATCGTGGCGGGGCAGGTGGGCGGCTGCTGTCGTCATGGCACATGTTCCAGATGCTAACCCCCGAACGACGACTTAGGTGGCATTTCTGTAATCCACCTGAGTGAACTGCGGCTAATCTTCGGAAATGAATATTCAGCTGAGCCGTCGCTCAACCGCCACTGTGATCTCATGCGTCGTATCGGCAGGGTTGTTATTGGCAGTGAGTGCACCGGCCCAAGGGCACGCGATCATTGAACTGAACGGGAAAGACGCAATTGCCGGCACCACGAGCCCGATGACTCTTCAGGTTCAGCACGGTTGCATCGATGGCGCGCAAGGAACATTGCAGGTTCAGGCATTCACAGGCAAGCCGTGGCGAGGTGTGATCCCCAAGCCAGTTGCTGGCTGGAGCTCGTCAGTATCGAAGCAAACAAATGGCGGATCAAAGATCACCTGGATTAAGCAGGGAGCGCCAGCTCCATTTGATACCCCGGTCTATTTTCCGTTGATTGTGAGTTGGCCAACCAAATCAGGGATCTATGGCATGAGCGTGCTTCAGATTTGCCCATCGTCTTCAACGCTGTGGAATGAACCCTTCACCCCGGCGACAGCAAATACACCATCGCCGCCGATTACCCCGTTAGCTCAGGTACAAGTCAAAGTTTCCTAATTCGTTGCGCGCACTTTGAAATGCTGCACGAGGTTTGGGTCACCATTTGGATCCTGTAGGAATTTCGCACCAACTCGCACCTCAGTCAGCACCGCACCAGCCGGCACCTTGGGCAGGCAAAGATCATGCATGTTGTCGTCCATAGCTGGAGTGCTGTGATCTGCAAGGTCGGCGACAGCAAGTGGTCGAATGTTGATGACCTTGCCATTAGGCAGTGTGAAAAGTGCGCGGTAAGAATTGACAACAGCGTCGCCGACTTCCAGGCCAGTCGGGTAAGCAGTCATGCCGTTCGACCAGGCGACTCGAACAAAGGTTTGGCCCACCGTGCAGGCGTTTGTATCGCCGCTCATCATGGCCGGCGTCAGGCGCCAAGCATCAGAAATATCTGGGCCACCTTCGATCTGGACGATGCTGTGTGACAGGCCTGGTGTGATCGGGCTCCAATTGGTTTGAAGCGGCGCATGACCTTGGAGGTCACCGACAACGGTGACCTTAACCGGGCGCGCTGCTGCCGGGTCGCCGAAGTTACCAATGAGATTGACCGTCTGAAGTTCGTTGGCTTCATTTGGTGGGTACTGAAGCGCGCAAGTCGGATTGACGGTTGTCCCGTCATCACGAGTGATCACAAAGTCAGTGACAGCGATTGATGATGTTTGGATGAACCAGTTAAAGGTGACAGGAATGTTGTCTAGGCCTTTTTCGCCCGTTGGACACTGGTTCGCGTTGTTCAGACCCCAGGCTGCACTGAGAATTTGAGCCTGATCACGCGAGACTAAGGGGCTGGCCGAAGACGATCCCGCTGTAGCCATTGGCAAAGTAGACAGGGTGGCAAGGACGAGTGAAGCGGCGGCGATACTACGGCGCAAAGTCATGAATAGAACCTTTGTTGGGGGGCGGATGTCGTTTCCGCCAGTAATGACACTAGCAGCGTGCATGCGACCAGAATCTCGCGATGGTTTTGGCGAAGTTATTGAAATTCAGACAAGCGTGCCGTCGCCATGTCTTGCAGGAGCGGTGCGTCCACAGCCCAATCCACGGGAACTTTAAATGTCCGCTTATTGACTTGATAATCGGCAAGGCGTGGACGAAATTGCTCGAGAACTGCGGTGCTGATGGGGGCAATCAAGATGTGATTGGTGTGCACCGATACTCCCAAGATGTATTGACCATCCTTTTTAAGCATTGGTTGATTCCAAGCAATCACTTGTTCCATGTCCGAGAACTTGTCGGTGATCGCGGCAAAGATCTTGCGAACCGTTGCTCGTTTGGTCTCATCAAACGGTTCAAGGAACTCGTCGATTGAAGCGACTCGCTGTGGACTCTTGGAACCTCGGGTATAGAGCACCAAGGCATTTGCATGCACCTGACTAAAACCATGGTTTTCTCGCAAATAGGCAATCTGTTCGGCGTACTTCAAGTCGGTAATCTCTGTCATCTGATCGAACCAATATGCCATCGGTTGACCGTGCTTCTTTTCGATTGCAGGGAAGTAAGAATCACGATCGGTACTTCTCTCAGTCATGTCTTTGAGCCTATGCGCTCATTCTCGACCTGTAAGTAGGTAGGTGCTGCAAATTGTGACCCGCTGGCCAGTCGGCGATGGCAACCTCGACGAGGGTCCTAGGGCAGGGCGAGTTCTTGTCCTTGAGAACGACATATTTTGATGCCTCTGAACGATAGATTCCGCATGTGAGCCACGAGAGGTTTGCGTTTGGGTTGTATAAGTCTGGAGCCTGTCGTGATCATCGGAGTTCTCAAAGAGGCCACTGTGGGCGAGGCTCGAGTTGCAGCCACCCCAGCGACAGTCGCCAAACTCATCTCGCTGGGTTACTCGGTAGTTGTCGAGCCGGATGCTGGCGCGGCCGCCGGTTTCTCTGACGCGGCTTATGCCGAATCAGGAGCGGAGATCAGATTTGCACTCAGAGCCGACATTGTGTTCGGAGTGAACACTCCATCATTGGCGCAACTTGATGGCATGCGAGAAGGCGTCATCATGGTTTCTTTAATTAACCCAAGCCTGAACCCGGATTTATTGGGTGACTTGGCCCGTCGGGGCATCACCACACTCGCGATGGACGCTGTTCCTCGCATTTCTCGTGCACAGTCGCTTGACGTACTGAGCTCAATGGCCAACATCGCCGGCTACCGCGCGGTCATTGAGGCCGCGAATGTTTTCGGACGCTTCTTTACCGGACAGATTACGGCCGCTGGCAAAGTCCCGCCGGCGAAAGTACTTGTTGCAGGCGTGGGTGTCGCAGGGCTCGCAGCAATAGGTACCGCTGGCGGCATGGGAGCGATTGTGTTCGCCACAGATCCGCGCCCAGAGGTTGCGGAACAAGTTGCCTCGCTTGGCGCTCAATACCTAGAGGTTGCCTCCGCTGAAGTGGAAGTCTCGACCACCGGTTACGCAAAAGAGATGTCTAACGATTACAACGAGCGTGCGGCAGCGGTGTATTCACAATGGCTGCCAGACATCGACATCTTGATTACAACAGCACTGATCCCGGGGCGCACGGCTCCTGTGCTGATCACAGCAGAGATGGTCTCGACCATGCAGCGCGGAAGTGTGATCGTCGATATGGCCGCATCAAATGGCGGAAACGTAGAGGGCACAGTAAAGGATCAAGCCGTGGTTACACCTAATGGTGTGACGATCATCGGCTACACCGATCTAGCAGGTCGCCTCGCCTCTCAGTCTTCGCAACTCTTCGGAACAAATTTGGTCAACTTAATGAAGCTTCTGACACCAGCCAAAGATGGCGTCGCGCTTCTCGATTGGGACGATGTCGTTCAACGTGGAATTACGGTCACACATCATGGTGAAGTGACATGGCCACCTCCACCGGTGCAAGTTTCTGCCGCGCCAGCGCAGGTTCCTGTTGTGAATGCGATTACGCCCCAGATCAAAGTTCCAATGTCTCCGCAACGCCGATACACACTCATTGGCGCGGGTGCTGCCCTGCTGCTCATTCTGGTTGCAGCTGCACCTGTTTCATTACGCGTGCACCTGACCGTCTTCGCTCTGGCGATCGTGATTGGCTACTACGTAATTGGGAGTGTGCACCATGCACTTCATACGCCGCTAATGTCAGTGACTAACGCGATCTCAGGAATTATCGTTGTTGGCGCTTTGCTGCAAATAGGACAAGGCGATTCAGCGATATCCGCTCTCGCTTTCATCGCGATTCTGCTAGCCAGCATCAATGTGTTCGGAGGGTTCGCTGTAACTCGCCGGATGCTCTCGATGTTTTCAAGGAGTTAAGCCGTTATGACAATTGAATCCTCTGCGCAAGCGGCGTATCTTGTGGCAGCACTTTTCTTTATTTTGGCGCTGGCTGCATTGTCTAAGCATGAGACAGCCAAGGCCGGCAATAATTTCGGTATTGCCGGTATGACTATTGCACTCATTGCGACTATCGCACTTGCCGTTGACCGCGGGATTGACGCGATAGGGCTGATACTGCTCGGTGTCGCGATGGTCGTCGGTGGTGTTATTGGTTTATGGCGTGCGCGAGTGGTCGAGATGACCGGAATGCCAGAGCTCATTGCAATTCTGCACTCTTTCGTTGGACTGGCTGCCGTGCTTGTTGGCTGGAACGGTTACCTACAGGTCGAAGGTGGCGGCGATTCGGCCGAGGTTATGCATCTCATAAGCCAGGGCACGCTTGGGATTCACCATGCAGAAGTGTTCATCGGTGTCTTTATCGGCGCAGTAACTTTCACCGGCTCAATTGTGGCCTTTGGAAAACTTTCGGGGTGGATGAAATCGAATCCGCTAATGCTGACGGGTAAGAATTTTATCAACGTCGGAGCGCTCGTCATTTTCGTTGCGCTCACCATCTGGTTCTGCATTTCGCCCACACTTTGGTTGCTCATAGCTGTGACTATCGTGGCGCTAGCCCTGGGTTGGTATCTTGTCGCTTCCATCGGCGGCGGCGATATGCCGGTAGTCGTATCGATGCTCAACAGTTACTCCGGATGGGCAGCAGCAGCTTCAGGTTTCTTGCTCGAAAACGATTTGCTCATCGTTACTGGGGCGTTAGTCGGCTCATCCGGCGCTTATCTCTCGTTCATTATGTGCCGTGCGATGAACCGTTCTTTCATTTCGGTAATCGCTGGTGGTTTTGGAATTGAAGCTGGGCCAAGTCAAGACACTGACTATGGCGACCACCGTGAAGTAAGTGCCAAAGAGGTCGCTGAACTCCTTCACAGTGCAAAGTCGGTGATCATTACGCCGGGTTACGGCATGGCCGTTGCTCAAGCGCAATATGGAGTAGCCGAGCTCACTCGGAAACTGCGCGAGAGCGGCACAACCGTGAGATTCGGGATTCATCCTGTTGCCGGCCGGCTTCCAGGCCACATGAATGTGCTACTTGCCGAAGCCAAGGTGCCATACGACATTGTCCTAGAGATGGATGAGATCAACAGCGATTTTGTCGACACTGATGTTGTGCTCGTTATAGGAGCAAATGACACGGTCAACCCAGGAGCTGAGAGTGATCCTAATAGCCCAATCGCGGGCATGCCAGTGCTTCGAGTCTGGAATGCAAATGACGTGATTGTGTTTAAAAGGTCGATGGCTTCGGGCTACGCGGGCGTACAAAATCCGCTGTTCTTCCGCGAGAACTCGGCCATGTTGTTCGGCGATGCCAAGGATCGAGTCCAAGACATCATCAGAGCTTTCTAGCCTAATTAACCCTTATCCTTCAATGGTGAACGAACAATCGCGAGATCGATATGGGCGGCCATTGCGCGGTGTCCTTGACGCAGCGTTTCCTGGAGTGCCCGCCCGAAGGCAGATCAGCAGTGCCGAGGCGTGGTCCCAGGCAAGTGATTATCTTGCGACGGATTTGCCCTTCCATGCGCATGAAGTTTTTGAACAGCGTTGGCGGTGCTGTCCAGAAAATGAACGTAATGCTTGGCAGGCGCTAGCGCAGTGGGCTGCAGCGCTCACACATGTAGCTCGAGGTGGCTCGGAGGGGTCGAAATCTTTGGCGCTAAGGGCAAAAGAAAATCTTGAATCGTGTAGCTACGTGCCACCGGAGATCAACACTATTTTGGTTTTGGAGTCACTCAACAGCCTCACACGAGTTTGATCCGTGGATTAACCCCTGGCTGGGCGTATTGAACTTTATTCACCAGTGTGGTGCATACAAGAGTGAAGGCTTCCTAGATACTTGGAGTTGGCCATTTACATAAACCGTAGAATTCTTGCGGTGGCGTGGTCAGCCTTGGGGAGGAGGTTCGTGTGGAGTCTGCTGAATTACGCGTAGGCCTACTTGCCTATGGCCAAATCGGCCACGAACATAATCTTGCCGTGCAGGCCACTGACGGGATGTCGCTCGTTGCCGTGTGTGATCAGAATCCAGCCCGGCTTGCTGCGGCAGTTGAACTTGCACCGAATGTCACCACGTTTTCCGATGCGGACGCCATGCTTGATTCAGGGCTCATCGATCTCGTCATTATCTCAACGCCACCAAATAGCCACTTCGCTTGGGCTAGTGCAGCTCTAAGTCGCGGTATCCACGTAGTTGTTGAAAAACCAATGTCGCTCTCCGCTAGCGAATGCGACCAATTGATGGCGCAAGCCGAACAGTCGAATTTACTTTTAGTCGTGTACCAAAACCGCAGGTTTGATGCGGACTATGTGACGATGGCGGCACTCATCAAGTCTGGTGTGATCGGCGAAGTTTTCCACTATGAATCCTTCGTTGGTGGCTACACCGAGCCTTGCCGGCATTGGCACACGGATGCAGAAATCTCTGGCGGCGCTATTTTCGACTGGGGCAGCCACTTCATAGACCAATTGCTCACGATCTTGCCTGCCCGAGTTGCTCACGTTTCTGGGGTCAATCACAAGAGGCACTGGAATCTTGTGACGAACGCTGATCATGCGCACGTCACTGTTACTTTTGTGGATGGAACCCAAGCCACATTTATTCACTCCGATCTTGCTGCCGCACGTAAGCCAAAGTTTTACGTTTTGGGTACGCAAGGCGCCATTATTGGCGAATGGGATTTGACGGCTGAACCGAAAGTCGCGGATCTCCCGGCAATTCTTTCGTTGCATCATTCAGATGGAACTCGGGAACCAATTGAATTGATGAGTGTGCCGGCGTACGCATTTCACGCTTCGATCGTTGAATACATCAACAACACCTCGATCATGTCGGTGACAGCTCAACAATCGCGTGATGTTGTCGCAGTCATGGAAGCTGCAGAAGAGTCAGCGAAACTTAACGGTTTCCCCGTCGTGCCTAAACTCCTGCG
>WLNQ01000096.1 GCA_009699705.1 Actinomycetota bacterium | reverse complement strand
GCATGAGGCGAGTTGGGGTACGAGGCCCGGCTATGGCACACTTCTACAGCCCACCGCGCCGGTGCTCTGCCACAGGGGACTCGGTTGCATGGGTAGTAATTTCCTCAAACCCCACCGTGGGAGACCTGTGGCTCCTGCAGGAAGCGAATGATCATGAAGACTCTCGACATCGTCGACGTAGCAAGCCTACGTTCCGACATCCCTGAATTCCGCGCCGGCGACACCCTCAAGGTGCACGTCAAGGTCGTTGAAGGCAGCAAGACCCGTGTACAGGTCTTCCAAGGCGTGGTCATTGGTATTTCCGGTTCAGGTATCGGTGAGACCTTCACGGTCCGCAAGGTTTCTTACGGAACCGGCGTAGAGCGTAAGTTCCCGATGCACACCCCGATCATTGAAAAGATCGAAGTGGTCATGCGCGGCGACGTGCGACGCGCCAAGCTGTACTACCTCCGCGATCTTCGCGGCAAGAAGGCAAAGATCCGCGAGAAGCGCGATCGCGTGCCTACCAAGTCACAGGACTAGTCTTTTCGCCTGTGCCCAAGCATTCTCGGTGGGATCTTCCACTGACCCTTCTGGGTGCGGTCGTTGTCGTTCTGCTTTTTACTTCGTTCGTTGCCAAGCCATTTTCCATCCCCTCGGGATCGATGGAAAACACGCTTCAAGTTGGCGATCGAGTCTTAGTTAATCGAATCGTCTACCATTTGCGTCCCATCGAACGAGGCGACGTGGTGGTCTTTGATGGCACCGATTCCTTTGTCGCGCAGGGCTCAGTGCCTTCACGTGATCCAATTCGCGGGTTGATCACCAATATTGGGCAATCTGTCGGGTTAATTGCACCGGACGGTACTGATTTCGTGAAGCGCGTCGTGGGGGTTGCCGGCGACCACGTCCAATGCTGCAGCTCGCAGGGAGCCTTGCTCGTGAACGGTATTGCGCTTCCTGAGACGTACCTATTTCCAGATGATGTCGCCAGCGACGTCACTTTCGATGCCGTTGTACCTGTCGGCAAACTTTGGGTGATGGGCGATCACCGTTCTAACAGTGCCGATTCACGTGCCCATTTAGGTGATCCGGGCGGCGGGATGGTGCCAACAGCGAAAGTTATCGGCCGAGTCATGGCCGTGGTGTGGCCACCGACTCGATGGGGAAGCGTGGCAATTCCCCAAGGGTATGCAAAGGTGGCTCAGTGAGTATCGAACAGCAGCCGCAGGATGCTCGACCCGAGAAATCTAAATCAACGGGATTTCTATCCGGAGTGCGCGAATTCGCAATCATTGTTATCGCAGCTTTAGTGTTGTCGGCTTTGGTTCGGGCATTACTCGTGCAGGCGTTCTACGTGCCAAGCGAGTCGATGGAAGAGACTTTGGTTCCAAATGATCGCATCGTGGCCTCCAAGATCACCACGCATTTTGGTGGAATTTCCCGCGGTGAAGTCGTGGTCTTTCGAGATCCAGGTGACTGGTTGGGTGCTCCCGAGCCAGGGCCAACCGGTGTAAGGGGTGCGATTCATAACGCGATGACCTTTGTTGGTCTGCTTCCCAGTGATAGTGGCGGTGACCTCGTGAAACGAGCCATTGGTGTTGCAGGCGATCATGTCGTGTGTTGTGATGCGCAGCAACGCATTGTGCTTAACGGTGTGCCGCTAGATGAAAATTACATCGTGGCGCCTACCAACCAAATGCTCTTTGACATCACTGTTCCTGCGGAGTCAATCTTCGTCATGGGTGACAACCGCGGAAATTCACGCGACTCTCGCTATCACCTTGAGGTCAATAGCGGCGCTGTGCCTGTTGGCAATGTTGTCGGACGTGCGTTTGTCGTTGTTTGGCCGCTGAAGAGATTCACGACCTTGCCAATCCCTGAAATTTTCGGAAACCCAGCGCTTGATAAATCGAGCGCAGCTGCAGCCAAGTGAGTGCCCCAACTCTGAGCATTGAACGTGGCCTTCTTAAGGAGGGCTACGCAACTATCGGTTCAGTGGACGAAGTCGGACGTGGTTCGTTAGCCGGACCAGTCAGCGTCGGAATAGTTGTGGTGGATAGTTCGGTACGCAATACCTTGCAAGGGGTTCGCGATAGCAAGGAACTTTCGCCGTTGGTACGCAATGCGCTCGTGCCAAAAATTCGTGAATGGGCATTGGCTTATGCAGTGGGCCATGCATCTCCGCAAGAAATTGATGACTTCGGAATTATTGGTGCGTTACGACTCGCAGGGCATCGTGCGCTGGCACAGCTCGGCGTGCAACCAGAAGTGATTTTGCTCGATGGCAGTCATGATTGGTTCACCCCACCTGTACAAGCATCATTTCTTGAACTTGGGTCGGATGTTTTGAGCGAGGTTCCACCTGTAGTGACAAAAGTGAAAGCTGATCGAACCTGTGTTTCAGTTGCAGCGGCTAGCGTTCTTGCAAAAGTGGAGCGCGACGCACACATGGTGAAACTTTCCAGTCAGTTTCCAGCCTTTGGCTGGGAAGACAACAAGGGTTACGCATCACCTGGGCACATTGCAGCCCTATCGACACATGGCGCGACCGTGGAACATCGCAGGAGCTGGAAACTCCCGGGAGTCTCGGAATAAGAGTTATCCACATCAACTGATTTTGTAGATGTCATCCACAGATAGTGCTCGTAGATAGATCTGCCTGACCATCCTGCGCAAGGTTGCAGCAGGAGGTCGACATGCGACGCAACCAAGCACTGGGTAAATATGGCGAAGACATAGCAGAACAACACTTGCGCCACCTTGGCATGGAAATCATCACACGTAACTGGCGGTGTGAAGTTGGTGAGATCGACATCGTTGCTCGCGATGGTCAGACCCTCGTTATCTGCGAAGTGAAAACTCGGAGTTCACATGATCTTGGTACCCCGGCAGAGGCCATCACACCGCGTAAGCTGCGGCGCCTTCGCACCTTGGCTTACCGGTGGCTCGACGATCAAAAGATTTTCTTTCCGTTGGTCCGCATTGATCTAGTAAGCGTGATTCAACCTGTCTGGGGAGCCCCAGAAGTTGACCATTTGAAAGATCTGTCGTGAGTCTTGCTGAAGTGTGGGGTGTCGTTCCCGCGGGTATCTCAGGTGTCATGGTCAAGGTTGAAGTTGATGTCGCGCGGGGACTACCCAGTGTTGGTGTCGTGGGCTTAGCTCATACCTCTGTTGCGGAAGCACGATGGCGTGCGAGATCCGCAATTGTGAATTCCGGATTTACGTGGCCAAATTCGCGCATAACCATCGGGTTGAGCCCGGCCGATCTCCCTAAAACTGGTACGAGTTTGGATTTGCCCATAGCCGTTGGACTCTTAGCGGCAACGTCACAGATAGCCAAACTCGGATCAAATGTTTCTTTCATCGGTGAACTCGGTCTCGATGGTGCGATCAAACCCGTGCCCGGAGTCCTCGCTGCGGCGATCTCTGCGCAAAGGCATGGAGTTTCAACCTTCATCGTGAGCGCCGGAAATTCGCGTGAAGCCCGTGAAGTTGAAGGGCTTGAAGTGATCGCAGTCACGAATCTTCGCCAACTCATCGCAGTGTTGCGTAATGAAGATGCGGGCGAAGAAGTTGACCAGTTCCCAGCAATGATCGATGACGCGAATGCACTTGGTGACTTCAGTGAAGTCCGTGGCCACGATGTTGCTCGCTTTGCACTTGAAGTAGCAGCAGCAGGTGGCCACCACTGCTCATTACTTGGCGAACCCGGAGTCGGTAAGACGATGTTGGCTCAGCGGTTTGTTTCATTGTTGCCAGAACTCAATCAACAGCAGGCACTTGATGTCACGTCAGTGCATGCCTTAGCTGGGCGGATAGAAAGTGGCCACGGACTGCTGCGTCGCCCACCATTTATTGCCCCACACCATTCGATTTCGGCGGGAGCCATGCTCGGCTCGGTGCGCAACGGTGTTCTCCTTCCAGGTGCGCTCACTCTCGCAAGTGAAGGTGTCCTGTTTTTAGATGAAGCACCAGAATTTGATCGCCCTTGTTTAGAAGGCATGCGTCAACCTTTGGAACAAGGTTCGCTCGCGCTTATGCGGGTTGGTCAAACCGTTATCGCACCCGCACGCTTTCAGTTAATTCTTGCCGCAAACCCCTGTCCGTGCGGGCAAGCGATTGGCAGAGGAGACGGATGCACGTGTGGTGCTCAACAAAAGCGCCGCTATCTGCAAAAACTTTCAGGACCGCTCATGGATCGCATTGATATTCGGATTTCACTGACTCGGCCAACCGATGCACATCTACGTATGAGTGCTGGTGAAAGCAGCGATGTCATCGCGCAACGAGTATTACTTGCTCGTGATCGGGCTCATGTGCGCTGGACCAACGAATCGTGGAATCTAAACGCACAGGCACCGGGAAGCGTCTTGCGTTCGAGTTATCCGCCTGATGCAGCCGGCCAAGGTTTACTTGAGCGTGCAGAATCACGAGGGCTCAACCCTCGGGGGAGCGATCGAGTTTTACGAATGGCCTGGACGCTCGCGGACCTTGAAGCTCAAGATCAGCCGAACAATGATCACGTCGCTACCGCGCTTTCTATGCGAGGCGGTGGGTTCGAGTGATTGATGTCTGTGAAGCGCTGCTGGTCTTGGCACATGTGATTGAACCTGCCGATGAATTGATGGGTCGCTTCGTTGATCAGGTAGGTCCGGTGCAGGCGATTGAGCGGATTCGCCAGGGCACCATTCCAAAACGCGATGCAAGTGGTTTGCAAGCAAGGCTGCGTTCATTTTCTTTCGCAGACTCTCTTCGTGCACTAGATCGCACTGGAGCGCGCCTTATATTTCGAGATGGTGACGAGTGGCCCTCTCAACTTAATGACTTACAGGCAGCTCGGCCGTATGTCTTATGGGTAGTGGGAACACCAAACTTGCGATTAGCCGCCGTGCAATCAGTGGCAGTTGTCGGTGCGCGGGCAGCAACACCGTATGGCGAGTTCGTTGCCCGCGAATGGTGCTCGCACCTCAGTGATCAGCACTGGTTGGTTATTTCCGGTGGTGCGTATGGCATTGATGCAGCGGCCCATCAAGGTGTGTTGTCTGTTGGGGGCGTCACGGCCTGCGTGTTAGCAAGTGGAGTAGATGTCGCCTACCCCAAAGCACATGAATCGTTGCTCGCACGAATCGCTGATACGGGCGTGATCATTTCTGAATCACCACCGGGTAGTCAGGCTCGTAAACAACGTTTTCTCACTCGGAACCGCCTAATCGCTGCAATGAGTAAAGCCACACTGGTGGTTGAAGCAGGATTGCGATCGGGAACAACATCCACGGCGAATCACGCAACACAGTTGAATCGTCCCGTCCTTGCGGTGCCAGGTTCAGTTATGTCGCCAATGTCTGCCGGCTGTCACCAGCTCATCAGTGATGGAATCGCGATGATTGCTAGTGACTGGAAAGACGTTCCGAGATTATTTGGAAACCGCACTGAGCAACTCCGCTTCCCCCCAACTGCCAGTGACCGCTTTGATCACCTGACAACTCTGCAAAAACAGATACTCGATGCGGTGCCTATTCGTACGGGGGCCACTCCTGACGCGTTAGTCATGGCTACCGGGGTAGCGGTGCAGTTGATCTTGCGGCAGTTAGGGCAACTCGAAGTCCAAGGCTTTCTGCGCAGAGATGGGGATTGTTGGCGGATCGTGCGCGCCTGAGTCCTGTTCGGCGCATTGTTTGCCACGATGGGCAGGTGTCCACTCCCGCACGATCACTAGCGCCAGCCTTCGCTCGTGCGCTTGCGGGGTTTACTCGGTATCTCACCTTGGAGCGAGATCGCAGTGAGCACACAGTGCGCGCTTACACATCAGACGTTGCAGATTTACTCAGCTATGCAAGCGCGCATGAGCGCACAAACCTCGAAGATATTGATTTGGCGCTTCTACGCGATTGGCTAGGCGAACAACACAGTGCCGGTCATGCTCGAAGCACGATTGCTCGCAAAGCTGCATCAGTGCGCGCCTTCACGTCATGGTGCGAGCGGCAAGGGCTGCTTGAAAGTGATCCAGGTAGGAGACTCAAGAGCCCACAAGTTCCACACAAACTCCCGATAGTGCTCGATATTGCCGAAGCTACGCGCGTCATGGACCTGGCAGCGCAATACGCCGGCGACGGTGACCCCGTTTCGGTCCGAGATCAAGCGATATTGGAGCTGCTCTACGGCACTGGCATTCGCGTTTCAGAACTGTGTGCACTTGATCTCGTCAGCATTCAATGGGAGTCACGCACTGTTCGAGTGATGGGCAAAGGTCGAAAAGAACGAGTCGTGCCCTTTGGTATTCCAGCGGAGCGTGCCTTGAGCGCATGGAACGACACCAGGGCCAGATTTGTCACTGAAGCATCTGGCAACGCTTTCTTTTTAGGTGTCCGAGGTGCTCGGTTGGACCCACGCACTGCGCGAGAAGTGGTGGGTCGAATAACGCAAGCGGCAGATGTTCCGCGATTAGCTCCACACGGCTTAAGACATTCAGCAGCCACGCACGTGCTGGAGGGCGGAGCCGATTTGCGTGCAGTGCAGGAACTCCTCGGTCATTCATCGTTAGCAACCACCCAGAGATACACGCATGTGTCTGTTGAACGACTTCGCGCTGCTTTTGATCAAGCTCATCCGCGCGCTGGTGAAAACTAGGCAGCAGGGCGCTTCAGCACAACGTTTTCCTGGTCGAGCAAGGCCAGTGGGTTTCGATAGTCGGTTTTGCCAGGCCCCTTGAGCCCAAGGTGTAGGCAGTGCCCGCCACAGTGCCCGCCCCTTTCTGCGGTTTCCCCGATTGGGGATCCGGCGAGCACCTCTTGCCCAAGTTCGACGATGGCGATCACCGGCTCATAGGTCGATCGCAGCCCAAAATCAGGGTGATTGATCACGATCACGGGTTTTCCCGCTATTTCGCCCACAAAGGTCACCACGCCTGTGCCGATGGCAAAAACCTCAGTCTGCGGCTCGGCCTCGAAATCCACCCCACGATGCCCCGCGCCCCACGCTTTGGCCGGTGGGTCAAAGCCCTGCTCGATCAGGGCCCCGGGAACAGGTGAAAGCCAGACCTGGACCGCTAGGGCAAGAGCGAGGAGGTGCATGAGTTGATTTTGGGCCAGAATCTACGGGTTTCGAGAGGTTTCCATGAGCGAGTGGACGGCATCTGGAGCTCGCGCGACCTGTGGATAGAGCACAGGCAGGTAGGCCCTAGACTTAACCCACCTCAGAAATGGGGAATTCGCACGATCCCGTGCTGCGCCGCAAGGCGCAGACGTACTGCTCGGTCCCACCTCGGTGGG
>WLNQ01000095.1 GCA_009699705.1 Actinomycetota bacterium | reverse complement strand
CTTCCCTTCGACGGGTGAGCGAATGGACCGGCTCGATGAGGCACTGAGTGTCTGCAAGTCCTTGATGACAAATGAGCAGTCCACCTTTGCAGGCAGGCACTATTCAGTGACTGATGCTTACAACAGTCCTCGCCCGATTCGTGGTTCGATTCCGGTTTTGGTCGGCGGTGGTGGCGAGAAGCGAACGCTGGACATTGTTGCTAGGCATGCAGATGCATGCAATGTGTTTGGTGACGCGCAGACCGTGCATCATAAGTTCGCCGTGTTGCGAGAGCACTGTGAACGGGTTGGGCGCGACTACGACGAGATCACTCGCACAGCATTTGTGTCACCAGGAAAAGACCTTGCGAAGTTTGAACCACTGTTGCAAGAACTCGCAGAAGCAGGCGCGCAAGGGGTGGTCGTTCTAGGCATGCTTGAAGCTGATGCGCTTCAAGAAGTTGGCGCTGCGCTTTTACGAGTTTTTCCTTAATTCTTTATAGGCATATTCAGTGCTGCATGTCGTCTAATTCGGCTAGGTCCAGCTCCGACAACTCCAGATCAGCGGCAGCTGCGCTATCTCTAACAGACTCTGGTCTGCGCCCGCCGGGGATTGGGATCGTGGTGTCAGTCTGAGCCAGGACCCACGCAAGAGCTACTTGAGCCGGCGATCTGCCATGTCGAGCGGCGATGTTGGTGAGTACGGGATTCAGCAAGTCCTGCCCTCGTGACCCAAGTGGGCCGTACGCATGAAAAGCAATGCCTAGTTCCGCACATAAGTGGGCAAGAGGCAGCGAAGCGCGATTCCAAAGTGACAGCCCATTTTGCACACTTGCGATCGTCATAAGTTCTTTCGCTTGCATTAGTTGCTTACGTCCAACGTTAGACAAGCCGATGTGCTGAACTTTTCCTTCACGTTGGAGTTCGACGAGAGCGCTGATTGATTCCTCGAATGGAACTTTTGGGTCTACCCCGTGCAATAGGTAAAGCCAAATTTGGTCAACTCCAAGCGAACGTAAACTCGTTTCGCATGACCAGCGTAAATTCTCAGGGCTCCCGTTAAGTAGTACTTGTTCAGTTGCGGTGCGAAGAACGCCGCCCTTGCAGATGACAGATACCTGGTTGCGATCTCCTGACCATTCACGCAGTGCCCGAGCAACAAGGGCTTCGTCGTAACCGAACTCATCAGGGTCTTGGCAGTAGTTGACTGCAGTGTCAATCAGCTGCACACCAGCATCGAAGGCGGCATGCAATGTTCCTACGGAATCATCTGCACTGGGTCGACCTTCTAAACCCAAACGCATTGCTCCAAAGCCGATCGGCATAACTTCTCTGTCGGCAACTTTCCTGAGTGTGTAAACCATGACTCGCATCCAACCATGGTGGCCGGGCTTATCGGTGGGATACGCCAGAGCTCATCGCCACAAAAGAATGCTTTGGCAAAGAAATGAGCAGGATTAGGCCACGAAATGAGGATTGCAGATGAGTCCGAGAATCGATCCAGATGGTGTTCGGACAGACCCAGTGATGATGCCATCACCGACATCGCTTGCAGATGCATGAAGAGTCGCGCCCTGTGTCATGGCTTCTGCAATGGCTGCCTCAACATCGTCGACACCCCAATAAACAAGTGCACCATCTGTTTGATTAGCAGTTGGTAGTAGCCCGAGTTCGTATCCCGCGACGTCATATCCAACATAGAAAGGCTGATCGAAATATGGTTCCTGACCGAGCAATGCAGTCCACCAAGATTTAGCAGAAGCTAAGTCCGGTGCAGGGTAAATTACCGTCCGCAGGCCTTGCATTGCACTATGCATAAACCCAGCCTAATTTAGTGAGCCGTCAAGATGCCTAGTGAAATATCGACATGTCTGGTCTAGACCTTTTTGATCGATATCGCTTGTGGACTGCCGATAAGAGTGAAACTCTTCGAGTCCGAGAAGTGCACATTGTGTTGGGCTTGGGTCGAACTCTGCACAGACATGGAGAATCAAGTTGTCCGAATCTGGCAGACCCACTCCCCAGATCACTGACCTAAAGGCGTTCTGTTGGACATCGGGCACCGATAGCGTGCTGCGGTTCCAGCAATGCCCTCCTTTGAAAATCGAATGAGAAATAACTGAAGCCATCTGAAAGGAAACTCATGGATCTCCCGGAAAATATTCACACCACGCGACTTGCAGGCAGGGTCGCTTTGGTTACTGGCGGAGGAGGTGAAGGTGAATTTCTTGGGCTAGGAGCGACAACGGCTATCTTGCTCGCAGCACAGGGCGCCAAGGTTGGAGTCTTCGATTTCTCGCAAGAACGCGCAGCTCACACTGTTGCATTGATTGAAAGCTTTGGTGGCGAAGCAGTAGTAATCGAAGGAGATGTCACCGATCCCGCATCCTGCGTTAGGGGCGTGGAGCAGGTAGTGAAGACCTACGGAGCGCTCACCACCATGGTGAACAATGCGGCAATTGTTGGCGAAGGCGGAACAATCGTTGACGGCGATCTCGTGAACTGGTCCAAGGTGATCGACGTCAACTTATATGGAGTGATGCATATGAGTAGGGCATCGATTCCTGCGATCCGAGCTGCAGGTGGCGGTTCTGTCATCAACATTTCGTCAATTGCTGGCATTCGCGCGATGGGCGGATCGGCCTACACCGTGGCTAAAGGCGCCGTGCAGGCGATGACGCGTGAACTAGCTCTTGCTCACGGACGTGAAGGTATTCGCGTCAACACAGTGTTACCAGGACATATATATAGCCCGATGGGCTCTAGCGGTGGTGAAGAGATGCGCGAATTGCGCAGGCGATCAGGAATGTTAGGCACTGAAGGTAATCCCTGGGACATTGCTTGGGCAGTGTCGTTCTTTGCGTCCGATGAATCTCGCTGGATCACTGCAACAGAGCTCGCGGTAGATGCTGGAACCACGCAGACCACTGCCATGCCGATGTTTAAGTACACCTCGGTCATTGAATAGTTGCTCGTTGGGAAGCGACGGGGCGTAAAAAGTTCTACCCTGACTGGTGTGGAAAAGAGGAGCTATGCCCGCCATTGAAGTACGCGATCTGCACAAGGCTTACGGTGACGTTGAGGCAGTGGCCGGTGTGAGTTTTGATGTCGAGCAAGGGGAATGTCTTGCCCTTCTTGGCCCTAATGGGGCAGGCAAAACCACGACGACTGAAATTCTCGAGGGATATCGCAAGTCCGACTCTGGTTATGCCCGAGTTCTCGGGGTAGACCCGGGCCGAGGAGACCAAGATTGGAAGGCCAGGCTCGGAATTGTGTTGCAGTCGGACCGGGATCTCGGTGATCTTACGGTCAGTGAAGCGGTACACCATTTCGCCGGTTACTTCGACAACCCTCGCGATCCTGATGAAGTCATTCATGCGGTTGGCCTTGCGGAAAAAGCAGGAGCGCGGAACTCGAAACTTTCCGGTGGTCAACGTCGAAGACTTGATGTTGCTCTAGGAATCATTGGTTCACCAGAGTTGCTATTCTTGGATGAGCCAACAACTGGATTTGATCCGGCAGCTCGACGAGAGTTTTGGAAACTGATTGAAGAACTCAAGGCCCAAGGTACGACAGTGTTGCTCACCACGCATTACCTTGACGAGGCTGAGCATCTCGCGGATCGCGTAGCAGTCATTGCCCGCGGCAAGATCGTGGCCTTCGATACACCCGCGCAAATTGGCAATCGTTCTGAAGGAACCGCCATTGTTTCATGGATTGAAAATGGAATAGAGCACAAAGAATCAACCACAACGCCGACAGCCCTAGTCAATGAGCTCACCGCTCGGTTTGTTGGTGAGGTACCTCGCCTGGCGATCCATCGACCAACTCTTGAAGACACTTATCTGTCCTTGCTCGCGAAGGAGAACGAGTTATGAATCGTTCACTGCGTCTGGGACGGCTGCGCGCCGGTATCGAACTCAAGCAATTTTTCCGTGACAGGGAAAGCGCGCTTTTTAACTTCATGTTGCCGATGATCTTGCTGATTATTTTTGCTTCGGTATTCGCCAACCAGCTCATCGGATTCGAACAGGTCACATTTGCCCAATATTTTCTTGCGGGAATGATTGCTTCAGGAATTCTTTACACCTCATTCCAGAATCTTGCGATTGCAATCCCAATGGAACGCGACGACGGTACGCTGAAACGACTTGAAGGCTTACCAATGCCGAAAGCTTCCTATTTCATTGGTAAAGCGGGAATGGTGTTCACTGCATACGCCGCGCAGATAGCCATTTTATTAATTGTTGGTGTGTTGTTTTATGGAATTGATTTACCATCGACGCCATATAGATGGTTCACGTTTATCTGGGTGAGTGTTCTTGGCCTGCTGTCATGCACCTTGTTGGGTTTGGCATTTTCGGTTGTGCCAAAACAGGGTCGAGGCGCATCGGCAATCGTCGCTCCTATCGTGCTGATTTTGCAGTTCACTTCTGGCGTGTTTTTCGTCTTCACTCAGCTGCCGACTTGGATGCAGAACTTCGCCTCATTCTTCCCACTGAAGTGGCTCACGCAGGCTATGCGTTATGTGTTCTTGCCTGACGGGGCTCAGGTCGTTGAAGCCTCGGGCACCTGGGACTTGGGAATGTGCGCTCTTGTTCTGGGTGCCTGGACGATCGCGGGCTTTCTGCTGGCACTCAAAGTCTTCCGGTGGTCTGCGCGCGGGCAGTAATGAGGCAAGAAAATGAATAGCGCTACTCGGACAGCACCAAGATATTGATACGCGCGGCTTCTGAAAGAATTCGTAGTGGTTCGTTCACGCTATGCAGCTCACAAGCGTCGATGATTCCCTGAAGCAGTTCGATGTTTGCGGCTCGAATTTTATCCATCACTGCAATCGCCTGACTTTGCTCCAGATGAGCATTTTCCACGAGGGCTTGATGATCCGCTGGTGATTCATTGCCAGTAAAGATCCAATGGCTCAGTGTGATGATTTCGGACGTACGAGAAATTTCTGGCGGAAGACTCGTTCCAGTGCTGTCCCTGCCGTCGCTTAAGACCCGCACCAGTCCAACACTTGGAACCTCTACTGCCAGCGCTGCGCTGCGCGCGATCGTTGATGAGTGATCTACAAAACCATAGACCGCTGCCATTTCTAGGGCATCGCGATCCATTCCATAGTTCAGGAAGCACTCGTGCGTCCCCAAGGGTAGAGAAGCGGGAACGTCAAATGCTGATCCTGTCCATACCCCCGTCGCTCCTTGACTGTGGTGATCGAGAAGATCAACGACAGGGATGAGCAAGCGTTGGATCGGCAAGTGTGAATCGATCGAAATCTTAAAACAACGATTTGCCCACAGGGCATCAATTGCGGACATCGCCGATTGCCGAAATGTGGGCAGCACTTGTCGGACCGCATCGATCACATTTTGTGGCAGGTCAGTTGCCAACCAAGGGTGAGTGGTGGTGAGCCAAGGCAACTTCTGACATTGGTTATGCAGCGCGACTTGTAAGTACAGCATTTCTAATTCGATGTCGCCGAAGGTTTCTGGCACGCTAAGAAATTCGAGTCGATCATCACTTGCGCCCCAGGTGACCTCATCTACTCGAATGAATGCTTCGCGAGGAATATGAAAAAGCGGGCTGCCGGCAGTTTCATGCGAAGCGATACTCAATTGCCCATTACGGCTGATGAGCCGGGTGCTTGGAGCAACCCAGCCGCCTGCCTCCGAAATGAGTTCCAGCGTGCTTGCTAGTAGGTCTGCAACAAGCTCGTCGTCGGAATCTATGAAGCGCATCATGATGGTGAAAAGAGTAGGGCCACCAAGGGGTCAGGGATGACGGTGGTGAAATGGAAGCAACCGCTATAGCCACATGAAGTGATGACCGTCATTCGCGTGTACTGGTGCTCGCACCCCAAATTGGGCTCGCACATCACTCAGAAGCAGCGGAGCCAACTCAAAGTGATCTACCAATGAGAAATCACCGGTACAAAAACCGCCGCGTTTAAGTTCTTGACCTAACAGCAAGGCAGCACCGGCGCTAGCCAGAACGGCAGTATCAGCTTGTTGCAGATGGTCTGGATGACCAAATCCAGCTTCATGGGCTACGAGCGACGCTAGGAGTGCTGCACGATTCACCTGGTTATTGTTCATCGCGAATTGGAAGGCGCTGAGTGCGACTTCGCCGGGGATAGTGGTGGCAATCCCTGCGATGGTGTGGGTCATGTCATGGGCAAGAAAGAAATGATTATTCGTAGATATTTCAGAACCCGGAAGCTGGATCTGGAAATGCCTATAGAAGTCCAGATATGCCCGACCAAGAGTGCCAGGGCCAAACTCTGAGAATGCTTGAAGTTTCTGGGCAAGCAGCGACTCTGGGTGTAATGGGTCGGTGGGAACGGTGACCAGTGAGGGCTCGATACGCGCATCGAGGTTAGCCTGCAGGAAGCGGGAGTAATCGTCAGCGGCATCTTGGACGCCCTTTGTTACGAGGTCGCGGAATATCGCCAAGTCTTCGCCGTCAACATTGAGCGCGTCCGCATACTCCTGCACCGCTGTGACTTGTTCCTGTGTCTGCGGGTGGCGGCAAGCTTCCAACGTCAGATGAATTTCGTGAAAGAGTTCGCGCTGGTTGGCATCGTTCAGGTGGTGAGCCAGCGCAGAGGCACTAAGTCGTTCGATGGTGGCCAGGTTGAGAGCAGGTTGGTCCCAAACTTCTTGGACTAAGGCTTCAAGGACTTTTAGTTGCTCTGATGTTGGACCTCCGCTGACATCAATTCCGCCGAGCAGTCCACCCACAAAAGACTCGACAAGGGCTGCTGGCAACGACAACGACAAGACGACCTCCACATGGGTGCCGGGATGGCATTGATGGAGCCTAGGCCAACGTGGTGGCGTTGGTGTCGAGTGAGTGGCTAGCGATCGCGTCGTTCGGAGGATTGTTGCTCATGTGCAATGAAAGAAGTGAGTTCACCGATTGTCGTCATGATAGGCGACGGAAATACGACCGTGGTGTTCTTATCGACACCAATCTCGACCAAACTTTGTAGATTACGAAGTTGCAGCGCGATGGGGTGAGCCATCATCACGTCGGCGGCTTCACCTAAGGCAGCGGCAGCAAGTGATTCACCCTCCGCGTTAATGATCTTTGCTCGCTTCTCTCGTTCTGCCTCAGCTTGTCGAGCCATCGCCCGCTTCATGCTTTCTGGAAGTTGGATGTCTTTAAGTTCGACAAGTGCGACCTCAACGCCCCACTCATTCGCTGTGCGTTCAAGGATCAGGCGGATGTCCAGATTGAGTTGGTCTGTTTCGGCCAGAATCTCGTCAAGATTGTGTTGTCCAATGACCTTGCGCAAGGTGGTCTGGGCGAT
>WLNQ01000094.1 GCA_009699705.1 Actinomycetota bacterium | reverse complement strand
TTAAGAACGCTGAGCGCGATCTCGATCGGGTTAAACAAGCTCAACTCACCGCGAACCTTGACGACATCATCGGCATCGGCGAAGACATCGGTTCGATTCGCTGCTGGATTTTCCAAGCACCGACAACCACTGATGCAGCGCAAATGCGGGATTTGGTGATGAAGGCTAAAGGCCGCAATCGGCCAGAAATTCCGGTCGTCATGTTCGGCACCCTGATTGCCGACGGCAAGGTGTCAGCTATCGCGACAGCCAATGAAAAGGCCATTGAACTCGGGGTTGGCGCAAACCTGATGCTCCAAGCAGCGTTGGCTTTCCTCGATGGTCGTGGCGGCGGAAAACCAGATATGGCTCAAGGTGGCGGCTCGAACGTCAACGGTGTTGATGACGCTATCGCTGCAGTAAAAGCACTCATCGCTACCAAGGCTGCAAACTGACCATGCCCAAAGGCGTACGACTGGCTTGCGATGTGGGCACAGTCCGTATTGGTGTGGCACGTAGTGACTTCCACGGGATTTTGGCTGTGCCTTTGGATGCGGTTGCTGCCGGTGATGAAAGTTTCAAAATGATCGCGTTACTCGTTGAAGAGTACGACGCAGTTGAGGTCATTGTTGGCTTGCCGTTGAAGATGGACGGAACTGAAGGAACTTCGGCTGACATGGCCCGTGATTGGGTGACCACGCTCGTTGGCCACGTTGCGATTCCCATTCGTTTTGTTGATGAGCGGCTCACCACTGTGCAGGCGCAGCGCGGTCTCCATGCAGCGGGGCGAACTATTAAGAATTCACGTTCAGCCATTGATAGCGCATCTGCAGTGGTGCTGTTGCAATCTGTGCTCGATGCAGCGGGAAGCAAAAGCGAATGACACCAAAGAGTAGGCAAAAGGTTTTCATTGCGAGCGCGATTGCTGTGGTGGCTTTGATTGCGGTGTTCTTCTTAACGAAGAGTGCACCAGATTTCTCTGGCCCAGGTCAGGGTAAGGCCATAGTGATCGTTGTACGTGGAGATTCAATCTCCGGCATTGCAAATGCGCTCACGGAAGCTGATGTCGTAGCTTCACCAGAGGCATTCATTAATGCAGCGAACGCTAATGCGAAATCGAAATCGATCGGTCCTGGTCGTTACTCGATGCTTAAAGAAATGAGCGGCGCAGGCGCAGTTGAGCTCATGCTGGATCCAAAGTCCCGCGCAGACAGCCGCCTTGTTTTGCCCGAAGGACTGCGTATCAATCAAAGTTTGGCGCAAGCCAGTGCTGCCACGAGTATCCCGGTGGAGACATTTACCGAGTCTTTGAAGAACGCGCAAGCCTTAGGTTTACCCGGGTATGCCAAGGGAAACGCGGAAGGCTTTCTTTTTCCAGCGAGCTATGACTTAGCTGGGGATGAAACAGCGGATACGACCTTGCAAATGTTGTTTCAATGCTTCAACCAAGCAAGCAAAGAGATGAACCTCGAAGCAAGCGCGGCCGCGCTGGGCAGAACTGCCTATGACGTGATGAAAGTGGCTTCGCTCGTGCAGGCTGAGGGACACCCAAATGATTACGCGAAAATTGCGAGAGTGATTTACAACCGACTGGCAATTGGGATGCCGCTGCAGTTGGACACAACTGTTGCCTACGGACTTGGTATTACGAAGCTCAGTTTGAGTGCTAATGAACTGCGCAGTAACACTCCGTTTAACACCTATGTGAATCCAGGACTTCCAAAGACGCCGATTAACTCACCGGGAGCAGCGGCGATCAAGGCTGCTTTGAATCCAGCAAAGGGTCCTTGGTTGTATTTCGTCACGGTTAATCTGGATACCGGAGAAACAAAATTTGCCAAGAACTACAACAAGTTTCTGAAGGCAAAAGCTGAACTCCAGAACTATCTTAGGAACCATGGTTGAGAGCATGACAAAACAAGCGGCGGTCCTGGGGTCACCCATCAGTCATTCATTGAGTCCGACTCTGCACCAAGCTGCTTATGCCGCACTTGGGCTTGACTGGGTGTACACCGCCATCGAAGTGAAGGAATCAGATCTGGCAGCGTTCGTTGCCAATCTCGATAATTCCTGGGTGGGCCTGTCGCTCACGATGCCGCTCAAGGAAATCGCTTTCGAGGTAGCCAATGAGGTGGATGACGTTGCGCGAAAGGTGCGCTCAATTAACACGCTTCTTCGCATTGAAAGCGGATGGCGAGGCACCAATACTGACGTCTTTGGCATCGTGCAGGCGCTTGCAGGCGTGCACGTTGTTGAGGGCCTAGCAAGCGCGGTGGTTTTGGGTGCAGGAGCAACAGCCCGCAGCGCGATTGCCGCCTTGAGCCAGTTGAACGCAAAGCACGTGAAGATTGCAGCAAGGCGACCTGAGCAGGTCCAAGGCTTGATCGCTTTGGCTGGTGAGTTTGGTTTACGTGCACAAAGTTTGAGTTGGGAGCCAGAAGCGGGGGCATTGGATGCTGACGTAGTTATCAGCACCTTGCCAGGGGATGCGGGCGCTGGGTGGGCACAGATTGCTCAGCACGCCACGGGGGCACTCTTAGATGCGGCGTATCACCCTTGGCCGACTCCTTTGGCTGCTCATTGGCCAAATGCGCGGATTGCTAGTGGTCGAGACATGCTGATTTGGCAGGCGGCTGAGCAAGTTCGACTGATGACCGGGTTTCCTGCTCCAGTCCAAGCAATGCGCGCCAGCCTTCCGGTGTCGTCCGATTGAGGTCGATTCTTCGCTATCTGACAGGATTAGCCCATGGTGCGATGGTTAACGGCAGGTGAGTCGCATGGTCCAGCGCTGGTGGCCATCGTTGAAGGGCTTCCAGCAGGCATTGAAGTTACCTCAGAAGATATTTCGGTGGAACTTCAACGCCGACGCTTAGGTGTGGGCCGAGGCGCCCGAATGAAGTTTGAAAAAGATGAAGTAGCCATCATGGGTGGAGTGCGCCACGGTCTGACTTTGGGCGGGCCAATCGCAATTGAGGTTGGCAACACTGAGTGGCCTAAGTGGCAGGTGGTGATGTCACCAGATCCTGTCGACCCTGAAGAGTTGGCGAGTTTGGCACGTAACGCGCCATTGACTCGACCTCGTCCAGGACATGCAGATCTCGTTGGAATGCAGAAGTACGGCTTCACTGATGCGCGGCCAATTTTGGAGCGCGCCAGCGCAAGAGAAACTGCGGCGCGCGTAGCGTTGGGTGCTGTTGCCAAAGCCTTCTTGCGTCAGGTCTGCGGCACTGAAGTCTTTTCTCACGTTGTGCGTATCGGTTCGGCTGCATCGCCTGAAGGCAACGTTCCGGCTTATTCCGATCTGCAAGCAATTGATGATGATCCGGCGCGCTGTTTTGATCCAGTCGCAGCGAAGGCGATGGAAGAAGAAGTAAGCGCAGCGCATCGTGAAGGTGACACGCTTGGTGGAATCGTTGAAGTGCTTGCAACCAACTTGCCACCCGGTCTTGGTAGCCACGTGCATTGGGATCGACGTCTCGATGCTCGTCTTGCTGGTGCGCTGATGGGCATTCAGGCCATTAAGGGTGTTGAAGTTGGCGACGGTTTCGGTCTCGCGGCTGTGCGTGGCAGCGATGCGCAAGATGAGATCGTGAATAGCGATCACGGACTTATGCGCACGTCAGGGAAGTCAGGCGGCACCGAAGGTGGCATGTCGACTGGGGAGACCTTGCGAGTGCGCGCTGCGATGAAGCCGATCTCCACAATTCCTCGTGCCTTGCGAACTGTTGACATTGCTACCGGTGAAGCGGCTCAGGCGATTAATCAGCGCTCAGATGTGTGTGCTGTTCCGGCCGCTGGTGTTGTTGCTGAAGCTATGGTCGCCTTGGTCTTGGCCGATGCAGTCACCGAAAAGTTTGGTGGCGACAGCGTCGAGGAGACGAAACGCAATGTGCGCTCGTATCTGGAGAATTTGAGCGTCCGATGAGTCCCGTCGCTGTGCTCGTTGGGGCACCAGGTGCGGGAAAGTCGACTGTGGGAAAACGTCTGGCAACGGCCCTTGGTGTGCCGTTTGCTGATTCTGATCTTGAGATCGAACATGAAGCAGGCATGTCCGTCTCAGATATCTTCGTGACGCAAGGGGAACCGGCTTTTCGAGAGCTGGAAGAAGCAGTGATCGCAAAAGCCTTGGCCGAACACGAAGGTGTTTTAGCTTTGGGCGGCGGCGCAATTATGAATGCCCAGACTCGTGATCGTTTAAAAGGTTTGCCAGTGATTTGGCTAGATGTCGATTTGGGTCAAGCCGCCAAACGAGTGGGAATGAATCAGGCACGCCCGCTGCTCTTGGGTGATATCAGGGCGAACATGAATCGTTTAATGAAAGAACGCACCCCGATCTATCAAGAGGTGAGCACGATCGTGGTCAACACGTCCGGGCTAAAAGTTCGTGAAGTTGTTGATGAGATCATCAAGCAGATAAACGCAGAGGAAAATCATGCCTGATCAGGTTATTCGGGTAACAGCCGAGCGTGACTACGAAGTGGTTATTGGTCGCGGGCTGATGGGTCGATTGCCATCACTACTCACTGGCGCAACGCGTGTGGCCATCATTCACGCGCCTACGTTGACCGTGCAGGCCCAAGGATTATTAACGACCCTGAGCGACCATAACTTTGAAGTGACGTTGATCGCTCTTCCTGACGCTGAGGCAGCAAAGACTGCAGCGGTACTTGAATCTTGCTGGACCACCCTTGGCGCCCAAGGTTTCACACGTAACGATGTCGTCGTTGGATTAGGCGGCGGCGCCACCACCGACCTAGCTGGATTCGTCGCAGCTACTTGGCTTCGGGGTGTCACTCTTATTCAGATACCAACGACGTTGCTTGCGATGGTCGATGCGGGTGTTGGCGGAAAAACAGGTATCAACACCGGTGCTGGAAAGAATCTTGTTGGAGCTTTCTATAGCCCAAGCGGTGTGTTGTGCGATCTTGATAACTTGACGTCACTCAACCACGAGGATCTCGCGGCAGGGATGGCTGAAGTGGTGAAAGTCGGGTTCACTTCGGATCCAGAAATCCTGCGCATTGTGCAGTCAGATGTCGGTGCTGCGGTTGATCCGCATGGTTCAGTGATTGGGGAACTGGTGCGTCGTGCGGTTCAGGTGAAGGCCGATGTAGTGAGTTTGGACTTTAAGGAATCACGCAATGGCGACGTGCTCGGCCGCGAGGTACTGAATTACGGGCACACCTTTGGGCACGCAGTTGAGCGCGAAGAGAACTACAGCTGGCGCCATGGTGCGGCTATCAGCGTGGGCATGTGCTTTGTTGCTGAACTGGCTCGCCAAAGTGGCCGACTCAGCGATGAGGATGCAGACCTGCATTTCTCAATTCTTGAAAGTCTGGGATTGCCAACGAGTTACGCAGCCGGTCACTGGGAAGACCTTTTTGAGGCGATGCACATGGACAAAAAAGCCCGAGGTTCAGTGATTCGCTTTGTAGTCCTGGAGGGCATTGGGCGCCCAGTGGCATGGGATGGACCTGAACCGGCGTTACTGGCCGCGGCTTACGACACCATTTCGCGCAACCAATAAGCGTGCTTCGGCCATTAGGGTAGGCGTATGTCTTCCGTCGTTCTTGTGCTCAATGGGCCAAACCTGAACCGTCTAGGCACCCGTGAGCCTGAAATCTATGGCTCGACCACCTTCGCCCAACTCGCGGATCTGTGTGTTGCGCAGGCTGAGGCCAATGGGCTTGAAGCAGACGTTCGTCAGACCAACGATGAAGCAGAGTTGATTGGCTGGCTGCATGAGGCAGCAGATAAGAATCTGCCAGTAGTGCTCAATCCAGCTGCTTTTACCCATTACTCATACGCGGTGCGCGATGCCTGCGCCATGCTGACGGCTCCTCTTATTGAGGTCCACCTCTCAAATCCGGCCGCGCGCGAGGAATTTCGCCATAACTCCGTGATTTCCGGGGTAGCCACCGGAACCATCGCTGGATTTGGTGTTGATTCCTACCGGATGGCCATTGAGCAGATCGCTCGCATTACCGGGTAACATTGGGCTTTCCCATTTATGAACGTACGACCCTGGAGTGATTCGCGTGGCAACTTCCAATGATCTAAAGAACGGCCTTGTCCTGAACCTCGATGGACAGTTGTGGACCGTTGTTGAATTCCAGCACGTGAAGCCAGGCAAGGGCGGCGCCTTTGTGCGCTCCAAGCTCAAGAACATTCTTTCCGGCAAGGTCGTAGACAAGACCTTCAACGCTGGCGTCAAGGTTGAAATCGAGCAGGTCGACAAGCGCGACATGCAGTACCTGTATCGCGATGGCGACGACTGGGTGTTCATGGATTCGACAAACTTTGAGCAGTACCAGATCACTGATGCAGTCGTAGGAGACTCATCTAAGTACTTGCTAGAAAATCAGACAGCCAACGTGTCGGTTCACAATGGCAGCGCAATTGTTGTCGAATTGCCACCAAACGTGGAACTGATGATTACCTACACCGAGCCTGGTGTTCAGGGCGATCGTTCAACTGGTGGATCCAAGCCAGCAACGCTTGAAACAGGCGCGATCATTCAGGTGCCGCTGTTCATTGAAAATGACACCAAGATCAAGGTTGACACTCGCGACGGTTCTTACCTGGGACGCGTGAACGACTAGTGGCAGCCCGCAGCAAGGCCCGCAAGCGCGCGTTAGATATTTTGTATGAGTCAGATCTTCGAGGATCAAGCGCAGTTGCTGTACTCGAAACTCAAATTGGTCGTCGCGCTGCAGATAAAGAACCAGAGCTCAACGCCTACGTCAGAACGTTGATCGAAGGCGTCACAGCCAATCAAGAACAGATCGATGAAATCCTCAGCACCTACTCAATGGGCTGGACCCTTGATCGCATGCCTGCTGTTGATAAAGCAGTGCTGCGCATTGGCGCTTACGAAATCATTTGGGCCGACGAAATCCCTGACGCTGTAGCAATCAGTGAAGCGGTCACCCTGGTTACTGATCTTTCAACTGATGAATCATCGTCATTCGTTAATGGGCTGCTCGGACGCATCGCGGAAATCAAGCCCAACTTAGGCATTTCGACTATTAGTTAGAAACAGTGGTCGCTGCGGCCAAGTTAGACGCGTTCGTGACCGTGGCCCTCAGAGTGACCGTCGTTGCTGCGGTCGTATTTCCACTGGTTTTGGTGACGATAATTATTCCTTGATATGTTGCTGGTCCCGCGGGTAAAGCTGCCTCTGTCGAGGTGACACTTGTGCGGTTCGTTGTTTCAGCCGCCTGTAATACGGTTTCTGTGCCTCCACAAACAGTTCCGGTATATGCAGCAGTGCAAATATTTATCGCATAGCTTCGCGCGGGTGAGATGTTTGTGGTTGT
>WLNQ01000093.1 GCA_009699705.1 Actinomycetota bacterium | reverse complement strand
TTCATGCGTGACTGAACAGCCGTGAGCGCACCAACCAGCACGCAGGCAGCCATCGGAATAGCTACATGCACTTTGCTACCAGAAACATTCACCTATTCAACGACGCTTTCTTTATGTCAACACAAAGTGAACGTTTAGTGGAAGAAGTGGCGAGTGCCCGTGAGATACATCGTGACGCCTGCAGCGCGAGCAGCAGCGATCACTTCTTCGTCACGAATGGACCCGCCCGGTTGTACAACTGCCTTCACTCCGCCATCGATCAATACCTGCAACCCATCGGCAAAGGGGAAGAAGGCATCTGAGGCTGCAACTGAGCCGGCTGCTCGTTCACCTGCGCGAGCAACGGCAAGTCGGGCTGAATCAACGCGGTTGACCTGACCCATGCCGACGCCCACTGCCGCACCCGACGAGGCAAGCAAGATTGCATTTGATTTCACTGAGCGACATGCGCGCCAAGCGAATTCGAGATCACGAAGCACATCGCTGCTGACTGCTTCGCCTGAAACGAGTTCCCAGCTTCCAGTGCTATCACCGGGAGCTGCTACATCGTCTACTTGCTGAACTAAGACGCCACCAGTGATGGTTCGAGTTTCAAGATTGCGGCCTGCGTTGGGGCCTTCACAAATCAATACTCGCAAATTCTTCTTTGAAGTAAACAGTGCGAGTGCCGCATCGTCATACGCTGGCGCGACAACCACTTCAGTAAAGACATCGATCATTGCTTCAGCCATCGCCAAGGTGACCAAGCGGTTCGCAGCAACTACACCACCAAATGCTGACACTGGGTCTGTTGCAAACGCACCGCGATATGCCGAAGCGATATCAGTACCAACGGCAATGCCGCACGGATTGGCATGCTTAATAATCGCGACTGCTGGCTCTTGATGGTCAAACGCTGCCCGGCGAGCAGCATCTGCATCAACGTAGTTGTTGTAGCTCATCTCTTTGCCTTGCAACTGCGTAGCGTTGGCAAGGCCTGGCTGAGTTGCTTGTGAGCGATATACCGCCGCAGGCTGATGTGGATTTTCTCCGTAGCGAAGAACGTCTTGTCGAGTCCACGATGCGCCCATCCATTCTGGGAAACCTGATGGATCTGGCGTTATAACTGAGCCGAGCCAGGTGGCAACCGCGATGTCGTAGGAAGCAGTGTGTGAAAAAGCTTCGCGAGCTAGCGCAGCACGGGCTTCCAATGAAAAACCGCCAGCAGCCGCGGCAGCAACCACGTTTGCGTAGTGAATAGGTGATGTCACAATCGCAACATTGGCGTAGTTCTTTGCCGACGCACGAACCATCGTTGGGCCACCGATATCAATTTGCTCAACACATTCGTCAACGGACGCACCTGAAGCAACGGTTTCATTGAAGGGATAAAGGTTGACCACGACGAGTTCGAATGGCGCGATACCCATCGAAGCCAACTCATCAATATGTGACTGCTTGCGTAAATCGGCAAGGATGCCGCCGTGGATGTGGGGGTGCAAGGTTTTCACCCGACCATCGAGGCACTCCGGGAATCCGGTGACATCCCCCACTGGCGTAACTGGAACATCGAAACTAGCGATAGTCGAGGCAGTGGAGCCAGTTGAAACGATCTCCACACCAGCGGCATGTAGGCCGCGCGCCAACTCCTCAAGACCAGTCTTGTCATAAACCGATACGAGTGCGCGACGGATTGGTGTGCTCATTTACAGCTCCTCATTAACTTCAGCGATAAGACTTCCATTACAGACCGACTGCTACTTGAACGATCCAGTAGCCACAAACTGCTCAAGGGCTCTGACCAAGAGGTCACGTTCCTCGATTTTGATGCGTTCATGCAGGGAAGCCTCGTCGTCACCTTCGAGCACAGGAACTACACGCTGGCTAATGATGTCACCTGTGTCGACACCTTCATCCACATAGTGCAGGGTGCAACCGGTATTCACCACTCCTGCCGCAAGGGCATCACGCACCCCATGCGCACCAGGAAAGAACGGTAATAGGGCCGGGTGGGTATTGATGATTTGACCGCGAAATTCAGAAATTACTGACGGACCCAGAATCCGCATAAACCCAGCTGAGACGATCACATCTGGGCTAGAGCCAAAAAGCTCCGCCAGGAGCGCGTTATTCCAGTCAGATCGGTTCGCAAAAGTAGTTGGCTCAACAACAAAAGTCGCCAATCCCGCCGCCTGGGCCCGAACTAAGGCCCCACAATCGGCAACATCGGAGCCCACTGCAACAACTGACGCCCGAACAGGTGAGTCCAATATTGCCTGAAGCAGAGTTCCGGAGCCTGAGGCTAGAACAACGATGCGAGATCCCACATGCCTAACCCTATTGGGCCGGTTTTTTCGGCATTCTTGGGCCAATCTCGCCGTTAGCCCCGAACTAATCTCACTTTTTCGCCCCTAAATGGCGCACTCGTTCCCTCTATAATTCTGTTTGCCTTGGAAATGATCACGTTATACCCGTACATGAACATTGCGTGTTTGCAACCACTTGTCCATAGCCGCGTACTTGGGTTATTTTCCTATGACAAACAAGAAAATTGGCAATTCCCGCCCAAGACCAACGACCACCAAGGGACCTCCGATGCGAGCTACTCCAGAGCAGAGCAGCGCTTGGCTGCGCTCTCGAATGGACGTGCTTGGTATTACCTCTTTGGAGGAACTTGCCGAGCGCTGTAATTCCGACAAAGGCAACCTGTCCAGGATCTTTCGCCAGCAACAGCGACCAAGAGTCGATGCGCTTGAATTCATCGCCCACGGTCTAGAAATTGGCGTCTACGAAACCTTGGTGCGAATCGGCGCCGTTGACCCGGTACGAGACACCGTTCCTACGGTCACGAAAAAGGGCCAGACCGTCACCTTCACGTGGCCAAGAATCCGCTAGACCGTCCGCACTTCAGCGCTGAGCCCCACCCTTGAGCGCCAAGCTTCATAGACAACATCTTGTAAGTCACCGAGTTCTCGACAGGCAGCGAGTACATCAATCTCAGATAGTTCGATGTGTGCTTTAACCAGCACAGTTGATTCAGCCCGCGTTACCTCGAAATAGCGCGGCAAGTAATCCTCTGATTCGACGAGTTCAACGACAACATCAGTCATGTCCTAGCCCGCCCTTCATATACATGATCGGTACGTACCCAGCAAAAGGAAACCCGTACTTACTGATTACCCCCGACTACTACCAATGTAACCCGCAAATGCGGGTTTGCAACTCGAGCCTTCTCATCACGTACCCCGCGAAGGATTTACACAATCGCCTCTTGGTTGAACTGGCGGTACATATGCGCAGTGAACAAGGCTACAAAAGGCAACGTAACGAGGGTAAGAATGCCGAAAAGCATGCTGCCAACCAGACTGACTGCGATGTTCATCAAGGTCAGCAGAACGGCTGGGCCAAGGTAAGTCTTGATAGCCTTGAAGCTGGCCTTAATCGCAGTTCCTGCTCCATAGCCTTTATCGAGAACGTAATAAGGGCCAAGCTGAAGAAAGAAGATCACTAAGAACATCGGAATGATGCATAACACCAAGCCGGCCAGTGACAGCAGAATCAACACAATCGTGAACGCGATGTAGCGACCAAGGTATTGAGTGGTGAGCATGTCTTGGAATGAAGGCTCGCCACCTTGGGTTGTGCGAAGAGCCGCGCGATAGACACCGATCGTCGCGAATGCAGCCAACAACATGAAGATGAACGTCAGCGCAATAGCAGCAAAAGCACCTGCTCCTGTTGAAGTATTGCAAGCAGCAACCTGACCAGGCGACTGCGGATCAACGCAATCGCTCAGGATATTTTCAAGCGGCTTGATACTCAATTGCTGCGCCATCTGAATCACAGCAACAACTGCCGCTAACGCAATGAATGGAACAGCATTGCTCTTGAAAGTGTCAAAGGCCCAAGAAAGAGCGACACTCACACTGGGCTTATTCTGGTTTTCCATTGCTCTCCTTGATTGAAATCACAACTGTCTCTTGGGTCGCTGGCACTTCCGCAACAATTGATGGCCCTGGTCCTTCAGACTCGATGGATGAATCTCCACTGCCTAAAGTTTCGACCCCGATTGGCGCAAGAGTGGCTGCTTCCAGACTCGCTGGGTCAACTGCTTCGATTGCTTCAGTGCTAAAGAGTTCGCCCTGATCGGGCGAAACCTCCGCTAAATCGTCGCTGGAAACTTCTGCAGTTCCTTCTTCGTTCTCGGCTTCCACAACCGCGGTCTCTTCCACCATGACTACTCCAGATGCGAGCACCTCAGTCGCGACTTCTTGGGCAGTGGCCATCCGCAATGCGAGGGCAGTCGGGATCGCCCCAATAGAAGTCAAAGCAAAGGCAAGTAACCCCACCAGGATTGGATCTGGCCCGAGAGTAGCGAGTCGAATATCACCCAATGACCCACTAGCAAGTGCTGACATCAACCCAAGAGCCAAAGCAACCAGCAGGGTTGCTGCAGTGGCTATCCCTAGGCGCACTAATGCTGGCTGCCTGGTGCCTCGGGCAACCATGAGTCCGATTCCAACGCCAACGATTACCGCAATAACGGGAAGCCCCCAGGCGATGGGTCCAACTTTTTCCGGTAATGCAGCAAGCAGTGGAAATGCTGGTAGCTGTGTTGACGGCGGCGCTGGCACAAACGGTGACATGCCAATACCTGGTCCAATGACGAACCCAGCTCCAAGCAGGTACGACGTAGACCAAAGAACAAGTACAGGCAGGTAACCAATTCCTGCGATCACAATGATCAGCCCACCGAAAAAGTTCGGTGTGAGAAATTCGAAGATTCCTTTGGCCTGTGAAAAATGCCAAGCCAAAGAAACGAGCGCTAGGAACGCACCCGCGCCGATCAGCGCCATGAAGCCGGCTGTAGCCGCTCGCGGTAAAACTTTCACAGAATCTGGCATCAAGCTCAATAGCTGACGTCCGACCTTGGTCGACCTGATGAGCGCGACTTTCACGACAACCAGGGCCAGCACAAAACACGTGAGTCCGGCGCGCCAAGGAGAGGTATAAGTGATGTCATTTGAGGATCCCGAAGATATCGCCATCGCGCTTACGCCATACACAATGGCAAATACAACAGCGAGAATTCCGATTTCAATGAGTCCGGCGGACGACAAGCGTTTGCCGAGGACTACCCCCGCGCGGTAGATCGCAAAAATAGAGACGATGGCCATCCCCCACGGCAAAATCGCGTAGATCGCGCCACCGCTTTGAATTGGTACAGCTTGCACCGCTAGCCAGCCGTTGCCAATGAGTCGAAGTAACTGGTCAAGACCATTGGTTCCGTGGTCAGTAGTGACCCACGCCAACCAGATCGGAATACCGATGGCAATGAAACTGAAAACCACCGCGATCAAGGCCACAATTGGCGCCACGAGCCATCGAAAATGCAATCGGGCACCCAGCGCATGAAGATCTTTAATCACAGGCGCCGGCACACACCTACCTTTGCAGACATATGCCGCTAGAGCCTGCAACGACAACGTGAGCCGGCCCACGATCTGGTGGGTAAGCGAGGGTCTTGCTTAAATCCGACTAGGGAGCGAGCGTTCCGCCAAAGATCTGCCATGCAAGCAAAGACTTAGCTACCAAGCTAAGCACAATGTAGGTGCGCTCCCCGCGAAGGTAGTCAGCAAATCGGCCGACGGGCTTGTACTGCAGGAACTGAACCACAGCAAAGCAGTTGAAGAAGATGAAGAGCGAAATGATGATGCCGATGACAAATGCAGGCGGAGCAACATCGCTCTTAGAGCCTGGCGCAATCACATAGAACAAGATGATCAACCACGGCACGATTCCGGTGATGCAGCCAAAGATGAACGGCAGCCAACCACCTGAACCTGGGGTTTCGTACTTCTCCTGCAACCAACCAAACAAAATCATTGATGCGTTGACACCAAAGATTGCAATGAGAGCAGCCGCGTCTGCAATCCCACAGATCTGAGCGATCAGCACGATCATGACTGACGAGCTGACTGAGTATTCAACCCAGCGGAAGTAGTTGTGTTTTGCGATGAGACCCAATGAGTAACGCTTGAAAAACAGCGGGCTAGCAACCAGGAAGTGGAAAAGCGCTGACAAGGCGAAAAACAGAGCCACGCCATAGGCGATGCGCGAATCCAGCAAGGTGACAGGATCAGCAAGAGGCTGACCTGGAGGGCCCTCCATGTACTGCGCAGTGATCGGCAACGAGAAGTCATTAGCCAGCGCCAGGATCAACACGAACTGCACGAGGTGGGCGAACCCAGCGATCACGTTGAGTTTGCGCAACTTATTGATATTGGTTAGTTCAGCTGGGCTTGGAACTGTCACTGTTTGGGTCATGCCGAAAGTGTGGCATGAAAGAAGCGGGAAAAATAGAAAGTGGCCCCGGTTTCCCGAGGCCACTTCACGATATGTCTTTGAGCGTTTAGAGCTTGGTCATGATTTCGCGCATGAGCAGTGCGGTAGCCGAAGGAGTCTTGCCAACCTTGACGCCTACGGCTTCAAGTGCTTCTTGCTTGGCTGCTGCGGTGCCCGATGAACCAGACACGATGGCGCCAGCATGGCCCATGGTCTTGCCTTCTGGTGCCGTGAAGCCAGCAACATAGCCAACAACTGGCTTAGTGATGTGCTTGCCAATGTAGGCAGCAGCGCGCTCTTCAGCATCGCCACCGATTTCACCGATCATCACGATTGCATCGGTGTCAGGGTCATCCTGGAATGCCTGAAGCGCATCGATATGTGTGGTGCCAATGATTGGGTCGCCACCGATACCAACGCAAGTTGAGAAACCGATGTCGCGCAATTCGTACATCATCTGGTAGGTCAAGGTGCCCGACTTGGAGACGAGACCAATGCGACCTGGCTTAGTGATGTCTGACGGAATAATTCCCGCGTTCGACACACCTGGCGTGATGATGCCTGGGCAGTTAGGCCCAATGAGGCGAGTGATGCCTGAGTTTTCTGCGTACTGGAAGAACGCTGCAGTGTCATGCACTGGAATTCCTTCAGTAATCACAACAACCAGCGGCATCTTCGCATCAACAGACTCAATGACTGCAGCCTTGGCAAACTTAGGTGGCACAAAGACCACGCTGACGTTTGCGCCAGTTGCTGCCATCGCATCTTGTACGTTGTTGAAAATAGGGATGCCGTCAACATCTTGACCGGCTTTGCCTGGGGTTACGCCAGCAACAACCGAAGCGCCTGAAGCAACCATGCGACGAGTGTGCTTGGTTCCTTCTGCTCCGGTCATACCCTGAACGAGAATCTTGCTTTCGCTATTTAGCCAAATTGCCATGTTCTGGTGCCTCTACTTTCCGGCCTTGCGGGCAGCTGCAAGTTGCGCAGC
>WLNQ01000092.1 GCA_009699705.1 Actinomycetota bacterium | reverse complement strand
AGTAAGCCAGTTGAATGCGGGTCCGATGATGAAACCGGATGCGCACTATTCACACTACGCACGATTCGTGGTTTTAATCCGAAGGCAGAGTCACCAAGTTGGATGACCAAGCGCTTAGTGGCAAGCGGCATGCGCCCAGTGTCGCTGGCCGTCGATGTCACAAACTATGTGATGTTGGAACTTGGCCAACCGCTTCATGCATTTGATATCGATAAATTGCAGGGAACGATTCGTGCTGGCCATGTTGCTGACGGCGCCACATTGGAAACCCTCGACCATGTCGTCCGCAATTTGAACGCTGATGATCTCGTTATTCTTGATGATCGTGGACCGATTGGCCTAGCAGGAACCATGGGCGGATTTGCAACTGAGATCGATGATGACACCACCTCGATTGCGTTGGAAGCTGCGCACTTCGATGATGGCGCGATAGCTCGCATGGCTCGCCGCCACAAACTTTCTTCTGAAGCATCGCGACGTTTTGAGCGCGGTGTAGATCGAGTTCTTGCACCTTATGCATCTGCGCGTGCGGCTGCTCTACTCCTTGAGTTCGGCGGTGGCGATTACGTGGGAATGACTGCTGTTGAAGCGCCCTATGAACCAACAGTTGTTGCTCTTAAAGCCAGTGAGCCCGGTGCAATTGCCGGTATGGAAATCGCGCAATCAACGGTCGTAGCTTTATTAGAGGCGATCGGATGTGAGATTGATGCTTCCTCTGACGTACTTCAGGTGCAGGTTCCAAGCTGGCGTTCAGACATCACTGATGCAGTGAACTTGGTTGAAGAAGTTATCCGCCTCGTTGGCTATGACGAAGTTCCGTCGACCCTTCCGACGTCAGCGGTAGGTCACGGATTGAGCTTGGGTCAACGGCTTCGGCGCAGAGTGGGCGTTGCTCTTGCTGCACGCGGTGGCATTGAAGTTCTGAATTACCCATTTGTTGGTGATGTTGAGTTCGAAGCACTGCGACTAGAAGCTGATGATGAGCGCCGTTCTAAGGTGCGATTGGCGAACCCACTCAATGAAGAGCAACCCTATGTTCGAGCATCGCTACTGCCGGGCCTCATCGCCGCAGCGAAACGAAACTTAAGTCGTGGCAATGATGATTTCTGTATTTTTGAACTGGGCTCGGTGGTCCGAAGCGGCCTAGGAAACCTAGTACCTCGCCCAAGCGTTGATCAACGGCCAAGTGCAGGCGAGTGGGATGGGCTGAATGCGATGCTTCCCAAGCAGGCTTCATCCTTGGCGGTGTTGCTCTGCGGAAACCAACAGCAGCAAACATGGGATGGGCCAGCTCGCGCTTATGAATGGTCCGATGCCATTGAAATAGCTCGGGTAATTGCCGATGTGGCGGGTGTAGAACTCACCGTCACTACTGGCAGTGACTCCTCTTTCCACCCTGGCAGATGTGCACAACTGAGCATTGGTGATCAGCAGGTAGGTACTGCTGGAGAACTTCATCCCCGTGTTATTGAGACATTGGGATTGCCAGCCCGCGCATGCGCGCTCGAATTGGATTTCGGTGTTGTGGTGCACGCCAGTCCGAAGGCTCGCAAGGCGCCGTCAGTGTCGGCGCAACCTGTTGCTAAAGAAGATATTGCGCTCATCGTGGTCGATGAGGTTGCGACCGCCTTAGTCCAGCAGGCGATTATCGAGGGGGCGGGGGAGTTGTTGGAGTCGGCACGACTTTTCGACGTCTACCGCGGCCAGCAAGTGCCAGCTGGGTCTCGCTCCTTAGCCTTTGCCCTGCGTTTTAGGGCTCCAGATCGCACCTTGGACGCCTCAGAGATTGCAGCAGCACGCGAGGCTGCCATCCAGATGGCTATGACCCGGCATGGAGCGACACTGCGCGGCGCTTAAGTCCCACCTGATGCATAAATATGCATGTATGCGTATACTTTGATCATGGTCAAGATTAGCGTTGCTGGTGCTTCAGGCTATGCCGGCGGAGAACTCCTGCGTTTACTGTTACATCACCCTGAAATAGAGCTCGGGTGCATTGCTGCCGGTGGAAAAGCCGGGGAGCGCATCATCGATGTCCACCCCAATTTGGTGCAGTTAGCCGATCGCAGTTTTGACTCAACAACGGTGACAGCCCTCGCAGATGCAGATCTGACCTTCTTGGCATTGCCACATGGTGAGAGCGCCGCATTGGCATTGCAGTTGCCGGCGTCTGTTGCCGTAGTGGATTTGGGTGCAGACTTTCGGCTGGCAAGTGCTGCTTCGTGGGAAAAGTTCTACAAACTTCCTCATGCAGGTACGTGGGTCTATGGGTTGCCAGAGTTAGACGGTAATCGGGAAAAAGTTAAACAAGCCCGCCAAGTCGCAAATCCAGGTTGCTACCCCACATCAGTGGCGCTTGCTTTGGCTCCGCTCTTCAGCGCGAATCTCATTGAAACATCAGATGTCAGCGTGGTCGCCGCTTCAGGTACGTCTGGTGCTGGCCGTAAACCTACGGATTCACTTCTTGCAACGCAGGTCATGGGTTCGATGAATGCTTACAAGGTAGGGGGCTTGCATCAGCACACTCCTGAGATGGAGCAGTCATTGTCTCGGGCCGCAGATGGTGATGTTTCCTTGTCATTTACACCCCTTTTAGCGCCGATGACTCGCGGAATTTTGGCCACCTGTAGCGCGCGCGTGAAGCCGGGGGTGTCCTATGAGCAGCTTCGAGCTGCGTTAGCGCACGCGTACGCCAACGAGCCGTTCGTCACGCTGCTACCCGAGGGTGTGCAACCTCAGTCTTCTTCCGTGTTCGGTTCGAATAGCGCTCACCTACAAGTGAGTTTTGATGAACATGTTGGGCGGGTTGTTGTGATGAGCGCAATCGACAACCTTGGCAAAGGAGCCGCCGGACAAGCGCTGCAAAATGCCAATCTCATGCTCGGCTTCTCCGAGAACCTCGGACTTACAGTGAATGGAGTAGCGCCGTGAGTGTTACTGCAGCGCAAGGTTTTATTGCGGCAGGGGTGAAGGCCGGGCTAAAGAAGTCAGGCAATCACGATGTTGCTCTTGTGGTTAATCAAGGCCCGATGTTCACCGCTGCTGGCGTGTTCACGAGCAACAGGTTTAAGGCAGCACCAGTTTTATGGTCGCAACAGGTTCTCCTAGATCAAAGCATTCGATCCGTGGTCCTCAATGCGGGTGGAGCTAATGCGTGCACGGGTGCTGTGGGATTTGCAGACACCCATCACACCGCAGAATATGTGGCCAAAAAACTTTCCGCGCTTGGAACTGAGGTTGGCGCCGGTGAGATAGCAGTGTGTTCCACCGGGCTGATCGGTGAGCGGTTGCCGATGGACAAACTTCTTGCAGGGATAGACGAAGCAACACTTTCGCTGACCGAAAGTGGAGGTGACGATGCGGCCTTAGCAATCATGACCACTGACACTGTGCCAAAGAAGTGCGTGGTCACGCAGGCTGGTTTCACTGTCGGCGGGATGGCCAAGGGTGCAGGCATGTTGGCACCTGCATTGGCAACGATGCTTGTGGTCATCACCACCGATGCTGTCATCGGCGCTGAGCTAGCTGAAACTGCTCTTCGGGCTGCGACGGCAATGAGTTTTGATCGGATCGACTCAGACGGATGCATGTCAACAAATGACACTGTTCTTCTGATGGCCAGTGGGGCAAGTGGCGTGGAGCCTGATGCCCAGGCTTTCACCGAGGTGCTTACTCAAGTGTGCGGCGATCTTGCGCAGCAATTGATTCATGATGCCGAAGGCGCGTCCAAAGACATCAAGATTGTTGTTGAGCAAGCCTCATCCACGCAGGATGCTCTCCTTGTGGCTCGCGCAATCGCACGAAGTAACTTATTGAAATGTGCGATTCACGGCGAGGACCCAAACTGGGGACGTGTGCTTTCTGCGGCAGGAACAACGCAAGCAATATTCGAGCCAGATCAGGTCGATGTTGCAATGAATGGTGTCTGGGTCTGCCGTAACGGCGGATTGGGCGATGACCGATCGCTGGTGAGCCTTGCTGATCGAGAAGTTGAGATCAAAGTGCTGCTGCGTGCTGGCAGCGCAGAGGCCACTATTTGGACGAATGACCTCACGGCTGATTACGTCCATGAAAACTCCGCATACTCCACCTGAGAGGCAATAATGACTGACGTACACCAGGCCTCATCTAAGGCCGCAGTTCTCGCTGAGGCTTTACCGTGGCTGGAACGTTTTCATGGCGCAACGGTCGTCGTGAAGTACGGCGGCAACGCCATGACCGACGATGCGCTTAAGGCAAGTTTTGCCGAAGACATTGTTTTCATGCGTCTGGCTGGTTTACGCCCCGTCGTTGTTCATGGTGGCGGTCCACAGATCAATGCAATGCTGGCTAAATTGGGCGTTGAGTCTGAATTCAAGGGCGGCCTACGGGTGACGACTCCTGAAATTATGGACATCGTTGCAATGGTGTTAGTCGGCCAAGTACAACGTGAACTTGTTGGATTAATTAATGACCACGGCCCATTCGCTGTTGGTATGTCAGGTGAAGACGCGCATACGTTTATTGCCGAACGCAGAGACGCAACGGTTGATGGCGTTGCGATAAACATTGGGCAGGTAGGCGATGTAGTCGACGTGCGGCCAGATTTTGTAATCAAACTCCTTGATGACGGATTCATTCCGGTGGTTTCCACCGTGGCTCGCGACGTCGATGGCATGGTCTACAACGTCAATGCTGACACTGCTGCTGCCGCGCTGGCACAGGCTTTAGGAGCCGCAAAGTTTGTCGTGCTTACTGATGTTGAGGGTCTGTACGCGAATTGGCCAGATAAAGAGTCGATCATTCGGCAAATTGATGTGGAAGAGCTACGTGCATTGTTGCCATCCCTTGAATCAGGCATGGTTCCGAAAATGGAAGCGTGCGTGCGGGCAATTGATGGTGGTGTTCCACAAGCCCACGTGATTGATGGTCGGGTGGCCCACTCAGTGCTCCTCGAAGTCTTCACGAATGACGGTATTGGCACGATGGTCTATCCGAGGAAGCCATGAACTGGAGTGATCGCTGGGATACCAGCATGATGAAAAACTACGGGCGACCACCGCTGATGCTGGTGCGTGGCACGGGTTCTCGAGTGTGGGATGACTCAGGCAAGGAATACATCGATCTCATCGCCGGGATTGCTGTGAATGCTTTGGGCCACGCCCATCCAACTTTTGTGCAAGCTATTACCGATCAACTCAACACCATTGGTCACACGAGCAATTTGTATGCAACCGAGCCAGGATTGCAATTGGCTGAACGGCTTCTTGAATTAAGTCAAGCGCCAGCCGGTTCACGGGTGTTCTTTTGTAACTCTGGAGCAGAGGCCAATGAAGCTGCTTTCAAACTCAGTCGACTCACTGGGCGTACACATGTTGTCGTAGCCGCAGGTGGCTTCCATGGACGCACAATGGGTTCGCTGGCGCTTACGGCTCAACCGGCGAAGCAGGATCCATTTCGTCCGCTGCCAGGTGAGGTCACCGTTGTGCCGTTTGGCGATAGCGACGCTTTAGCAGCGGCTATTACCGCTGAGACAGCCGCTGTTTTTCTCGAGCCGATTCAAGGCGAAGGTGGCGTCATCGTTGCACCTCATGGGTATCTGGCTTCGGCTCGAGCCAATTGCGATAAGCACGGGGCTTTGTTGATTTTCGATGAGGTACAGACGGGTATTGGTCGCACCGGGCAATGGTTTGCGTATCAAAGTCACAATGTTGCGCCCGATGTGGTGACCCTTGCCAAAGGCTTGGGTGGAGGTCTGCCGATAGGCGCCTTAGTCGCATTTGGGGCGGCTGCAGAACTCTTTACCCCCGGGTCGCACGGATCAACTTTTGGTGGCAACCCAATTTCTGCTCGCGCTGCTCTCACCGTGCTTGACGTTATCGAGAATGAAGGTTTGCTCGCGCACGTGCAGGAAGTGAGTACCCGCCTCACTATCGAACTACCAGCGGCCTCGAGTGGCTTAGTGAGTTCGGTACGAGGCGAGGGTTTACTTCTTGCTGCAGTGCTTGAAGGCGTATCCAGTAGTGACGTTGAGCCAAAGTTGCGGGCAAATGGACTGCTCACAAATGCTGTAGCGCCAAATGCCATCAGGCTGGCGCCACCGTTGATTCTTTCAACGGCGGACGTGGATGAAGTCATTCAGCGTTGGGGTCGCACATTTCAAGAATTGGCCACGTAGGTCATGGCCGCGCCGCGCACGATGGCTGCAAGACGCTCGCGTATTGAAGCCCTGATCGAACAAGGATTGATCCAGTCGCAAGAACAGTTGCGGTCAGTTCTTTCTTCCGAGGGCATGGATGTCACGCAAGCGACGTTGAGTAGAGATTTGGAAACACTTGGGGCCGTTAAGCAACATGATGCGGTGATGGGATCGCGTTATGTGATTTCACGCAGCCCGGTAGTGACGCACTTGGCTGTGCCAACCAGCATTAGCCGCGTAGTGACTGAAGTACTTGTGGGCGCAGATGCGGCTCAAAACATCGCAGTCCTACACACGCCGCCAGGAGCAGCACATTATTTAGCCGGATATTTAGATCGAGCACATTTTGATCAGATCGTTGGCACCGTAGCTGGTGACGACACGATCATGGTCGTGCTGCGCACCAACGAAGCGGCACAAGAGTTCTGCGAGAACCTGCTTCAACTTGCTGATAGACGATCTGAAAGTGTTGACATGCATACAAACCAAAGGAGAACGTCGTGACTGAAGCACAACCAACCCGGCTCTGGGGCGGACGCTTTGCCGATGGACCCTCTGATGCAATGGCAGCACTGAGTAGGTCAGTTCATTTTGATTGGCGCTTGGCTCCCTACGACATAGCGCAAACACAGGCTCACGCAAAAGTTTTACATGCAGCAAATTTGTTGACAGTTCAAGAACTTGACCTCGTGACAGCAGCGTTGACCGAACTCAATCTCGAGGTTCGTTCGGGTGCTGTTGTTCCTGATGCGCAAGATGAAGATGTCCACACCGCAATCGAGCGCAACTTGATGCTTAAGCTGGGCGAGTTGGGTGGAAAATTGCGGGCTGGTCGGAGCCGCAATGATCAAGTCTCAACTGATTTTCGCTTGTATTTGCGCGACCAAGTGAAGTACATCGCCAATGATGTTATTGAGTTGCAGGAAGCTTTCTTAGTGCAGGCAAAGGCGCATGTTTACACAACTTCACCTGGCTTTACGCATTTACAACACGCGCAACCAGTGTCTTTCGGGCACGAACTTGCAAAGCATGTTCATGCACTCGGGCGCGACCTTGAGCGGTTAGCCGACTGGGATAAACGCAGTGCTCGCTCGCCACTTGGAGCTGGTGCATTAGCAGGATCTTCGCTTGGTTTGAATCCTCAAAGCGTTGCAGAAGATTTAGGTTTCGATGAAGCGTTAGCAAACTCGATTGACGCGGT
>WLNQ01000091.1 GCA_009699705.1 Actinomycetota bacterium | reverse complement strand
GTGTGCTTGGTTCCTTCTGCTCCGGTCATACCCTGAACGAGAATCTTGCTTTCGCTATTTAGCCAAATTGCCATGTTCTGGTGCCTCTACTTTCCGGCCTTGCGGGCAGCTGCAAGTTGCGCAGCGCGACGCGCGGCATCGTCCATGGTCTCGACCATTTCAATGAGTGGGTGATTGGCTGCGGTCAAGATGGCGCGACCTTCGATTGCGTTGTTGCCATCAATACGAGCGACGATCGGCTTGGTCAGCGTGGCGCCCTTGGCTTCCAACATTTCCAAAGCCTGCAGGATGCCGTTTGCAACAGCGTCACACGAAGTGATGCCACCGAAAACGTTTACGAAGACTGATTCAACGTCTGGGTCATTAAGAATGATGTCCAGACCGTTTGCCATAACTTCAGCGCTTGCGCCGCCGCCAATGTCAAGGAAGTTTGCGGGGAGAACTCCACCGAATTCTTCGCCTGCATATGCAACAACATCGAGCGTGCTCATAACCAGACCAGCACCGTTACCGATAATGCCAACCTCGCCCTGAAGCTTCACGTAGTTGAGATCAAACTCAGCTGCGCGTAGTTCGATTGGGTCAGCAGATTCACGGTCGATCATGTCGGCGTGTGACACGTGACGGAAGGATGCACTGTCGTCAAGGGTGACCTTGCCGTCGAGTGCGAGAACCTTGCCGCCAGGGGTGAGTACGAGTGGGTTGACCTCAACCAGAGTTGCATCTTCTTTAACGAAGACGTCCCAGAGCTTCAAGAGGATGCCAACAACTTGATCGATAATTGCTGGATCAAACTTCGCAGCAACTGCAATCTCGCGAGCCTTCTTCTCGTCGACGCCTTCAAGGGCATCAACGCGGATCATGGCGAGCGCATCTGGGTTATTGACTGCTACTTCTTCGATCTCCACGCCGCCTTCAACGCTGGCCATGGCCAAGAAGGTGCGGTTGGTTCGATCTAGAAGGAAGGAGACGTAGTACTCCTCGGCGATATCACTGGCTTCAGCGATAAGCACTCGGTGCACAGTGTGACCCTTGATGTCCATGCCAAGGATGGCTGTTGCCTTTTCCTTTGCATCGTCTGGGTTCTCAGCAAGCTTGACGCCGCCAGCCTTGCCACGACCACCAGTTTTTACCTGGGCCTTGACGACAACTTGGGTGCCGATCTTGCGAGCGATCTCATGAGCTGCATCGGGAGTACTAGCCACGTCACCTGGAGTGGTTGGAACTTGATGCGCCTCAAAGAGCTGCTTTGCTTGGTACTCGTACAGGTCCACGCAGGACTCCTTCTTGCGATGCGGGTTACGCGAGGGCAGAACTTGATCTCGGCAAACGTCAGCCGAGCGGCTTGAGCCTATCCAAAGCTCGGTCTTGATCGCACCTAGATCGCTGTGATCTTGGCCCCACCAAGAATTTTGACCGCATCACGTTGCAAAATGCCATTATGAGACTAAGAATCCCCACGCTAGCCGCCGCAGGCAGCCTCGTCGGAGCGGTGCTGTTGCTTTCTGGCTGTTCCGTCACAAATGCCACATCCTCAGACGTATCTGGGACTGTGGCAATTACGGCCACTGGAACGGCACAAGCAGCCCCTGATGCGGCCAGGGCCTCTATGACCATCGTGGCAACGGACGCAAATTCAGCCGCGGGTGCCCAAAAAATGGCTGCTGCCTCTACTGCCAAGGTGCTGGCAGCGCTCAGTTCGGCGGGCATCCCAGCCTCAGACATTCGCACCGAGACCATCTCTGTCTCGCCCACCTATACCTATAGCCAGAACACTCAGAAAGTTTCCGGCTATCAAGCCTCGCAAACACTGACGGTCAAATTCACGGATCTCGCTGGTGCCGGCGCTGTCTTGGATGCCAGCGTTGCTGCTGGTGGCAATGATGTACGGATCGATTCCTTCACTACCTATATCTCCGACCCAGCCAAAGCGACGGCTGCGGCTCGAGAGCAGGCAGCCACGATCGCTCGGGATCAAGCCGAGCAAAATGCTGAGCTGCTCGGCTTCACTTTGGGTGATGTCGCCGCCGTCACCGAATCTTCAGGTTCCAACCAACCGCCGGTTGCGATGGCTGCTGCCACCGATTCAGCAAAGGGCACCACCCCCATCTCACCTGGAACTACAGAAGTGAGCGTCACCCTGAATGTCTCTTGGTTCATAAATAACTAAGACATTCATTAGGCTGCCTCTATGACAGATGCAGCAGTTGTCGCAGAAGGACTCGTCAAAGATTTTGGTTCCGTCAAGGCTCTCGACGGAATTGATTTAACCGTGCAGCGTGGCCAGGTGGTGGGGCTACTTGGACCTAACGGTGCCGGGAAAACTACGGTGGTTCGCATTCTTTCTACGTTGCTTATGCCTACCTCGGGCTATGCCAAAGTCGCCGGTTTCGATGTAGTCAAGAATCCAGCAGAAGTGCGCCGCGAGATCGGACTCACTGGTCAGTACGCGGCGGTGAATGAATATCTCACAGGTCGAGAGAACCTCAAGATGTTCGGGGCGCTCTATCACTTGCCAGCAAAGTACGTTCGTGAACGATCTGCAGAACTCCTTGAATGGTTCGAACTTTCTGAAGCTGCCGATCGACCAGCGAAAACCTACTCCGGCGGTATGCGTCGCCGACTCGACCTCGCATCAAGTTTGATCGCGCAACCATCCATTCTGTTTTTGGACGAACCCACAACTGGCCTTGATCCAAGATCACGGCTAGGAATGTGGGATGTGATCAACGGACTGGTGGCTGATGGAACCACGGTGTTGCTCACCACCCAATACCTCGAAGAAGCCGACCAACTTGCCGACCAGATCGTCGTGATTGATCACGGCCGCGTGATTGCGCAAGGCACTGCAGAATCATTGAAGGACCAAATCGGCGGTGACCGTATCGAAATCTCCATCATCGATCCGGCTCGTGTCGGCGATGCTGTAGACGCGATCAGATCGGTAAGCAGCGGTGATCCCGTTGTTGATGGATTACAAATCTCTGCACCAGTGTCTGGTGGTTCCACAGTGCTCGTCAGCACAATTCGGGCCCTTGATGTACAAGGTGTTGAAGTTGGCGACATTGTGTTGCGCAGACCCACCCTCGACGATGTTTTTCTATCCCTGACCGGCCATGTTGCAGAAGAAGCCACGCCCCCCAGTGAAAAACCAAAGCGCGGAAGGGGTCGCAAGTGACCACCACAGTCCCAGCTCGTAAACGGCCACTACTGGGTTGGAACATTTCTGACGGCGCAGTTGTCGCTCGCTTCAGTTTGGTTCAGACTCTGCGCGTTCCAGAACTCATGTTCTTTTCACTCGTGCAGCCGGTGATTTTTGTTCTCCTCTTCGCTTATGTATTTGGTGGCGCGATCCCTATTGCTGGCACCGGAGCATCAGCAGAAGACGCTGCCCATATCTACCGCAATTACTTGATGCCCGGCATCTTTGGTCAAACTGTTGCCTTTGCTGCAGTCCAGAGCACAGTGGGTATTGCTGAAGCAATGTCGACCGGCCTCATCGATCGCTTCCGCTCATTGCCTATGGCTTCGGGCGCGGTACTCATCGGTCGCACGTTTGCCGATGCATTACGCCAGGTGCTTGTGCTTCTCGTACTATCAATCACTGGGCTGCTCGTGGGTTGGCGCATCACCGGCGGGTTCTGGAATGCGGTTGGCGCATATCTCTTGCTGTTGCTGTTCGCCTACGCAGTCTCCTGGGTTGGCGCGGCAATTGGACTTGTGATGCCAAACGTGGAGACTGCCAGCACCGCAGGATTGATCTGGCTTTTTCCACTCACGTTTTTATCGAACGCTTTCGTTCCGCTCAGTTCAATGCCAACCTGGTTGCAACCAATAGCGGCCTACAACCCAGTTTCCACTTTGGTGCTGGCAACTCGTGAGCTCTTTGGCAACCCCACCGGTATCCAGCCAAATTTTTGGCCGCTGAATAACCCAGTGATGTACACCATCGGTTCGTGCGTGCTGATCATTGCGATCTTTGCGACGCTGTCGATTCGCCGATACACAAAGACCACCGCAAAGTAGCTGATTTAGCGGCGCCGAGTCCTGCGCACCACTACTCCTCGCTCATAGTGACTGACTCTTGCGTACCTGTGTGTTAAAGCTTTTCCACAGGTGCATAACGCAAGAGCAACCGCTTCACGCCTGATGAACCAAAGTCGATCGTGGCATCCGCCTTTTCACCTATCCCTGCGGTACTCACTACTGTGCCTAAGCCAAACTTGCTGTGTGTTACCCGATCACCAGCGGCCAAGTTGAGTACTGGTCCTGGATTCACTACCCGATCACCCAGACGTAGTGCGCTGCTACTTCGTGAAGCAGTCGGAACAAAACTTTGTCGCACGGGCTCTTCGCGACGCCAGCTCAGTAACTCTTCAGGAAGTTCATCAATAAATCGAGATGCTGGATTGTAAGCCGGGGCTCCCCACGCCGATCTCATCATCGAACGAGAGAGGTAGAGGCGCTCGCGTGCTCGAGTAATGCCCACGTAAGCCAGGCGACGTTCCTCTTCTAATTCCTTGTTGTTACTGAAAGATCGCATGTGTGGGAAGACTCCGTCTTCCATGCCGGTCAAGAACACGACAGGAAACTCCAAACCCTTTGCCGTGTGCAGAGTCATCAATGTAACCACTCCACCTTCGGCATCTGGAATCTGATCGGCATCCGCGACGAGCGCTATGCGCTCCAGCAAATCAATCAATGTTCCTTCTGGATTGTCGTCAACAAATTCTTGCGCAACAGATTCAAGCTCTGCAAGGTTTTCAAGACGACCTTCATCTTGCGGATCACTTGAGTGTGTGAGTTCTTTGACATAACCCGACTGCTCCAGGACGGCTTGGAGAATCGTTGCTGCATCAGTTCCCGATTCGAGCAGAGTTCGCAGATTACGCATCATTTCAACGAATGGTGCGATGCTGCTTACTGACCTAGTTGCCATTCCTGGCGCCTCAGGAGCGCGCTCTAGGGCAGCCCAAAAGGAAATCTGCTCACGTTGAGCGAAGGCTTCAACCATCGCTTCAGCTCGATCGCCAATTCCACGCTTAGGAACATTGAGAATTCTTCGCAATGAGACTTCATCATCTGGGTTTGCTAGCGAGCGTAAATAGGCAATTGCATCCTTGACTTCTTTGCGCTCATAAAAGCGCACACCACCGACGACCTTGTACGGCATACCTACGCGGATAAACACATCTTCAACAGATCGCGACTGAGCATTGGTGCGATAGAAAACAGCAACGTCGCTGGCTTTGACACCATGATGATCTGTGAGCAGGTCAATTTCACCTGCAATAAATGATGCTTCATCATGCTCATCGTCTGCGACGTACATAACGATGCTTTCGCCATCACCAGCATCGGTCCAAAGATTCTTTGCTCGCCTGCTTTGATTGCGCGAAATCACCGCGTTAGCGGCAGTCAGAATTGTCTGGGTTGAGCGATAGTTCTGTTCCAACAGAATTGTTTTTGCATTTGGGTAATCACGTTCGAATTCTTCAATATTTCGAATCGTTGCTCCCCGGAATGCATAAATTGATTGATCCGCGTCGCCCACTACACAAAGTTCGCCAGCCTTCATGGTTGGCGTATCCACCCCGACGAGCTCTTTTATAAGTTGGTACTGCGCATGGTTGGTGTCCTGATACTCGTCAACCATGATCTGGCGAAAACGTCGGCGATAATGTTCGGCGACTTCAGGGAACAACTGAAGAAGAGCAACCGTGCTGCCAATCAAATCATCGAAGTCGAACGCGCTTGCGCGCCGTAGCCGTCGCTGGTATTCGCGGTACGCACTCGCCAACGTTTGTTCCATCGGATTCGATGCACTCGAGGCATAGGTGTCTTCATCAATGAGTTCGTTCTTCAGGTTTGATACCTGTGCTAAAAAGCTACGAGGTGTAAATTTCTTGGGATCAAGATCAAGATCTCTGATTACCATGGTCATCAGGCGAAGCGCATCTTGCTGGTCGTAAATTGTGAAACTGCTCGAGATCCCCAACCGCTTTGATTCGGCTCGCAAGATTCGCACGCAGGCACTGTGGAAGGTTGAAACCCACATGTTCTTTGCCGCAGGGCCAACGAGCTCTGAAACTCGCTCTTTCATCTCACCAGCCGCCTTGTTGGTGAAGGTGATAGCCAAGATCTCGCCCGGCTTGGTATCGCCGGTCGCTAAGAGGTGCGCAATTCGACGGGTGAGCACCCGAGTTTTGCCTGAACCGGCGCCGGCAACGATGAGGAGAGCTCCCCCACGGTGCTCAACTGCCGCACGTTGAGCGTCATTGAGGTCTTTGAGGAGTTCATCAGCCGAAGTCACCGACGCATCGTACGCGTACGAACTGACAGCTTTATTTTACGAAGCCCACAAGCGTCGCAGTGAAGTTGGCGGCCACAGTTGAACTCACCTGGATCTTGCCGTCAGCGCCCACTGGGGCCAGCACCAAAGCAGCGTATTTGGAGTTCGCCATGACTGGAGCAGATCGAGTTCCTGGAGCTGTGCCACCTGATGCGAACACAGCAAGGGTGCCATCTGCAGCGGCTTTTCTAGTTTGTACTCGAAGGAGTACTGCTTTGAGTCGCTTCATGCCCGGCAGCCCAAATTTGCGTGCGGCTTTAAAGAGCTGAGGTTTGGCTGGATCAATAGCGCCTTGCATCATTAATTTCGGGGCCAAAGGCTTCACCGTTGGCGGTGAATCACTGGTTCCATAACCTAGGACTTCCACCCGGATCTGCACCGCGGAGGACGGAGAAGCACTCATGGTGACGTTGCTGCCGCTCACCGGCACGATCATGACTGCCTTCTTCATCACAGTCTTAGGAAACTGGACTTTCAAGGTGTCAGCGCTACTTGATCTACCGATCAGCAAGAAGCCCCTCTTTGGGGCTTGCTTCGTCGTAACAAAAACTACGGCGCTTCGCGCTTCAGCGGGCAATCCCGCAAGCGAAACTGTGCGCGACTCACCTGCCTGAATTGGCGCATCACTTGTTGTTTCGAAACCAAGAACCGAGCCCACCGGATGGAATTCACTTGGTTCAGGTTCAAGAGGTGGCGGACTTGCAGGTATCACCGTTTGAGCAGGTGCTTGTTCAGGCGCCTTCGCTGGCGTCGTCGTCGGCGCAGGGGTGAAGGCCGGAATGCCGCCAGAAGGTGTCGAGCCTGATGTTGTCGTTGGCAGGGCGGCTGCAGCTCCGGTTGCATCAGCCCTGTAATAACCAAGAACTTCAACCACAAGATCTGTGGCACCTGTCGAAGTTGAAAGTGCGATCGTTCCATCTGTGGATACGGGCACGGTGGTTTCCGCACTCGCATCGGAATTCATTGCGACTTCAAAAAGCGACTGGCTGTTGCTCTGCCCTGGCGACCACAAGCGCACCTTGGCGTTTGCGTTAGACCCTTGCGC
>WLNQ01000090.1 GCA_009699705.1 Actinomycetota bacterium | reverse complement strand
GTAATTTCGGCATTGAGATAAGCGCGCTTTAACTTGCTCGTCGGTTCAAGGCTTGCAGCCTGACTCATCGGCACACCGATCATGAAGCCAAGATCGTGTGTGCCTTTGTCATTGGCAACCGGGATAAGCGCTGCACTGTATTGATTCGCACGTTTGAGCCAACGGTCATCGTTGGTGCGCTGATACATCAGCCACAACTCACCAGGAAAGAACCCAGCGGTCCACGCTGACGGCCCGGTCTTCACATATTTCGTCTGGTTAGCAAGCGCACCGAATGGATAGCGCTTCTTGCTACCGGCTGTTGCCGACGCGAGCTTCTTCGATGCAACGGAGTAGACAAGGTCAGACTGAGTTTGAGTGATATCGCTGGTCACTACTGGGCACACCACACTCGTGCCATTTATTGGTGGTGCAACCGCGGTGAGCGACGGCGTAGCCGATGGCGAAGCAGTAGATGTGGAAGTAGAAGTTGGATTTGCAGTAGGGCTGGCCGTGGGAAACGTGGAACTCGTTACTCCAGGCGTGGGTGTGGCAGTCGCGGATGGGGCAGGGGTGGTGCCGGGAGCAGGACTGTCCGCGGCGTTTGCGGTGGCAGCCACGAAGGCTGTGCCAGTCAGCATTATTGCTAGTGCCGCGAGAACTGCGGTGGACTTCATAATTTTCACGTGGCGGTCACACCGTCAATAGTAAGCACAATTTTGCCTGTGACTTCTCCAGCTTCCATCATTCGATGAGCTTCGCCAGCTCGGGTAATTGATAGGCGTGCATCGATGACTGGATTCACCAAACCCGCTTCGATCCATGGCCAAATATGGCGCTCAACTGCGCGGCAGATCTCCGCTTTTTCGCTGACTGGGCGACTACGCAAAGCTAAGGCTTGGATGGTTCCGTTCTTCTGCAGCAGAGCTTGCAAGTTGATTTCACCTTTGACACCGCCAAGCATGCCGATGATGGCAATGCGACCATTGCGATTCAGTGCATCGATGTTCTTAGCTAAGTACTTAGCCCCAACCATGTCTAGGATGACATCGACCCCGACGATGCTCTCCTTGATCACTTCAACAAAATCTTGCTCGTTGTAATTGATAAGGAGTTCTGCACCGAGTGCCGCGCAGGCATCAAGTTTCTTCTGGCTTCCTGCGGTCACAGCAATGCGCACGCCGGCAGCTTTTGCCACCTGAATCGCATGGGTGCCGATACCGGAACCGCCACCGTGGATAAGGAGCCACTCCCCTTGTTTGAGATTGGCTGCCATAAATAGGTTGCTCCACACCGTGCAAGCAACTTCGGGCAGGGACGCAGCTTCAATGAGTGAAAGATGTGCCGGGATCGACATGACTTGCTCAACAGGCACTGCGACTTTCTCGGCATAACCGCCGCCCGTGAGCAGTGCACATACGCGATCACCGATCTGAAAGCGAGTGACACCCGCGCCAATTTCACTGATCACACCAGCGCATTCAAGTCCGATGATTTCGGTAGCGCCAGCAGGTGGGTTATAGAAGCCTTGACGTTGCAGGGTGTCAGCACGATTAACTGAAGTGGCGGCGATGTCGATCACGACCTCGCCCGGTCCGGCTTGGGGATCGGGAACTTCGCCCCACGCGAGAGTCGGGAAACTACCGACTCCGCTGGGTTGGGTGATTGCGTGCATTACCCGACTATCTCACCTCGGCGGGTTCTTCACCTTCTTCATGCACGTCATCTTTGTTGCGAAGTTCGCGCAGCATAAGTCCGCATACAAGGACAACGCCTGCGATAGCGATGATGCCGGCGGTCAAGCTGCTAACAACGCCAAGCAACTTCAATGCGGTGGCACCCAAAATCACGATGAGCAAATAGCGAAGCAGATGACCGTCGTATCTCGTTGACATGCGAGCGCCGATGATCACGCCAGGAATCTGGCCGATAAGCAGTGAGACCACGACAGCGATATCAATAACCCCGAAACCTGCGTGAGCGATTGCACCGGCAATCAACATTGGAACTGCCTGAACGAGATCTGTTCCTACCAGCACGCTTGGGCGAAGAAGCGGGTAAAGCAGAAGTAGCACCGTGACGATGAGCGAGCCAGAACCAACGCTGGTCATACCCACGATTAAGCCGACACTTGCCCCGAGAATCACGGTTGGAATTGGCTTAACTGGCATATCAATACCGAGTTGCGTCTGGGCCCCGTATTTCGCCTTTTGTCGCCGAGCAATGTAGGTCTTAGCGATCATTGCGAGAACGGCAACAACCAGTACAGCGCCGAGCCAGAACTTAATGGTGTCAGCTGCGTCAGATTCTTGAAGAGTGGCATTGAAAATCCAGGTGCCGACGAGCACCCCAGGAATCGAACCGGTACACAACCAACGCACTAAGCCCCAGTGCACCGTGTGGTTGCGGATATGAACCCAGGAGCCAAACGGCTTCATGATCGCCGACGCCACGACGTCACTTGAAACTGCAGTTGCGGGGTTGATGCCAAAGACCAGCACCAGCATCGGCGTGACCAATGCAGCGCCGCCCATGCCCGTTAGGCCGACGACGATGCCTGCGATTAAGCCGCCAAGGCTGAGGGCGAAGTCGATATCAGTGAAACTCACTGGCAAAGCATACCTAGCGGCAAGGTATGGAATATCCCCCATTCTTTACCTTCCCTTAGCGCTTCTCGGATCCATTGCGCACTCAAGTTGGACAGAATTGGCCCTGTGAGCACACCACCAGCCGGAATTGCCCGACTTCTCCCCGTGACCCCAGCCGGAGCGGCCATGGATTTACGCTCGCTTTCGGTCCATGAGGCCCACTTTGGTCGGTTGCCTGTTGTTGACGGCCCACGAATTGGTAAGCCCGGATCCTTGGTTCATGAATTAGAGAAGTCTGGCCTTCGTGGCCGCGGCGGCGGCTGGTTTCCCACAGCCCGCAAGGTCCATGCCGTAGTTGAGAGTGCGGCAGCTCGCCGCGCTTGGTCCGCTGGTCGCAAGCCCGTGGTCATAGCCAATGCGATGGAAGGCGAACCAGCCTCGAGCAAAGATGCGATTCTGTTGCGCCACAACCCGCACTTAGTACTTGATGGCGTCACTGCTTTGGCAGCAACCCTTGGCGCCGAAAAGGCCTACATCGCAATTCACCGTGGCTCGCCAATCATTGACGTGGTGACGCGCGCATTGGCTGATCGCAATGATCCAGTCACTATTGAACTTGTAACACCACCAGCACGGTATGTATCAAGCGAAGAAAGTGCGCTGTCGCATTGGATTGGCGACGGAGTAGGCACTCCGGTGTTTGGTAAGCGACCTTTTGAACGTGGTGTGAATGATCGCCCGACGGCTGTACAAAACGCCGAAACGATGGCGCACATCGGTTTAATTGCGCGATTTGGTGGCGAGTGGTTTGCGTCAGTTGGCGAACCCACTGCGCCCGGTACCTGTCTCGTTTCCGTGAGTGGCGTGGTCAACTCGCCAGGAGTTATCGAAGTTGCTGTCGGTACGCCAGTTTCTGAAATCATCAATCGCTGCAATGGATTTTCGGGTGAATCTTCTGGTTTCCTCACAGGGGGTTATGGCGGCGCCTGGGTAAGCCAGGATTCACTCATGGCGGCACACTGGTCACCTGACTCAGTGGCAGCAGCCGGTGGAGTAATTGGTGCAGGCATTCTTTGGGCGCTTGATGCCCGCACCTGTCCGCTACATGAAGTTGCACGAGTCGCTCACTGGATGGCAGGTGAAAGTGCAGGCCAATGTGGGCCATGCAGATTTGGTTTACCGTCACTTGCAGACGATCTCGATGTCATCGCGGGCAAGCATGCCCAGATGTCAGACGTGCACCGTTTGAATGCCCGCTTGCCGCTCGTCCAAATGCGAGGTGGCTGCAAGCACCCAGATGGAACTGCAAGATTTATCGGCACCGCAATGCACGTGTTTCAAGCAGAGGTAGCCCATCACCTTCGGGGCCATTGCTGCGCCACTACATCCGGAACTGCTTTGCCGATCGCGGGTATGCGTCCATCGCCCGTCGGTTTTCCAGGTAAGGATTTCAAATGAGCGACCTCACTGAACTTCGCTTAGATCCCACCTTGTGTGATGCGCATGGATTCTGCGTCGAAATCCTTCCTGAACTCTTCACTTTGGACGAGTGGGGCTACCCCCTGATGAATTCAGGGACTCTGGTCACCGCTGTGCCCGCTGACCTAGTCTCGGCAGCGAAGAAAGCTGTTGCTGCTTGCCCAGTCGCGGCATTACGGCTGCACAAGCACAAGCGCTGATTTCGACCCTTGCGTCAAGAACACCAAAAAAGCCAGAATCTCTTAACTGTGGCTTTACCTTCACCGAATCGTCCCCTGTAGGTGAGTTCTTTAGATTAGGAACCAAGGCAAGCAAAGGAGTCACAGATGAACGCGAACTACCGCGCAACGCGAACCACGTCGGCCAGCCAGAAGATCTTGGCACTGGGCCTCGCTTCGGCAACGTGTGTAGGACTTGTTGGCATGATCGCCGTTCGCAGTGCGCAGGACGCCTCGGCTCAAGAAGCCACCAGTCAAGATGGCTCAACCCAGGTCGACCTTGCAGCAGTCACGACTTCCAATGGGGTCACTCAGACTCAGCTCGACCAGTACGCCGCCCAACTTGCCACGGAGCGCGCACGACTCGAGGCCTATCGCCAGCAGTTGGTGACGGCAGCGAATCAACTGTCAACCCAGTCGAGTACCGCTGCGAACGTCGCCAAGCCAAAGCGCGTTCCAAAGAAGCCGACAGCTGTAAAGAATAAGACGACCGCCGGTGCTGACTCTTCATCGTCAGCAACAAGTACATACGCAGCGCCACAGGCACCAGCAGTGCAAGCACCTGTGCAGCAGCAATTCGTTCCTGCCCCGCAGCAGCAGAGCAACGGTTGGTCAAACGGTGGCGGCAGCGTTGCCCAAGCACCAGCAGCTAAAACCCGCGCAAGTAAGGGATAGCGATGAATTCATCGCAGGAATTTCGTGCGATGGGTGCCGCATGCGCAGTATCGGTGTATGCAGATGCTGCAGCTGATGACCTCGCGCAGATCGCGATCGTACGTGTTGAACTTCTCGAACAATCGTGGTCAAGATTTCGGGAATCAAGCGAACTCAATCGCCTCAATTCGCTCGCTGGCGCAGGACCAATGCTTGTGAGTGCAGATATTCTTGCGCTGGTCTGGCATATGAAGCGTGCTTGGGAATTAACCAATGGCTTATTTGATCCAACGATGTTGTCAGAGATCAAAGCTGCGGGCTATGACGTTGACTATGCAACTGTGCTGGCCCGAGGCGCGCTTGCTGATGCGGCCACTTGGAATCAAGCATCAGCATCGTCAACTGTTCGTTCCAGTGCAATGGGATCTGTCGAAATTGATCTCGATGCGAGCACCGTCGCTTTGCCCGTTGGGGTTGGGCTTGACCCAGGTGCAATTGGCAAAGGTCTTGCATCAGACATTGTTGCCAACGAAATCATGACTGCAGGAGCAACAGGTGTACTTGTTGACCTGGGCGGCGACATTGTGGTTGCTGGCAATCCAGAAGGAACAACTTCGTGGGTCTTGGCAATTGAAGATGAGCGCGATCCCGATAACTCAACTCGGCAGCCACAGTTGGTGTCGTTTAGCCCTAGTGATTCGTTTATTGACGACGAAGGCGCTGTGCAATTCGACACGATGGGGATTGCTACATCATCAACGCTTTTTCGGCGTTGGAGCGGTGGCACTCGACACCATGTGATTGATCCACGCACCGGTCAGATGGCTGATCCTCAACTTGTGCAGGCAACGGTTTGGTGTGGTGCTGGGTGGCTGGCTGAAGTCAGTGCAACGGCCGCACTCTTAATGAAAGCACCGCAATCAGTTGCCTGGCTAGAGCAGCATGAAGTTGGGTATACGTTGTTGACGTCAACAGATATTTTCACGTCGCTAGTAGGAGACGAGCATGGGTAACATCGCATGGACCTGGCTCGGAATCCGCGCTGCCGGCATCACGTCTTGGGGTTTGCTCACCGCAGTTGTGCTGTGGGGAATCCTATTGCGCACCCGCATTCTCGGGCACGCTGCTTCGCCCACCCGCCTGCTTGATCTGCACCGTTGGCTCGGTGCAGTTGCGTTGGGATTCCTAGCGCTGCACATGGTCCTGCTTTTGTTTGATGCCTACTTGCCGTTCACCATCAGTCAGATTTTGATTCCAGGATTGTCTTCATGGGAAACCCTGCCGGTAGCTCTAGGCGTCACCGCTTTTTGGTTACTGATTCCGGTGTCAATTGTGGGTCGGTTACGACCACGAATGAAAAATGCCGGAGCTTCGCTTTTCCAGCGCACGCACTGGTTGGCTTACGCCGCATGGCCGTTTGCAACGATGCACTACATCCTTGCCGGCACCGATGCCTTGGAATCCTGGTCGCTGGCGCTGCTGATCGCAGGTGGCGCACTCTTGGTGCTGGGATTGCTCGCCCGAGGATTCATCCCATCGCCTGGCCCCACGCGCGCGGCAGGTTCAGTAGTGGTTCGCTCGTCTGCTAATTCAAATAAATAACGGGCACAACTGACCCGGGTGCGCCCGCGTTTGGTGCAACAACAGCAATGCCATCTGCGTTAGCCCAACCCGCAATATGTGCAATACCTGAAGGCAGCATCTTGGCCACAATATTGGCGCCAGATTTTTGCAACTGCACTGGAATCAAGCGAGTGTCATCCTCGTAATCACCAAGCGGCGCTTGGTCGATAAGCACGGCATTTACCGGTGCGATTTGTGGGGCACCACGCATGGCACGAATGAGTGGAGCAACAATCGTGATGAGCCCTGCAAGTGCGGAGGCAGGGTCACCAGGAAGTCCCACCACCATGCGCCCGTCGGGCAGTTTGGCAAGCAACATTTGGGTTCCAGGAGCACTAGCAACGCCGTCGATCAACCAACGGGCACCGAGGTCACTCATCACTTGGCGCACATGATTGTCAGGAGTTGGTGAGGTTGATCCGGTAGTGATGAGTACATCGACATTGGCGTCGTCAATATGTTCTAAAAGAAGCTTTGCGGTGTCAGGTGCGCGCATCGGTGGATTTGAACGAGCGCCCTGTGCTCCAGCGAATGCAGCAACAGCTGCTCCTAAGGCGTCTCGGATGCGTCCGTCCCTCGGCAACCCCTGACTCAACAAGCTGTGTCCGAGCACAAGCGTTCCGACCGTGGGTGGACGAAAGATTTCAACGGTGTCGTGCCCAGTTGCTGCAGCCAGCGCAAGAACCGATGGAGTGACAAGGCGGCCAGCAGGAACCAAGGTTGCGCCAACTTTGGCTCGTGCGGCTTGTTTCACAGTGCCTTCACCTAATGCTGGTCGCACTGTTTCATCGATAACACCAGTCAGTGGATCTAAAGCGATGACGATGAAAGTGCCATCGGTTGCTTGGCGCGCTTCAACTCCCGC
>WLNQ01000009.1 GCA_009699705.1 Actinomycetota bacterium | reverse complement strand
TTATTTTCGGTTTGGCAAAAAGTTCGCATGGCAACCAGGCAGAGTCAGCAAATTTTGAAGGAAGTTGATGCTGATGTCGTCGTAGGCTTTGGGGGATATGCAGCGTTACCTGCATATCTGGCTGCACGCAAAGTTGCGTGTGGTCTAGTCATTCATGAAGCAAATGCGAAGCCTGGCCTGGCCAACAAACTAGCCGCAAGATTCGCGGATGAAGTTTTTGTTAGTGTGCCTGGAAGTCTGCGCGGCACGACAATGGCATTACCTCTGAGATCCTCGATAGCCAAACTTGATCGACAGCAGTCACGAAGTGCGGGGCGCGAGTTTTTCGGGCTGAGTTCCGATGCTCCAGTGTTATTAGTGTTTGGCGGTTCGCAAGGTGCGCAGCGAATAAACGAAGTTATTTCACAGAGTTTGCCTGGGTTACTTGAGTTAGGCATCCAGGTCTTGCATGGGTATGGACCCAAGAATGTCTCTCCAACATCAAGGGCGGGATATGTCGCAGTTTCGTATTTCGATCGAATGGATCTTGCATACGCCGCAGCAGACCTTGGGCTAACCAGAGCGGGAGCTATGACTGTGGCTGAAGTGTCAGCCGTGGGATTACCCACGATCTTTGTGCCACTGCCTATTGGTAACGGTGAACAAAAACTCAACGCACTGAACATGGCCAATGCGGGGGGAGCCGTTGTGATTGACAACGCTTCGCTGAATGCGGAGTGGCTCACGCAGGCGGTCGGGTCACTCGTGAAAGATGGAGTCAAGCTCAATGAAATGAGCCAAGCTGCCGCCAGATGCGGAGTCAAAGATGCTGGGCTTCAACTCGCAGAGCGAGTGCTTGGAGTCGCATACCGCCACCGCGCAATGAAATCGAAAAATGAAAGGGACAACTCGTGACTGACCTCGGACATGTCTTCATCGTGGGCATCGGTGGCGCGGGAATGTCTGGAATCGCACGCATTCTTGTCGCTCAAGGCGCCCAGGTTTCAGGCAGCGATGCCAAGGAGTCACGGCGAATCCAAGCCCTGCGTGCCCTTGGAGTTGTCGTACACATTGGCCACTCGGGGGATTGGCTCGACGGAATCGACACGTTAGTTATTTCGACGGCAATCCCAGAAACGAACCCTGAACGGGTAGCAGCCGCTGAACGGGGCATCCAGGAACTCAGCCGCGCCGATGCATTAGTTGCAGTTATGGCAGGTAGCCGAGGAGTGGCAGTTTCTGGAACGCACGGTAAAACCACGACCACCTCCATGCTGACCGTTGCATTGCAAAGTTGTGGAGCGGATCCTTCCTTTGCAATAGGCAGTGAATTAAATGAAACTGGCGCTAATGCGCATCTCGGTAGCGGAGAGATCTTCGTTGTTGAGGCTGATGAAAGCGACGGCGCATTCCTGCACCTAGCCGCAGTGGCAGCGATCGTCACGAATGTGGAGGCAGACCACCTCAACCATTGGGGAAGTCTGGAAGCAATTGAATTGGGTTTTTTAGAGTTTGCGAAAAATGTTCAAGGACTTCAAGGGTTTGTAACCATCTGTGTTGATGATCTGGGTGGGCGAAAACTCACTCAAGATGCACGGGCCCTCGGCGTTGATGTTCGAAGTTATGGAACATCGCAAGATGCCGATTATCGCTTGATCGAGCCGAAGCTTGTCGGTCGAGGTTGGCAGTATTTCGTTGCCCACGGCGATGATGTTCTGGGTCCGGTGACCTTGCAGGTGCCCGGCGAACACAATGCACTCAATTCACTTGCTGCGCTGGTGACAGGTATCGGTCTGGGCTTCGCCGCTGAGCAATTGATTGCCGGGCTTGCGGAATTTACGGGTACCCGTCGCCGCTTTGATTTCAAAGGTGAAGCGCATGGGGTTCGAGTGTTCGACGATTACGCACACCACCCAACTGAGATCGCGGCCACGTTACGAGCTGCTCGCGATGTGGTGGGAGATGGGCGTTTAGTGGTTGCCTTTCAGGCCCATCACTACTACCGAACCGCCATGTTCATCAAAGAATTTGGCGCGGCCCTAGGTTTGGCTGATGAAGTAGTGGTGCTGGAGGTCTATGCGCCTGGCGAAACCCCTATTCCTGGGGCTAGCGGCCAAACGATGGCGGCCAATGTTCCACTGCCAGCTGGTCAGGTGCATTTCGAACCTTCATGGTCGGCAGTGGCGGGGGAACTCGTGAACCGTGCTCGCCCAGGCGATCTGATCATGACTCTCGGTGCTGGCGATATTGGACTCCTTGGTACCGAAGTGCTTGAACTTCTGGCGAGGCGCGCATGACTGAACCCGAATTGAAACCAGTTATTGATCTCGCTGCCAGGCGAGTGGTGACGCCGAAGAAACGGCGCAGAGTACTCATTTTGATCTTCGCGCTCATTGCCGCAATTGCTGTGGGATGGATGGTTTGGTTCTCATCGCTACTGACTTCGCAAGGAGTCAGTGTTGTTGGCGTTGACGGTGTTCCGGCCCAAGAGATCTATCACACCGCACAGGTACCGCTAGGCGTTCCGCTTGCGCAACTTGATACTCAAGCTATCGCTGACCAACTTCAGGGGATCAGCTGGATTGAGTCAGTTGATGTGCGCCGTGGTTGGCCGCACGACGTGGTGATCGCAGTAACCGCGCGCAATCCAATCGCGGTGACCCCTGCAGGACTTGCCGTGGATTCACATGGCATCTCGTTTGTGCCGACCGCTGCAGTTGCTAGTGGGTTGCCGGTAGTCAAAGGCGATGGCATCGGATTGATCGCGGCTATGGGTGTACTGAGTTCTTTGCCTGATGATTTACGTCCGAAAGTGGCAAAACTTACGGCTTCGACTCGTGACAACGTGGAACTCACCCTCAAGAGCGGGGCGATTTTGCGCTGGGGAAGCGTGGAGCAGGCTGAGTTGAAATCCCAGGTGGCTAGGGCGCTGCTGAAGCGCAAAGCCAAGGTCTATGACGTATCGGCCCCAGAGTTACCCACCACCTATAAAGAGAAGCTCAAAAAGCGAATGTGACGTAGGTCGCTTTGGTTTTTCGGCTCCGCACTTGCGCAACAGGGGTAAGACCGACTAACTTCCCGCCGCTTACACCAGCGAACATATTTCAGCCTCTACTTGAGGTTGAGGGTTTGCAGGGTGAGTGCAGGGGTCGACTTTTAAGTTGATCCGCCAACGAAGGAAGGGAAGCGCAGTGGCGGCTCCACAGAACTATCTCGCTGTTATCAAGGTCGTAGGCATCGGTGGAGGCGGCGTTAACGCTGTCAACCGCATGATCGAAGTTGGGCTCAAGGGCGTTGAATTCATCGCAATCAACACCGATGCTCAAGCACTTCTCATGAGTGATGCTGATGTGAAACTGGATATCGGTCGCGAACTCACCCGTGGACTCGGCGCTGGTGCAAACCCAGAGGTCGGTCAGCGAGCAGCAGAAGATCACGCAGACGAGATCGAAGAAGTACTCAAGGGTGCTGACATGGTCTTTGTTACTGCTGGGGAAGGTGGTGGCACCGGTACCGGTGGAGCACCTGTCGTTGCGCGGATAGCTCGCTCACTTGGTGCACTTACCATCGGCGTCGTGACCCGTCCGTTCGGCTTCGAAGGCCGCCGTCGCTCATCACAGGCTGATGACGGCATCGACGCACTTCGCGCTGAAGTGGATACCTTGATCGTGATTCCTAACGATCGTCTCCTTTCGCTTTCTGATCGCAACATCAGTGTGATCGACGCTTTCCGTCAGGCCGACCATGTGTTGCTTCAGGGTGTCTCGGGCATCACTGATCTGATCACTACACCAGGTCTTATTAACCTCGACTTCGCCGACGTCAAGAGTGTCATGCACTCAGCCGGGTCAGCCCTGATGGGAATTGGCTCAGCACGAGGTGAAAGCCGCGCAATCGAGGCTGCAGAAAAGGCAATCTCGAGCCCACTTCTTGAAGCTGGCATTGACGGTGCTCATGGCGTTCTGCTTTCCATCTCAGGTGGCAGCGATTTGGGTCTGTTTGAAATCAACGAGGCTGCACGCCTTGTCAGCGATGCCGCTCACCCAGATGCCAACATCATCTTCGGTGCAGTTATCGATGACACCTTGGGTGATGAAGTACGCGTCACCGTTATTGCCGCTGGTTTTGATGGTGGGGAACCACCCGCACGCAGCGCCAGTTCACGTCGCGCAGTGGAGGCAGAGTCCTCGTCAGCAGGAGAGGCTCCAGTCGTGACCTCGCCAGCAGCGCGCCCAGTTCAGCCGGCCCGAACGATTGTGTTCGATGACGCTGATGATGATCTCGACATCCCCGACTTCCTCAAATAGGGAACTTCCCCAAGAAATCCCTATGAATCCTGTTGCCGCGGGACAATTACGCTCCGCGACAACACCCGGTAGCCGTCCAGTCAGCTGGGCGGCTACCGGTCGTTTTGGTGGAGTGAGCGCGGATCCTTTTGAGTCGTTAAACCTGTCAACGACGGTCGGTGATCTGCAAGACGCAGTGATAGAAAATCAAGTTCGGGCAGCCCACCTGGTAGGAGTGAGCCGGTACAACGTCTTGGATGCCAAGCACGGGTCGCAAGTCGCTCTCGTTAGTGCTGGTGGCATCGCTCATGAATGCGATGGTGCGGTGACCACAACCCCAGGCTTGGCTCTGATGGTGCTAGCCGCCGACTGTGTGCCCATCGTGCTGGCAGATCAAACCAACGGCGTGATTGCTGTGGCGCATTGTGGCTGGCGCGGATTAGTAGCGGGAATCGTGGATGCCACGATCGACCTGATGCAGGCAAATGGAGCAGACAAAATTCAAGCGATCACTGGGCCAGCAATTTGCGTTTCGTGTTATCCCGTTCAGCAGGACTGCGTCACGCAATTAGAGGCAGGACTGCCAACCGGCATAGTCAGTAGCATCATCAAGATGTCCAATGATCAGCGTTTCGTAGACGTGCGTGCAGGTGTCCACGCTCAGCTTGAGGCGCACGGCATTCATCCGAGTGCCATCCTTGAATGCACAATGGAAAATCCTGCGTTGTTTTCGTATCGCAGAGATGGTCGAACAGGACGCCAAGCGATGGTGATCGCGCTATGACCGATGAACGTAAAACTGAACTTCAACGCAACCTTGATGAGGTCAACGCTCGAGTAGCTGCCGCCTGCGCCGCCGCACATCGGGTGCGCGCTGATGTACGGGTTCTGGCAGTCACCAAGACATTCCCGGCATCAGATATCGATCTGCTCGCAGAACTTGGATTCACTGATGTAGGTGAGAGTCGTGATCAAGAGGCCAGGTTAAAGAAAGCCGAAGTCAAAGCCTTTCTTCGCTGGCACATGATTGGACAGGTTCAGCGTAAGAAAGCCAAGCAGGTCGCGCATTGGGCTGATCTGGTGGAGGGCGTGGATCGCGCCGATCTCGCAGATGCGCTCCAGCTCGGTGCCCAAAGTGCCGAAAAGAATCTTGAGGTGCTTATTCAGGTCTCCTTGGATCCAGACGGGACCCAAAATCGCGGGGGAGTGGACCGTGGTCAGGTAGTGGCGCTGGCCGAGCATATTTTGGCCCTTTCGCACCTCACTTTGGCTGGAGTGATGGCGGTGGCGCCTCTTGGCGGTGACCCAGAAGCCGCTTTTGAGTTGCTCGCGAGAGCGCACGAGCGGCTCCTTGGAGTGGCTCCGGGTGCCCAAATGGTGTCGGCTGGAATGAGTGGGGATCTCGAGGCAGCGATCATTCATGGCGCGACACAGGTCCGGATAGGGGGCGCGCTCCTTGGGAACCGGCCCCCGCTGACGTAAACTGAGCAATTCACGTACGGCGACTCTGGAGGTATCTGGCCCATGGCTGGCGCAATGCGCAAGATGGCTGTGTATCTCGGCCTCGTAGAGGACGATGTTCACGAGGATCCGTACGCAGAAGATTACGAAGATGTACGCCAAAACGTTCGCACCAGAGACCGTCGTCCGGCACCGTCCCATGAGGATCGTGAGCCAGACCGCTACCAAAGTCGAAGCGTGCGAGCAATCCCTGACACTCGTGCCGTTCGCACTTTTCGCGACGACGCAACTCCAGACCGGCGTCCCTCAACGGCGCCGATGGCAGATCGTCGACCGGTTGCTCCCGTTGAATTTAGTCGCATCGAAACAGTGCACCCACATAGTTATAACGATGCCCGTCGTATCGGCGAGGACTACCGCGACGGTGTGCCGGTGATTATGAATCTGACTGAACTTGATGATCCTGACGCAAAACGAATTATCGACTTCGCAGCTGGTTTGGTCTTCGGCATGCACGGCAGCATTGAGCGCATCACCAACAAGGTGTTTCTCTTGTCACCACCTAATGTTGATGTTGGCGAAGCTGCACGCGCGCAGATTGCCCAAGACGGTTTTTTTAACCAAAGCTGATGAGACAAGTTGGGCAAATTCTTGCCACCATTTTGTTCTTTTATCAACTGATTTTATTCGGGCGCATTGTCTTTGATTTGCTTCAGATGTTTGCCCGTTCTTGGAAGCCACGCGGTCCGATTCTGATTGTTGCTGAGGCGATTTATTCAGTGACTGATCCACCGTTGCGCTTATTGCGTCGGGTTATTCCGGCAATTCGACTCGGTGGAGTTCAACTGGACTTCTCGTTCTTGCTCCTGCTGATTGTGATTCAAATACTCATCAGCGTGCTCAGCAGTATTGGCTAATTTCGAGTTATTCCGATCGAACCCTGCACGTCGGCAACTTCCACAACAACGCTGCCGCCAGCACCGTGGGTAACTTCAGTTGCCAAGACTTCACCGGAGATCTCAGTAGCGTGATCGGCCCACATCTGGACGACTTCTGCATCGTCCGAAGCCCACCACAGGGAGATGCGATCTGAAATCTCAAAACCAGCGTTCTTCCGGGCTTCTTGAACGCCACGGACTACTTCACGCGCAAGCCCAGCGCGGCGGAGTTCATCAGTGATCGTGAGATCAAGCGCAACGCTCTCGCCGGCCTCAGATGCCACTGCCCAACCTTCACGTGGAGTTTCAGTCACCACTACGTCCTCGGCAGTAATGGAAACTGTGCCAAGTTCGCCAGCTTCCAAACTAGCGGAGCCAGCACTTCGAATAAGCATATGGAGTTCGGCGGCATTGGCTGCGGCAATCGCATTTGCCACGAGTGGGGTCTGCTTGGCAAAACGAGCACCAAGGGTGCGGAAGTTTGCCTTCATGGAAATATCGACGAGACCAGCTTCATCTGCATCCAGAGCATCACTGGACAAAATGTTGAGCTCTTCACAGACCTGGTCGCGAAGTTGCGTTGATAGATCAGCCCAACCTGGAGCTGATACCAAGGCTCGACGCAGCGGCTGACGCGTGCGCACACCACTTGTTGCCCGAGCCGCGCGGCCAAGTTCAACGATGCGGCGAACAAGTGCCATATCGGTTGAGAGTTTCTCGTCGATCACACTTTCGTCAACGATTGGCCAAGACGCCAAGTGCACTGAGTCTGGTGCATCGCCTGCGCTGAAGAGGTCTTGCCAGACGCGCTCAGTGATGAATGGCGTGAAAGGAGCCATGCACAACGTGACTGTGTGTAGCGCCTCATGCAAAGTCGAAAGAGCAGCTGGATCGCCATCCCAGAAACGACGCCGTGAGCGTCGGACATACCAGTTCGATAGATCATCAATAAACGTTGCAATCAAACGCCCTGCACGCTGGGTATCAAATTGATCAAGAGCCGCATCAACATCGCGCGCCAGTCGGTTTGCATCAGATAGCAGCCAACGGTCAATGATTGGTCGATCTGCAATTGCGGGAGCCGGAGATGTTGGATCCCAATCAGAAAGACGCCCGTACAGTGACTGGAAGGCCACGGTGTTCCAGTAGGTGAGCAAGGTCTTGCGTACGACATCACCAATAGCGGCATGGCCAACCCGGCGTGCCTGCCAAGGTGATCCCGATGCCAGCATGAACCAGCGCACAGCATCTGCGCCGTGATCGTTCATTAAGCCAATGGGTTCAAGGACATTGCCCACATGCTTGCTCATCTTGCGGCCGTCTTCGTCGAGAATATGGCCAAGACAAACGACATTCTTGTATGACGATTCTTCGAAGACCAGTGTGCCGATTGCCATCAGCGTGTAAAACCAACCGCGGGTCTGGTCGATTGCTTCACAGATGAAGTCAGCTGGATATTGCGCAGCAAAGTCGACGTCACTTTGCGGATAGCCAACAGCCGCAAATGGCATTGCACCAGAGTCGTACCAGCAGTCAATGACTTCTGGAACGCGCGTTGCCGTTGCATTACAAGTAGGGCAAGCAATGGTGATGTCATCGACATAAGGGCGATGGGGGTCTGTTTCTGAAACGTCGTGACCAGCGAGAATGCTGAGTTCAGCAAGGGAACCAACCGCAGTGAGGTGGTTGTCTTCGCATCGCCAGATTGGCAGGGGAGTGCCCCAGTAGCGATTGCGCGACAAAGCCCAGTCGACGTTATTTTCGAGCCAATCTCCGAAGCGACCATTCTTAATGGTTCCTGGAAACCAGTTGGTCTTTTCGTTTTGCGCGATGAGTTGATCTTTGATTGCCGTGGTGCGGATGTACCACGATGGCTGTGCGTAATAAATCAAAGGTGTGTGACAGCGCCAGCAGTGTGGGTAGGAGTGCTCGTATTGCACATGCTTAAACAGGGCGCCAGATTTGTCGAGCAATTTCACAAGCTCTTCATCTGATTTCTTAAAGAACATTCCACCGACAACTGGAACGCCATCTTCGAAATGCCCGTTAGGTAGCACGGGGTTCACCACGGGTAGTCCATATGCCCTGCACGAGGCAAGGTCGTCTGCGCCAAAGGCTGGTGCTTGATGTACGAGACCAGTGCCATCGTCGGTGGTGACGTAATCAGCCAGGATCACGTAGTGTGCGTCTGGAATTTCGACGAAATCAAATGGGCGTTGGTAGGTAACGCGTTCCAACTCTGTGCCTGGCATCGTCGCGAGAATTTCGAAGCCTTCTTCGAATAAGCCAGCCGCAAGTTCTTGCGCAACGACAAGAGTTTCACCATCGATGGTGCGAACCACTACATATGTGGCGGTTGGCTTCACTGCGACTGCGGTGTTGGAAACAAGCGTCCAAGGAGTTGTGGTCCAAACAAGAAGCGCAGCTGTTGGATATTTCGCAAGGAAGGATGCATCTGTGATCGGGAATCGAACGAAAACAGATGGGTCGACAACAGTTTCGTAGCCTTGGGCAAGTTCATGATCAGAGAGTCCAGTGCCACAGCGTGGGCAATACGGGGCAACACGGTGATCTTGAACAAGTAAACCTTTGTCGAAGATCTGCTTGAGTGACCACCACACGCTTTGGACGTAGCTTGAATCCATGGTCCAGTAAGCGCTGTCCATGTCGACCCAGTAGCCCATGCGCTGAGTCATCTCGGTGAATTCACCGACGTGACGGAGTACAGATTCTTTACAGCGGTCGTTGAACTGTGCAACGCCAAACTTTTCAATATCTTGCTTGCCGGTGAATCCAAGTTCTTTTTCAACTGCAAGTTCAACGGGCAGACCATGGCAGTCCCAGCCGGCCTGGCGTGGAACGTGGTAGCCCTTCATGGTGCGGTACCGGGGAAAGATGTCCTTGAAGGCTCGAGCCTCGACGTGGTGGGTGCCAGGAGTGCCATTGGCCGTTGGTGGACCCTCATAGAAGACCCAGGTGGGGCGACCCTGACTTTGATCGAGTGAGCGCGCGAAGGTGTTCTTTTCCTCCCAGAGGGCCAAAACCTCGTGTTCCATCGCAGTGAGGTCGATCTGTGCAGGCACAGCGCGATACATGGAACTCCTAGCGGTGGGGTCGGGAAAGGCAAGGATACTGGCCTTACCCCGGTCTGTACCGCTTGCGCCCGGCGCGGCATTTAGGTAAGGGCAGCCTTATGACTTAGAGTCCGGCTCGATTAGTAAACAAGGGGGCCTCATGGTTGCGAAGAAAACCGCTGCTAAGGCGCCGGCCAAGAAGGCTGCGCCTACAAAGAAGGCTGCACCAGCAGCTGCAGTGAAAAAAGTTGTTACTGCGCCAGTAAAGAAGGCAGCGGCCGCCAAAGTTGCCCCCAAAAAGGCCGGAGCAAAAGTCACACCAGTCAAGAAGGTTGTCGCAAAGGCCGCCCCCGTGAAGCCAGCAGTGAAAGCAGTAGTGAAACCAGCAGTGAAATCAGTCGTGAAACCAGCGGCAAAAGCCGCAGCAACACCAGCATCGAAGCCGGCGGCCAAGGCGGTAGCGAAAAAAGTTGCCCCTGCGAAAGCCGTGGCGAAAAAAGTTGTTGCACAGCCGGCAGCGAAGGCACCCGTAGGCGAAGCAGCGGCGAAAAAAGCACAACCAGCCCCAAAGATCGTTGAAGTCGTCGTCGATGTGGTCGTTGAAGAGCCGGTGAAGCCAGTTGCCAAGCGCATCGTTCCGACAATTTCCGCAAATAAGCCTAAGAAGCTCCTTGCTCCTAATGGCAAGCCTTTGGTCCGCGAAGATGAATCCCCGTGGACGCCGGCTGAACTTAAAGAGGTACGCGCCTCACTCAAGCAGGACATCACCCGTCTGGAAGCTGAATTAGTCAATGCTGAAATCGGGCTAGCAGATCTCATCCGTGACTCGGGAGACGGCGCTGGCGACGATCAAGCGGATGCTGGCAGCAAGACCTTCGAGCGTGAGCACGAGATGTCGCTTGCTAATAATGCTCGCGAAATGTTGCAGCAGGTAAACCACGCAATCGCACGGCTCGATGACGGCACCTATGGTGCTTGTGAGGTCTGTGGCAAACCAATCGGTAAGTACCGTTTGCAGGCATTCCCTCGTGCAACCTTGTGCTTGGTGTGTAAGCAGGCGGAAGAACGCATGATGCTTTAGACCTAGAATGTCTAGGTGAGTAACGCTGTTCGTCATCGGCCCATCTGGGTTTTGGCGGTAGTTTCGCTCAGCGTGGTGGTCCTAGACCAACTCTCCAAGGCCTGGGCCGTTTCGGCTCTGCGTCCTCGGTTGCTACCCGGTGGCGATGGACCCATCGAGATTCTGGGCTCCTTATTGAAGTTGACCTACACCCAAAACACGGGTGCGGCTTTCAGTATCGGCACCGGTTCCACCTGGATTTTTAGCTTGATCGCCATTGGCGTAGCGATCTTCATCATTCGTTCAGCTAAGGATCTTGGCAGCATCGCCTGGGCAGTGGGACTTGGTGGTCTCTTGGGTGGGTTGTTAGGCAATCTGATTGATCGACTGACTCGCTACCCGAGCCCAGGGCAAGGCTACGTAGTTGATTGGATCCAGCTGCCGAATTTTCCAGTGTTCAATGTTGCCGACATGAGCATTACGTTCTCCGCGATTTTGATGGTGTTCTTGGCCTTGCGCGGCATTGACTACAAAGGAACAGTGAGCACCACATCATGACGATTCGTACGATTCCCATTCCTGAGGGGCTTGAGGGTGAGCGTGTTGACGCTGGCCTATCTCGACTCATTGGCTTATCCCGCACGAAAGCGGCAGCGCTCGTCGATGCTGGTCATGTGTTGATGGATGGGCGAACGCTCATTAAGAGTGATCGACTGGTCGCAGGTGCACTGTTAGAGGTTGACCCTGAAGCCCTTGATGTTGATTCGAATATCAATGCCGTACCGCAACCGGTGCCAGGAATGAAGATTTTGTACGACGACGATGATTGTGTGGTCGTTGATAAGCCGGTTGGTGTAGCTGCTCATCCAAGTCAAGGCTGGACTGGCCCAACCGTGATTGGTGGGCTAGCAGCTGCCGGTTATGGCATCACGAGTTCAGGTGCAGAAGAGCGTCAAGGCGTGGTGCATCGACTTGATGTGGGCACTTCAGGTGTCATGGTCGTAGCTAAGAGCGAACGTGCCTACACAAGTTTGAAGGCACAGTTCAAGGACCGCACAGTTGAAAAGATTTATCACGCAGTGGTGCAAGGCCAACTTGATCCGCTTCGTGGAACGATCGATGCGCCGATTGCTCGCCATCCACACCACGATTACCGCTTTGCTGTCATCGCAGGTGGAAAAGCAAGCGTGACGCACTACGAAACCATGGAAGCCTTCACGCACGGGTCGCTGGTTGAGGTGCATCTGGAAACGGGTCGTACCCATCAGATTCGTGTCCACATGTCAGCCATGCGCCACCCCTGTGTTGGCGATCTCACCTATGGGGCGGATCCAACCTTGGCTAAGAAAGTCGGGCTCGAGCGCCAATGGCTCCATGCCGTCACTTTGGGCTTTGAGCACCCTTCGTCGGGCGACCGAATCAGCGTCACAAGCGAGTATCCGCAGGATCTCGTTGACTCACTTGCGCGCCTTCGCGACGGCGCCTGAGCCCAAAGTTAGAGTGGCCTGATGACAGCGGAGGAGCAGTTCGTACACCTCCATGTCCACACCGAGTATTCGATGCTCGACGGAGCGGCACGACTTGATGATCTCTTGGGTGAGGCAGTAAAACTTGGCATGCCCGCCATTGCCATGACTGATCATGGCAATTTATATGGCGCTTACGACTTTTATGCCAAAGCAAAGAAGCATGGGATCAAACCCATCATTGGGCTCGAGGGGTATTACGCACCACAGGGCCGCTTTGAACGTCGCCAATTCGACTTTGGCGGTGGCTTTGATGAAGGCACCCCTGAAGACCCCACAGCCGGACGCGGTAAGCAGAGTTATACCCACATGACGTTGTGGGCCGAAAACACTGCCGGTATGCACAACCTTTTCCGGGTTTCTTCCCTGGCAAGCATGGAAGGTTTTTATCACAAGCCGCGTTTTGATCGTGATCTCCTGCAGCGCTACGGCAAAGGCTTAATTGGTACCACTGGCTGCCCAAGTGGCGAAGTCAACCGTTGGTTGCAAGCAGGTCAATACAACAAGGCCTTAGCTGCCGCCGCTGATTACCGCGATATTCTCGGAGCCGGTAACTATTTCTGCGAAGTCATGGATCATGGTTTGCAGATTGAAACTGCCTTCCGGCTAGATCTAATGAAGATTGCAAAGACTCTTGATCTACCGCTGATTGCGACGAATGACCTGCATTACGTTCGCGCCTCTGATGCCGATAGTCATGATGTATTGCTATGCATTGGAACGCGCACCACGATGGATGATCCGAAGCGTTTTCGATTTGATGCTCGTGATTTCTATCTGAAGAGTGCAGAAGAAATGCGCAAGGTCTGGCATGAATTGCCAGAGGCTGTTTCTAATACGTTGCTCATTGCCGAGCGTTGTAATGTGGAATTTGCTGAAGGTGCGAACCTGATGCCGCAGTTCCCGGTTCCTGATGGTGAATCCGAAGAATCGTGGCTCGTCAAAGAGGTCGAGCTCGGCTTGGCAAAGCGTTACAAGGGCGAGATTCCTGACAACGTGCGCAAGCAAGCCGAATACGAAGTCGGCGTCATCATGCAGATGGGCTTCCCTGGTTATTTCCTTGTGGTTGCTGACCTTGTGAAGTACGCCAAAGACAATGGCATCAGGGTTGGCCCAGGTAGAGGATCTGCGGCCGGCGCGATGATTGCTTACGCCCTTGGTATCACTGAACTTGATCCAATTAAGCACGGCTTGCTGTTCGAGAGATTCTTGAATCCAGAGCGCATCTCGATGCCCGATATTGATATCGACTTCGACGAGCGTCGACGCTCCGACATGATTCGTTACGCAACTGCTCGCTATGGCGAAGCCCATGTTGCGCAGATCATCACCTACGGCTCGATCAAGGCCAAGGCCGCAATTAAAGACAGTGCCCGCGTACTTGGTTATCCATATGCAGTGGGGGATCGCATCACTAAGGCGATGCCACCTGCCGTCATGGGTAAAGACATTTCTATTGCTGGAATGTTCGATGCAAAGAATGATCGATACTCCGAAGCCGCCGAGTTCCGTGCGCTTGTTGAATCTGACGTGGATGCTGCCCGGGTGGTTGAAACCGCCAAGGGGCTTGAAGGACTAAAGCGTCAGCCAGGCGTACATGCAGCAGGTGTGATTCTTTGCCGTGTGCCACTGATTGATGTGGTGCCGCTTTGGCGTCGTGAACAAGACGGTTCGATCATTACCCAATTCGACATGGGTGCTTGCGAAAACCTAGGACTGCTCAAGATGGATTTCTTGGGCCTTCGCAACCTCACGGTTCTTGATGATTGCCTCAAGAATATTTTGGTCAATCGCGGTGAAACCATCGTGCTTGAAGATCTTGAACTTGCTGACGGACCAACCTTTGAGTTGTTGTCTCGAGGTGACACCTTGGGTGTGTTCCAACTTGATGGTGGGCCGATGCGCCAATTGTTGCGTTCGATGCAGCCTGACAGTTTTGAAGATATTTCCGCTGTGCTTGCGCTGTATCGTCCGGGCCCGATGGGTGCCAACGCGCATAACGATTACGCGGATCGTAAGAACAAAAGAAAGCCTGTTGTTCCGATTCACCCAGAACTTGAAGAGCCGCTTGCGGAAATCCTCGGTGACACTTACGGCTTAATCGTCTACCAAGAGCAAGTTATGGCGATCGCCCAAAAGCTTGCTGGCTATTCACTCGGAGCAGCCGACCTGTTGCGACGTGCCATGGGTAAGAAAAAGAAGGAAATTCTTGAGCAGGAGTTCGTGCCCTTCAGTGAAGGCATGCGAGCCAATGGCTATGGCGATGTTGCCATCAACAAACTCTGGGACATCCTGGTTCCGTTTTCTGACTATGCCTTCAATAAGGCGCACACTGCCGGTTACGGTCTGGTCTCGTTTTGGACGGGTTATCTCAAAGCTAACTATCCGGCTGAATACATGGCTGCGCTGCTTACCAGTGTGAAAGACGATAAAGAAAAATCAGCGGTCTACTTGAATGAATGTCGCCGGATGGGAATCAAGGTTTTCCCACCTGATGTGAACGACTCGGACTTTGATTTCACGCCACGTGGCACAGATGTTCGTTTTGGACTGTCGGCAATTCGCAACGTTGGAGCCAACGTTGTTGATTCGATTATTGCGACTCGTCGCAAGGTCGGCCGTTTCGCTGATTTCCACGATTTCATTGCTCAGGTTGAAGCGACCGTCTGCAATAAGCGAGTAGTTGAATCACTCATCAAGGCCGGGGCCTTTGACTCGCTTGGCCATACTCGCAAGGGCTTGGTTTCTGTGCATGAGCAAGTCGTTGATTCAGCAGTTGACATCAAGCGCGCCGAGGCTATTGGACAGTTTGATCTCTTTGGTGGCCTTGATGCCAGCAACGACAACAGCTTGGTTGCACCTCCTGATATTTCAATCGGCGAGTGGGAAAAGAAAGTTTTGCTTGCGCATGAGCGTGAAATGCTCGGCCTTTACGTCAGTGATCACCCGTTGCATGGCACTGAGCGAGTGTTAGCCCAGCTCACTGACCGCAGCATTGCTTCATTGATCATGGATGAAAATGCCGATGGAATCATGGTCACTATCGGTGGATTAGTAACTGCGGTGCAACGCAAAACCACTAAGCAAGGTTCATCGTGGGCCATCGTGAGTTTGGAAGACCTCGAAGGCGTTGTCGAAGTGATGGTCTTTCCTGCGACCTACCAAAAAGTCAGCACGATGCTCATTGAGGATTCAGTTATTATCGTTCGTGCCCGAGTTGATCGCAGTGATGACGATGGATTGCGCGTTGTCGGCATGGAGATCACTGCGCCTGATATCAGTGAGGCTGAAGCCGGACCAGTTCGCCTGTCCATGCCTGCGCAGCGATGTATTCCACCGCTCGTGGATCGGTTGAAAGAAATTCTTGCTGTACATCCAGGAACCACTGAGGTGCATCTACATCTCACAGGTGGTGCGCGCACAACAGTGTTACGACTAGACGACAAACTTCGCGTCACTCCCAGCCCAGCGTTATACGGCGATCTCAAGGCCTTGCTTGGCCCGAACTGCTTGAGCTGATGTCCACAACTCGCAAAGCCTCTGCAGTTATTGCAGCTGGAGTCATCTTTGGGCTCGGCATTGGCCTGGCGCTTGGGGTGTTGTGGTGGCGGTTGGCTCCCAGGGTGCAATTCGTTGTTGAGTCGGGTCAGTTCGTAGATTTCGACACGAAAAGTTTTATGGCGGCAGATGTCACCTTTGGCGCATTGGCCATTGTTGCCGGCTTACTGGTCACTATTGGGCTTGCTCGGATGCGACGCGAGCATTTGATCTCCGTGCTCATCGCGGCCGTGCTCAGCGGAGCAATTGGTTCACTGGCCATGTGGTGGGTGGGCCACTATCTGGGTCAGGTCGATATTGCCGGACTTGCCGGCACCGAGATCCAGGTGTCCGAAACTCCGCTCGTCTTGCGCCTTTGGGCGATGCTTTTTGTCTGGCCAATCGTGGCTGCCGGCGTGGTCACTGTCCTGGCTCTAGAGGATTGGCTGAGCGGGTTAAAACGTTCATGAAGCTTTACCCGTAAACTCATCACGTGATCAGGCGTATTGACCTTCGAGGTACTCATGTGGATGCGCGCACCACTTTGCCTCGCGCCGCCATGGATGTGGCTGATGCCAGTGCGGTAATCGCGCCGATTTTAGAAGATGTGCGCACCCAAGGAGCCAGTGCCGTCGCAGCCTGGTCAAGAAAACTTGATGGAGTCGTGCCACCGTCGCTCCGTGTCCCGCTCGAGGTGTTGGCCAGATGCGAAGCGGAATTAGACCCAAAGGTTCGAGCCGCCCTCTTAGAGTCAATCCGCCGAGCACGAATCGTGCATATTGACCAGCGTCGAGTTGACGTAGAAACCATCGTGGTTCCCGGTGGCACCGTGACTGAGCGTTGGATTCCCGTTTCTCGAGTGGGTCTCTACGTGCCTGGTGGCCGGGCGGTCTACCCAAGCAGCGTCATTATGAATGTGGTGCCCGCACAAGTTGCCGGGGTCGCGTCACTGGTCGTGGTTTCACCGCCGCAAAAAAATTTCGACGGCTGGCCGCACCCCACGATTTTGGCGGCATGTTCATTGCTTGGTGTTGACGAGGTCTACGCCGTAGGAGGCGCACAGGCTGTGGCCATGTTGGCCTACGGAGTTGAACTGGAAGATGGCTCGAGATGCGCTCCAGTGGATCTGGTTACCGGCCCAGGAAATATTTATGTAACGGCGGCTAAACGATCACTTCAAGGCGTGATCGGCATCGATAGTGAGGCTGGCCCAACTGAAGTTGCAATCCTTGCTGACGATTCGGCCAACGCGTCATACATTGCAGCGGATTTGATTAGCCAAGCCGAACACGATCCGATGGCGGCGGCTGTTCTCGTGACGCCATCTGAGGCACTTGCAGACGCAGTCATCGAAGAGGTAAACCGCCAAGTTCCACTGACCAAGCATGTCGAACGCATAGCGGCTGCTTTGCAAGGCGAGCAAAGCGCAGTGGTTTTGGTGGATAGCCTTGACGAAGGTCTTGAATTAGTGAATCAGTACGCAGCCGAGCACTTGGAAATTCAAACAGTGAATGCCCGCGAGTGGGCCATGCGGGTGCGTAATGCAGGCGCCATCTTCGTAGGTGCTTTTGCACCCGTAAGTCTGGGTGACTACGCCGCGGGCTCCAACCATGTGTTGCCGACAGCCGGCGCTGCTCGGCACTCGTCAGGCTTGTCGGTTCAATCATTCTTACGTGGAGTTCATGTCATTGAATATGACGAAACTGCACTTCGTGATGTGGCAGAACATGTCATCGCACTTGCACAGGCGGAAGATCTGCCAGGTCATGGTGCGGCTATTACTGTGCGCTTCCCAGGACAGTCATGACGGCGTTTGTGCCGCCTATTCGTGCGGATCTTGCTCTTGAAGTTCCCTATGGAGCGCCTCAGGTATTTGCGCCAGTGCTCCTAAACGTGAACGAAAATCCTTTTGACGTTCCTGCCGAGTTAGCGCAAGCCATTGGTGCAGCAGTTGCCGCAATCGCACCGAATTTGAATCGCTATCCAGATCGCGAAGCGATCAAGCTTCGTGCTGAGTTGGCGGTCTACCTTGAGTGTGAATCCGAAATTACGGTCACAGGAAATCAAATTTGGGCAGCTAACGGCTCCAATGAAATCATGCACCAGCTTTTCTTAGCTTTCGGTGGGCCGGGCCGTATTGCGATGAGTTTTGATCCCACATATTCGATGTACCCCGAGTATGCGCGTGACACCTTCACGGAATACCGCACGTTTCCGCGGCTTGAAGATTTCTCGATAGACGTGCCGTCAGCAGTAGCGGCGATTGCTCGCGAGAAGCCAACAATTGTGTTGTTGACATCGCCAAATAATCCAACAGGCACAGCGCTACCGCTGACACAGATGATTGCGATTCTTGAAGCGGGACTAGAAATAAACGCAGTGGTGGTTGTTGATGAGGCCTACATCGAGTTTCGTCGCAGTGGTACTTCCACTGCTTTGGAATTGCTCGGGAAATTTCCGAATCTCTTGGTTACGCGCACGATGAGCAAAGCATTTGGATTAGCGGGTGTACGTCTTGGATATGCGATCGCAAGTGAGCAGTTAATCGATGCGCTTCGCATCGTACGGCTGCCGTATCACTTGTCGACCGTCACCCAAGTCGTGGCAAAGACAGCCTTAAAGCACTGGGGTGTGCTTCAGGCTGAGGTTTCCATCTTGCGAACTGAGCGTGATGAACTCAGTAGCTGGTTGATTGAGCAGGGATTCACCGTGGCTCAAAGTGATGCGAACTTCTTGTTATTCGGGAAATTTGCTGATCGAGCTGTGGTCTGGCAGTCATTGTTGGATCAAGGAGTCTTAATTCGCCAAACCGGGCCGCAAGGCTGGCTGCGCGTCACCATCGGTACCCCGCAGGAGAACGATAGATTTAGGGCAGCGCTGCTTTTAGCGCCAGGAACCGAACAGGAGGCGGGTCGTTGAGTCGCACCGCACGGATAGAGCGCAGTACCAAAGAGAGTTCAGTTCTTGTTGAATTGAATCTGGATGGCACTGGTGTGCACACAATTGATACCGGTATTCCGTTTTACGATCACATGCTTGCGCAGTTGTCCAAGCACGGACTCTTGGATCTCAACGTGCAAACCAAGGGCGACTTACAGGTTGATGCGCATCACACCATCGAAGACACTGCTTTGGCTATTGGCCAAGCTATCAATGAAGCTTTGGGTGACCGTGCTGGATTGCGTCGCTTTGGTGATGCAGCTGTGCCACTTGATGAAACTCTGGTGCAGGCAGTTGTGGATCTTTCTGGACGCCCTTACCTAGTGCATGAAGAACTTGCACTTGTTGAACTCATTGGCACCTATGACACGTCGCTCACGCGCCATATTTGGGAATCGATTGTGGCTACTTCACAAATCACGCTGCATGTTCGGGTGATCTCGGGTCGAAACGCACACCACATGGTCGAAGCTCAATTCAAGGCCGTGGCCCGAGCCCTTCGTGACGCCGTCACTGTTGACCCACGGGTGGTTGGCGTGCCATCAACCAAGGGAACCCTCACCGCATCGTGAACGCTCCCTCAGTTGTATTGCTTGATTACGGATCAGGAAACCTACGGTCAGCTCATCGCGCCCTGGAGCGAGTCGGCGCTGAAGTGTCTGTGACTGCTGATTTTGATTTGGCAATGGCCGCCGATGGTTTGCTCGTGCCAGGCGTGGGTGCTTACGGCGCCTGCATGAAAGGCATTCGGGAAGTGCGCGGCGACATGTTGGTTGATCGACGTTTGTCTGGTGGACGCCCGGTGATGGGCATCTGCGTCGGGTTACAAGTGATGTTCGATCAAGGCGTTGAGCACGGAATCGAGACCGAAGGACTTGGGCAATGGCCGGGGGTTGTCGAGCAACTTCAGGCGCCAATATTGCCGCACATGGGCTGGAATACCGTGCGAGTTGCCCACGACTCAACTCTTTTTGAAGGAGTCATAGGGGAGCGGTTCTATTTCGTGCACTCATATGCCGTGCGCAGCTGGGATTTCGTAGCCCGAGACGATAACCAAAACTCCCCAACGGTGACCTGGAGTCACCACGGTGAAGACTTTGTCGCTGCTGTCGAAAATGGACCACTTGTTGCAACCCAATTCCACCCAGAAAAGTCAGGGGATGCTGGGCTGCATCTGCTCGAAAACTGGGTCAAGTCACTCAGATAGGCTTGTGTCTGTGAGCAAACCACAGCATTTAATTCTTCTTCCCGCCGTAGACGTCGCCGAGGGTAAGGCCGTGCGCCTAACCCAAGGCCAAGCTGGCACCGAAAAGGATTACGGATCACCTATTGATGCGGCCCGAGATTGGGTAAATCAAGGCGCTGAGTGGATTCACCTTGTTGATCTGGACGCAGCGTTTGGTCGTGGAGACAACCACGCGCTACTGAAGCGGGTTGTCGCTGACGTCCACAAAGACGTCAACGTTGAGCTTTCTGGCGGCATTAGAGACGACGCTTCGCTAGCAGCGGCACTTGCCACAGGATGTGCGCGAGTAAACCTGGGCACTGCAGCTTTAGAAAATCCAGAATGGACTGAAAAAGTCATCAAGCAATATGGCGATAAAATTGCTGTTGGACTCGATGTGCGCGGAACAACTCTTGCTGCCCGAGGCTGGACTCAAGAGGGTGGCGATCTTTGGGAAACCCTCGAGCGCCTCGATGCAGCTGGCTGCGCACGCTACGTTGTTACTGATGTGAATAAAGACGGCATGATGAAGGGCCCTAACTTTCACCTGCTCAAGGAAGTCTGCGAGCGCACCTCACGCCCAGTGATTGCATCTGGCGGTATCCATCGTCTTGAGGATTTCCACAAGTTGCACGAGATGGTTCCCGAAGGCATTGAAGGCGCAATCGTAGGAAAGGCGTTATATGACGGCGCCTTTACTTTGGTTGAAGCTTTGGCGGCATCTGGCGAGCGCTTCGATCCATATACCTGGGGTCCACCACAGCCGTGAGTCTTTCTATTCGAGTAATCCCTTGTCTGGACGTTGACGAAGGCCGTGTCGTCAAGGGTGTGAACTTTTTAGATTTACGTGATGCTGGCGATCCAGTTGAACTTGCTGCGCGTTACAACGCCGAAGGCGCAGATGAACTAATTTTCTTGGACATCACCGCATCGAGTTCTGATCGTTCAACGATGTACGACGTTGTGAGCCGCACCGCGGAATCAGTGTTTATCCCGCTCACAGTTGGCGGTGGGGTGCGCGCTGTTGAAGATTTCAATCGACTCCTGCGGGCTGGTGCCGACAAAGTGAGTCTGAACACCGCTGCATTGAATGATCCAGATCTATTAAGTGATGCCGCAGAACGCTTTGGTGCGCAATGTGTGGTGCTCAGCATTGACGCGCGTCGTTGTCCTGAAGGAGTCTTCACCGACAGCGGTTTCGAAGTAACCACTCATGGTGGTCGGCGCAGTACAGGTATTGATGCGGTGAAGTGGGCGATCGCAGGCACCAAGCGTGGAGCAGGTGAAATTCTCTTGAACTCCATGGATGCCGATGGCACCAAAGAGGGCTACGACCTAGAACTCATTGCCATGGTGCGTCGTGAAGTATCCGTTCCTATCATCGCAAGTGGCGGTGCTGGAAAGTTGGAAGACTTCGTGCCGGCCGTTGTTGCCGGCGCAGATGCTGTGCTTGCCGCGAGCGTGTTTCACTTCGGGCAATTACGGATTGACGAAGTTAAAAAAGCTTTGGCGGATGCCGATTATCCGGTGCGCTGATCTTTTCGCGTATTGATGTACTCGCGCGTTAAATCCCGAACTTTGCAGCATTGAACGTATCGACTGCGCCCTGATCTCCCGTGACCTGAACGTCTACTTCAGTGCGCCCGTAGGTGCGCAGGACAAGATCAAGAGGCGTACCGATCAAGGTGACGGTAGGTGCGCCTGTTTTTGCGGCAAAGACCGGAGCGCTCTGATCAGTGCGTTGAAACTCAACACCCAGCGTGACTCCTCGTAAGAGCAACTTGCCCATCTTGGTGAGTCGTGTCCAAAGAACTTCGTTGAGTTCTGGATTGTCAGGTGCGGCAACCCAACTTGGTTGCGCTCGGCGAACGTCTTCTATATGAACGGCAAACTCGACAATATTGGCAGCGGCATCGACCTTGGCGATAGAAAAGGGCGACCAGCGCGGAGGGCCGCTGAGAAAGGTCGCAACGAGTTCATCAAAGGGCTGTAGGGCTGCAGCGTCTTGCACCTTGGCGGTCCACTTTGCCATCGGGCCACCGAGAATTCCAATGGCGGCATCGGGCCGGCCTTCACGGATCACGAGGTGCGCGACGAGGTCGCGTGCGGTCCAACCCTCACAAAGCGTGGGGGCATCAGGGCCAACACTGAGGAGAATTTCGGCTAGGGCTCGACGCTCTTGGGCTACCAAAGATGAGGGGCTCATGTACCCATCATGGTGCACCGGCAGAATAGGCGCATGTCATCTCGTGGGGAACTTTTGGCCGCCGTGCAATTTAATGCCGACGGGCTCGTGCCTGCCATTGCCCAGCAGGTTGGCACCGGTGAGGTTTTAATGATGGCCTGGATGAACAGGGAGTCACTCGAACTCACTCTAGAGACGTCAGCAGCAACGTATTTCTCGCGCAGCCGAGGTGAGCTGTGGGTCAAAGGCGCAACATCGGGTAACACTCAAACCGTGGTCAGCGTCGCTTTGGATTGTGATGGGGACACGATCTTGCTGCAGGTTGACCAGACAGGCGCGGCTTGCCACAACGGAACGCGCACCTGTTTTGATGTTCTCATTGTTGAGGTGGCCAAGTGAACGCGCTCCTTGGTTCGCGTAACGGGGGAGTTGCACCCGATCTTGAAACCTTCCGAGAACTAGCCAAAGACCGTCGCGTCATTCCTGTTGTTCGACGTTTCTTGGCAGACGGAGTCACAGCCGTTGGCTTATTCGATGCGCTATGCGGGGATCGCGCTGGAACTTTTTTGCTGGAATCTGCTGAGCAGGGAAAACACTGGTCGCGTTATTCATTCGTAGGTGTGCGCGCTGCAGCCATGCTCACTGATGTTCAAGGCAAGGCACGTTGGGTTGGTCGAGTGCCACACGGGGTACCTACAGGTGGCGCAGCAGTCGACATTCTTCGTGACACAGTTGCACTCCTGCAGACCCATCCACTGCCAGGGTTACCGCCACTCACGGGCGGGCTTGTTGGCTATGTCAGCTATGACATGGTCCGCCACTGGGAACGCATTCCGGATAACAATCCAGATGAAATTGGTGTGCCAGACATGGCCTTCCTCCTGGCAACTGATCTTGCCGTTCTTGATCACGCTGAAGGTTCAGTTCTACTTATTGCCAACGCGATTAATTACGATGCGACCCAAGAGCGGGTTGACGATGCTTGGGCTGATGCGGTGGCCCGACTCGATGTCATGCAGGCTGATCTGTCAGCTGGGCGCGGACTGCTGCCATCAACCTTTGATCCCAACGCTGCTGCTGATGTGACGTCGTGGACCGAACAGAGCAAATACATTGCAGATGTAGATCAGGCGAAAGAATATATTCGTGCGGGCGACGCATTTCAGATCGTTTTGTCACAACGGTTTTCGACACCTTGTTCGGCATCGGCGCTAGATGTCTATCGAATCTTGCGCACGACTAACCCCAGTCCTTATATGTACTTGGTGCGCGTTCCAGAACTTGATGGCGACCACTTGAGTGAGAAAACAGCCTTTGAAATTGTCGGCTCGTCGCCGGAGGCTCTGGTTACCGTTGAACAGGGACATTGCGTGGTGCATCCGATTGCTGGCACACGCAAGCGCGGCGTCACCGTTGAAGAAGACTCTGCATTGGCTGAAGAAATGTTGGCGGATGTCAAAGAGCGCGCTGAACACCTGATGCTCGTGGACTTAGCCCGTAACGATCTTGGGCGTGTGAGTGCTCCAGGTTCGGTGCAAGTTGTTGATTTCATGCAAGTTGAGCGGTATTCCCATGTGATGCATCTCGTGTCAACTGTCACCAGCGAACTAGCTGAAGGCAAGACCGCTTATGACGCGCTTGCGGCTACTTTCCCCGCAGGCACGTTGAGCGGCGCTCCAAAGCCTCGCGCGATGGCCATCATCGATGAACTCGAACCGTTACGTCGGGGAATTTATGGTGGATGTGTTGGGTACTTCGACTTTGCGGGAAATATTGACACCGCAATAGCTATTCGTACGGCTGTGGTGAAGGACAACATCGCCTATGTGCAAGCCGGAGCTGGGATAGTTGCAGATTCCGTGCCAGAACTTGAAGATGCAGAATGCCGAAATAAGGCCGCCGCAGTCCTTCGCGCGGTCGCGATCGCTGCCACGCTGCAGACGGTTGAGACGTGACGTCTCGTCGTAATGCCATAACGACGCTGATCGTCGGGGCGCTTGCCACCTTTATCGGTTGCTCATTTACTTGGGCCACGGCAACAGTGACAGTGCTGGGTGGAGCCGGTTCAAGGACCGTCACCGTCAGTGGTGGCGAAGCCGTACCTCAAGCGATGTCACTAGCAATTGTTGCTGTCGCTGGCGCGCTTGCCCTGTTGTCGCTTCGGTCTTGGGCGCGACAGGTTGTTGGCCTATTGCTGATCGCTGTTGGCGTGGTCATAGAGCTGGGGATTCTTGATTTCCTGAGACACCCGGCGATTGATGCTGGAAATGACACTGTGGGCTTGATCACGACACACCCCTGGTGGATCGTGGTGGGTATTGGTGCGTTGCTGATCGCCGCCGCTGGAGTAGTGACTACTGTTTTCAGTCGCGCTTGGGATGGCCTTGGTGCGAAATATGAGGTCGAGGGCTCGCGTAAAACTCGAGCCATGTCGCCTTGGGATGCGCTCAATAGTGGCCAGGACCCCACGGCTAGCCCGGCCGATCCCAAATCGGACACTGAACCTGCTTAGATAGACCCATGACTCAAGCAACCACACCCGTCGTCGCGCATGGTCACGGCAACACTCCTGCAGCCTGGAGCGCCGTCGCCATCATCATGATTGCCTTCCTTGTGGGCACGCTGGGCATCATGGCTGGAAACTGGGTCGTGTTTTGGATCGGTGGCGCTCTTGTTGTTGTCGGAGCCATCGTGGGCAAGGTCATGCAAATGATGGGTCTAGGGCAAACGCCACACGCGTAAGTCCAAGATTTACCAAACCCTGATCCAGAATTGACCAGGCACCGACCTTGGCGGCACATTTCTTGCTGAACATCTGAGACGCTAGGTACATGAGTGACAGCCAGAGTGTGAAGGGTCTCGTACTTGTTGTTGAAGACGAGCGAGCGATCTCTGATCTCCTGCGGATGTATCTAGCGCGCGAAGGTTATGGCGTGCACGTGGCTACGACTGGACCCGATGGTTTGTCTTACGCCCGCACCCTGCACCCCGTCGCGATCATTCTTGATGTTGGGCTACCTGGTATGGATGGCACGGAAGTCTGTCGATCCTTGCGTAATGAAAGTAATTGGACCCCGATTTTGTTCTGTACGGCCCGCGATGAAGAAGTGGATCGCATTCTTGGGCTTGAACTTGGCGCCGATGATTACATCACCAAGCCATTTAGTCCCCGCGAGGTTGTCGCTCGAGTGAAGTCGGTTGTTCGACGCGCACAACATGCGGCGGCAGCCCCTGGGCCAGCAATCATCGGCAAAATTCAGCTCGATCCAGTGACTCGACGAGTCTTGGTGAATAGCGATACCATTTCGTTAACCGCGACGGAATTCGATCTCTTGGCTCACTTAATGGATAACCCAGGTCGAGTGTTTAGTCGGGATCAACTGTTAAGCGAAGTGTGGGGTTACTCGGCGGTAGTTGGTACCCGCACAGTAGATGTGCACGTTGCTCAGGTGCGGGCCAAGCTTGGTGATTTCGACATCATTCGCACGGTTCGCGGCGTGGGCTATTCGGCAGAGGAACCTCAGTGACGCTGGCAAGTTATCGCGGCATAAATTTGGTGACGCGCATGGTGCTTCTGACCAGTGCGGTTGCCGCGATCGTGGTGGTGGTGGCAGGTCTGATTTCTTTTCCGCTTGTTCGTTCCGCCGAAGTCAATCAGTCAAAAAACCAATTATCCCGACTCGCAGATCTCACCGCAGCTGCCATTGACCGTGGTGCGCCAGGCGGTGGGGAACGCGATCACTTGGTGCCGCAGTCCTTGGCCGCGACATTGTTAGCAGAGCAAGTTCAGGGGTACCTCGTCTTCGATAATTCAACAGCAGTGCCAGGAGTGCCTGCAGCAGAACTCAAAGAACTTCTCGAGCACGGAACCCTGTCGATTCAGGGTGACATTCGCGGGGACAAAGTGTTAGTGGAAGGGCGTTCCCTTGCCACCGGAGGCGCGGTAATTCTGGAACAGCCCGTCACTGTTGCTGGTGGCCCCGCTCAAGCTGGTTTGCTTCGTTTTCTCCTAGCTTTATTTATTGGGTTGCTCATTGCGATACCTATCGGCTATGTAGCGGCTAAGCGCATGGTGCGTCCGTTGCGCGCAGCCCGAGACGCGGCCTATGAAATTCAGGCTGGATCTCGTGACGTACGGCTGGTGCCAGAAGGACCAAGCGAAGTTGCCGAGATTGCATTGGCACTGAACTCACTGAGTTCGGCACTAGACACTTCAGAGCGACGCCAGCGAGAGTTCTTGCTCTCTGTTTCACATGAACTTCGCACGCCGTTGACGGCAGTTAAGGGCTATGCAGAGGCACTCGCAGATGATGTGATCGAGCCAGATGATGTCGCCAAAACTGGCGCCATCGTGGCTGCTGAAGCACAGCGCCTTGACCGCCTCGTCAGCGATTTACTCGATCTGGCTCGCTTAGGTGCAGTGCATTTCAGGGTGCATCCAGCAGAAGTTGAGATGCAGGAAGTCGGAGCAGACGCCGCAGAGGTGTGGCGTACCCGGTGTGAACGCGAGCATGTGCAGTTCTTTGAAGAACTCCCGCCCGATTCACTGATGGTGACCACCGACCCCATGCGGCTGCGCCAGATCATCGATAACTTGGCTGAAAATGCCCTGCGAGTTTCGCCATCGGGCTCTGTGGTGGTGC
>WLNQ01000089.1 GCA_009699705.1 Actinomycetota bacterium | reverse complement strand
GGCCTGCAGATTCTGAATTGCTTCTGCTTGGGTCATGCCAGCAGGGATTTTGTTCGACAAGTAACCCGCAAACACGATGTTCGTGGCGTCGCCCAAGAGCTTGGGACCCAAAACTGCGAAGAAGACACTAACCGTGCCCAGCACGAACACCAGCACCATTCGCCAGCGTTCAGGTGCCAACCGGCGGGTCATTCGCTTTAGGGAGTCGGAGAAGCTTTTAGCTTTTGCACCACCACCCGGACTCATTCCCATCGGTCCGCCACTGCCTGGACCACCTGGACTGCCAGGTCGGCGCATCGCCTGACCCATCATCCCGCTCATGAGGCCTCCTGCGCCGTGAGCTGGGAGTAAACAATTTCGCGGTAAATCTCACTACTTTCAAGCAGCGAATGGTGATCGCCTACGCCGACAACACGACCTTCATCGAGCACAACAATCTGATCGGCTTTGAGCACAGTGCTCACACGTTGGGCTACCACGATGACCGTTGGTGCGTTCTGTTCGCTCAGAAATGTGTGTTCAGCGAGCGCTGCTCTCAACTTGGTATCTGTGGTGAAGTCCAGCGCAGAGAAACTGTCATCAAAGACGTACACCAGCGGTTGACGAATGAGCGCTCGAGCAATTGCGATCCGCTGGCGCTGCCCGCCGGAAAGGTTTTGCCCGCCTTGATCAACAACCGAATCGATGCCAGCGGGCAATGCTCGAACGAAATCTTCGGCTTGGGCGATTCTGAGTGCCTGCCAAATCTCGACCTCAGTGGCATCTTGTTTTCCAAAGCGAAGGTTTGTGGCGATAGTGCCGGCAAAGAGGAATGCTTTTTGCGGAACCATTCCAAAGGCAGCCCAAAGATCTTCAAAAAGCAGATCCTTGACGTTGGTTCCGTCGATAAGGACTTCACCGCCCGTGACGTCGTAAAGTCTGGTCATCAAACTAATCGCCGTTGTTTTCCCTGCACCGGTGCTTCCCACGATTGCCGTCATCTCACCCGGCTTGCAAGTGAAACTCACATCGTGCAGAACAGGCTGCTCCGCCCCTGGGTAACTGAAATCAACATTACGAAGTTCAATGACCCCTGCAGTAGGAATCTGAGAACTTGGATGCGCTGGCTCGGTGATATGTGGATTTGTGTCTAAAACTTCTTGAATTCTGTTGGCTGAAGCTGAAGCCCTTGGGATCATCACCGACATCATGACTGCCATCATCACGGAAGTCAGAATTTGCGTGACATAAGCGATGAATGCAGTGAGATTTCCAATTTCGAGGGAACCGTTATCAACGAGATGACCGCCAAACCACAGCACACCTATGGTCGCGATATTAAGAATGAACATCAGTGACGGCATCATCATTGCGAAGAGTCGGTTCACTTTTAGCGCAGTGGAAGTGAGATCAGCGTTGGCATCAGCAAATCGTTGGCGTTCAAATCGATTCTTCACGAAGGCCCGAATGACACGAATTCCCGTGAGATTTTCGCGTAACACTAGGTTAATTCTGTCAATGCGATCTTGCATGATCGCGAACTGCGGCACCGCCCTAACGATGATCGCGCCAATCACAATGATCATCAACGGGATGACAACTATGAGCAAGAGCGACAGCTGCACATCTTCTTGAATAGCCATGATGACGCCGCCGATGGCAACAATTGGTGCTGAAATCATTGTGGTCAGCGACATCACGACGACCATCTGCACCTGTTGCACATCGTTGGTGTTTCGAGTGATTAACGAGGGTGCAGTGAATTCATTGACTTCCCGTAAGGCGAATTCCTGAACCCGCTCGAATTGGGCTCGACGCACATCACGACCAAACCGCATAGCTGTGCGTGCACTGAAATACACCGCCACAATCGAGGCAACTGTGAATACGGCAGTCACCAATAGCATGACCCCACCGATTTTGAGAATGTAGGTGGTGTCGCCGGTGAGTACGCCGTTGTTGATGATCGACGCGTTCAAGTAGGGCAGATACAGCTGCCCAAAAGCCTGGACTAACAACAAAGCAGTAATCAAGATCAGCGTGCGCTTATAAGGAGCCAAATACTGGCGCAACAGGCGAAGCATTGATCCCCTTAAAAAAGATGCGGGTTGAATTCACCGCTGATCAATCTTAAGCATTTGGGCACCAGCCCGTGGGCTTCGTTCAGATTCAGCACAGCGGCTATGCCAGCGATCTAGCCCCCAAGGTTGAGTTCCCCAGCGCCTGCTTCTGACAAGGGTTAACACAGTCACGTAGCTATAGATGTTGGACTCTTTCCTAGTTTGGACTTGATCCAAACTAGGCGTATGCTGAAGACATGACCGCGACACCAACCGAGCTGCTTCGCCAAAACGGTGTTCAGGTCACGGCTCAGCGCTTGGCAGTTATGCGCGCCGTCTCGGCGAATGCGCATGCCACTGCTGATGAGATCTGCGATGTTGCGCGGTCGCAGATCGGCGCCATTTCTCGTCAGTCGGTGTATGACGCGTTGGGCTTACTCACTGAATCTGGGTTGATTCGGCGCATTCAGCCCGTTGGCTCTCCTGCTCTCTTTGAAGACCGAATTGGCGATAACCACCATCACCTGATTTGCCGAATCTGTGGTCGCGTCGAAGATGTTGACTGCGCAGCCGGATATGCACCATGCCTAGAAGTCGTCAACAACTTGGGCTTCGAAATCGACGAGGCCGATGTGTCGTATTGGGGCCGCTGCCCTGATTGCCTCACCCAAGGGATCCAACCAACCCGCCTAAGTCCGCCAATCCGTCGACTTCGCGCTGCGTTGAAGACCGAGATCAAACACGTTTCTGTCGAGTAACGCCGACCAGCTAAAGATCGATGCCTAACTTTGAGGCACACCTACGAAACAGAAGAGGACGACATGGACAGTGAGAGCACATGCCCCGTAGTTGGGACATCGCACAAACAGTCAAGCCGGGGAACGTCGAACCAAGAGTGGTGGCCGAATCAGCTCAACCTCAAGATCCTCAACCAGAATCCCCCTGCAGGAAATCCGCTGGGCGAAGAATTCAACTACTCCGAGGCATTCGCAACTCTTGACCTCAATGTGCTCAAGCAAGACATTGAAGAGTTAATGACTACCTCGCAAGACTGGTGGCCAGCCGACTATGGCCACTACGGACCTTTCTTTATCCGGATGGCTTGGCATAGCGCTGGCACCTACCGCATCAGCGATGGTCGAGGTGGTGCCGGATCCGGTGCCCAACGTTTTGCTCCGTTGAACAGTTGGCCCGATAACGTCAACCTCGATAAGGCACGCAGGTTGCTGTGGCCACTCAAGCAAAAATACGGCCAGAAAATCTCCTGGGCTGACCTCATCGTTTTCACTGGCACCGTCGCACTGGAATCAATGGGCCTGAAGACCTTCGGCTTTGCCGGTGGACGAGTAGACATTTGGGAACCAGAGGAGAACATCAACTGGGGAACAGAAAAAACGTGGCTCGGCGATGAAGATCGTTACAGCGGTGAACGAGATCTTGAAAATCCACTTGCAGCTGTCCAGATGGGCCTCATCTATGTGAACCCAGAAGGACCGAACGCCAATTCGGATCCACTCTCAGCCGCTGTAGATATTCGGGAAACATTTCGCCGAATGGCGATGAACGACGAAGAGACTGTTGCGCTGATTGCCGGAGGTCACACCTTCGGCAAGGCTCATGGTGCTGCTGATCCAAGCAAATACGTCGGCCCCGTGCCTGAAGCTGCTCCACTGCAAGAGCAAGGACTCGGCTGGATGAGCAGCTTCGGCACCGGCAATGGCGCAGACACCATTTCCAGCGGGCTCGAAGGTGCTTGGACTCCCACTCCCGTTGCTTGGGATAACAGCTACTTCGAAACGTTGTTTGGTTACGAATGGGAGCAGACCAAAAGTCCAGCTGGCGCAACGCAATGGATTCCTGCGAATTCAGCTGCTACCGATGCGGTGCCTGATGCCCACGATCCATCCAAGACGCACGCACCGATCATGTTCACAACTGACCTTGCGATGCGCCTTGATCCGATCTACGAATCAATTTCCCGACGCTTCCTAGAGAATCCAGCTGAGCTTGCAGACGTATTTGCTCAAGCGTGGTTCAAATTGACGCATCGCGATATGGGTCCAATCAGTCGGTACCTTGGCTCCATGGCTCCAACTGAGCCCCAGCTCTGGCAAGACCCTGTTCCTGCGGTTACTCACAAACTCATAGGAAACAAAGGCATCGAATTACTCAAGATAAGAATCCTTGAGTCGGGGCTTTCTGTTTCAGAATTAGTGGCGACGGCCTGGGCTTCAGCCTCAACATTTCGTGGATCCGACAAGCGTGGTGGTGCCAACGGTGCGCGAATTTCCTTAGAGCCACAAAAGGATTGGGAAGTGAACGCGTCATCTGAACTTCCCAAGGTTTTACTTGCCCTTGAAGGAATCAAGAATGAGTACAACATCGACAAGAGCACGGGCAAGAAACAAGTTTCCCTTGCCGACTTAATCGTTCTTGGTGGCAACGCAGCAATTGAACTCGCAGCAATCAGCGCTGGTAACAGCATCAAGGTGCCATTCACTCCAGGCCGCACCGATGCAACTCAAGACCAGACCGACGTGGAGTCATTTGCTGTACTTGAACCGACTGCTGATGGCTTCCGTAACTACCTCGGTAGCCAAGCTACGGTACCTGCGGAGAAGCTCCTGATTGATCAGGCTAGTTTGCTGAATCTCACCGCACCAGAGATGACTGTTCTCATTGGCGGCATGCGAGTACTTGACGCTAACTACCGCCGCTCGGCAGAAGGTGTGCTCACTGCACGTCCTGGGGCATTGACGAACGACTTCTTCGTCAACCTTCTTGACATGGATACGAAGTGGGAGCCAACTTCGCCAGATGAGCAAGCCTTCGAAGGTCGCGATGTAACCACTGGAGAGTTCAAGTGGGCTGCTAGTCGAGTTGACCTCGTATTCGGCTCGAATGCGCAACTTCGCGCAATAGCGGAGGTGTACGCAAGTAAGGATTCAAAAGAGAAGTTCCTTCGTGACTTCGTAGCAGCATGGAACAAGGTTATGAATGCCGATCGATTCGACATTGCTTGAGTCGTAAGGATTGACAGGCGAGAGGCACCGCGCGGATTCGTAGAGATACGGATCCCACGGTGTCTCGCACTATTTCCAAGGTGACAGGGCATGATGGCTCACATGAAGCCGATCGAGACCGCGAAACGATATATCGAACTTTTCAATGCTCGCAAATTTACTGAAATGGGCGAGCTCTTCGCCGAGGACTCCCTCTGGGAATCGCCATCAGACACCCCAGCTACACGTGGGCGTGATGCAATCATTGATCGATATTCAGCAATGGCTGAAACCATCACGGATATGCAGATGACGGATGCGCGGTTCTACGAGTTGGACAACGTCGTAATTGTTGAGATGCAAACCAGTAATCCTGACGGCCCAGTTGGCAGAGTCGTCGATGTGTTTGACATCGATAACGAGGGACGAATCTCGAGAATGACCGGCTATGCAGGGCCACCGCGCCTGAGCTGAGAACAACGCATAGCGACAATGTTCGTGTTGTGACTTTCCCAGGACCTGGGACTCCACCTAGCAGCGGTAGACACGAAACCCTTCTTCTGCAAATAATCACTAGCCGCGGTCGCCGTGACTGCCGCGACTGCCGCGACTGCCGCGACTGCCACCAGATCCAATTCCTAAGCGCCATTGACTTTGGCCGCGTACGAGGATGTGTCTATACACGAATTCAAGTCCTCGGCTGAAGAGTCGCCTTCCAACACCGAATGATAAATTTACTTTCAATCAAAAACGAACTGAAGAAGGTTTCTCCCATGATTCTGCGAAATTCCCGTCGATTTGGACTGGTCGTTATTGCCCTTGTCGTCTGCATTGCGGGTGCGCCCGTCGTAAATGCTGCACCGTCATCTGGTCCTAAGGGCTCGACCACAATGGTGCTTTATGCGGAAAATCGAGGGATCGCACGTATCGAAAACAATGCGCAGGGTCCAGATAACGGCGATCTCGTCCATCGCGAACTGGCCTTGTCGAAGACCCTAAAAGGGGCGGTGATTGGGGTGAGTTACTCGCAGTCTGAGATCATTGCCTACAACCCTGAGGCCAAGACCGACATGCGCCGAGTCGATATCGAGACTGCACTTCCGGGTGGATGGCTGTTCTTCAGGGGGATGTCGAAGCTGCCGATTGGCTCGCTGCCGCAGCCGGGCTGGACCGATACATATGCCGTCATCGGCGGCACCGGTAAATATGCTGGAGCGCGTGGGTATGAGCGCCTTACTCTCCTTACAGACGGCAAGACCTTCAAGGTCGTCATCACCCTGCTGAGTTAGCCGCGCTGTAAAAACGCCCGTGTGACATTTTTGTGACATCTGACACCCAGACTGCGTAGGTTTCACAAGATGCCCTTTGCAATAGTTGTTGTCCTGCAAGGGGTTGTCTTTGTGGGGCGGGTCGGGCTCGAACCGACGACGACCAGGTTATGAGCCCGGGGCTCTAACCAGCTGAGCTACCGCCCCCCACAACGAACACTGAAGCCTATCGAAACCGGTGGGTGGGGCAGCTCTGCGGTTTGGAGAGTTGGTGTCGTGTCGCTGACGAGGTGCCCCGGTCACACGTAATAAGCCGCATGGTTGCATGTACAGGTGAGCATCGTTCGAGTGACAATCCGCGTGAAGCCAGGCGCTTCCCGCGTGAGTGTTGGTGGGGCGTACGGCGAGCCTGCAGCATTAATTGTTGCGGTTCATGCACAACCAGTTGATGGTCAGGCTAATGCTGCTGTTGTCGCAGCACTTGCTGCTGCCTTGAACGTTCGTAAGGCAGAGATCAGCGTTGTTGCTGGGCAAACTGGCCGAACTAAAATCATCGCGATTCAGACCGACGATGAAATTGCGCTACAAGAACGCATCTCTGCGTTGCTTGCCACTTAAGCCTTCTTCACCACACTCGATTTCAACATCATCGGGCCAAACCCATCGACCTTGGCGTCGATGTCATGGTCACCTGATCCTTGAACCAAGCGAATTCCTCGAACCTTTGTACCAACCTTGAGCGGTGCCGAACTTCCCTTGACCTTCACATCTTTCACGATGGTGACGTCATCACCATCGACGAGAATGTTGCCGACAGCATCGCGAATGATTTTTTCGCCAACCTCTGCATCGTCAACCTGAACTGACCACTCATGAGCACACTCAGGGCAAACGAACAGCCCGCTGAGTTCATAGGTGAATTCGCAATTACACAGAGGGCAAGCCGGAGTTTCATCCATGTGTGTTGCTCCCCTAGTTCAATCATTCATTTGGTGGTGCTTTCTGCGGACATAACAAGAACCGCGATTGACCAGAATATCAGTCAATCGCGGTTCCTATTTCTGAGTTTTTAGCCCTTAACGTTTGGGTAACGCTTGCGAGCTTCTTCTAACGCAACTTCGGCACGCTGTGACACGACCTTGCGAGGAGCCGGGCCGTAACCCTTGTCGGCGTTTTCCTTACGCCATGCAGCGACGTCGCCTGCGTGACCGGTAACTTCCATCATTTGCAGGCTTGCCTGCAAATTGACGCGCATGCCCATGGTCTCCCATGCGCGCTTAACGCCGGCCTT
>WLNQ01000088.1 GCA_009699705.1 Actinomycetota bacterium | reverse complement strand
TCAAGCTGTTCGTGCCCAACGGTTATTCGCTTCGCTGGCGATTTGGTGAGGATGGCAACTCCAGCTCTACCTAACTGCGGGGCTGGCGAATGTTGGACATGCAGGTGAGAAAGGGGGGATTCTTTGAGAACCTCATGTAGTTGTTCGTGAGTCGCGCGCACTTCTTGCAGGCAAATAACATCCGCATCGACTTGCGCCAACCACTCGAGCCCACCACGACGGGCGGTCGCACGAATGCCATTTACATTTACTGTCAGTACTCGAAGCATTCGTGCATCGTGCCAGATGGATCCACTTCAGTTAGCAGCCACGGTTCGTCGCACGCCAATGTGAAGCGCCTGAGTTTGCGTGTTCCCAGTTATAGACGGTGCTGAATGCTGCATCTTGCCAAAAACGGGTCCACTGATGAATCGGGGTGGTGCGCAATCGAAGCATCGCCACTTCAGCTGCTTTTTCGCCGAGAATCTTTTGAAATTCCGGAAACATCATCCAGGTAGCACCGCGGGCCAAACCTGGAGACATTTGATATGCACCGCGATACTTGCCGCTGTGCGAGACAGAGAAGTAGTGCCCGGAACTTTCGCGGCTCACTATGCATCGGCGAATATGTTCGAGGCTCGGGCGATAAAACTTGCCGCGATAAAGACTTGGTTCCACACCCGAACGGTCCAGGGTGGCCGGTGAGACAAAGGCGAATTTCCAAGTTTTTGTCACCAATGCCGCAGTGCGGGCTTGGAGCGCGACCGATGCTGTCACCGTTTCGGAAACAGTCACTGCCGTCGCTTCTGCGGCGAGGGCGGGGGCAGCCATAGGCAGCAACCCGAAACCCATGATGGTCGCAATGATGGCAACCTTGTGCGCAATGCGCATGCGTCCTCTTTGATCAGCACCTCGAGCAGGTGCACGGTCAAAACCCAGGTCATCGCACGCATTGACCGTCTGTCTGGTCAACTGCACTCGCCAACACACCTGACCGCCGCCCCGAATCGCACGGGACAGACCACAAGGATCAAGTCGTTCCTGGCCTTCGCCAGGGAATTTCATGTAAGGCCGAAAGGCACCTCACTTGAAAAAACCTTAGGAACTTCCACTGACATTGCCAAGCTCCATTTTGTCCACAGGACCAGTCATTTGCCTGTTTTAACCTTTATACGGCGTGATCTAGGCCACGATGACTCTCCTGTCCCCCATTCCCGGATGTGACATGAGTCATGTCCGTTTTATGGTGAATTGACGCGGTTCAACAGTGTGATTGAATGCGTGAACACACGTTCACTTCAACTGGGAAGCATTCCTACTTATGCACCTCGCACGTACGTATTCGCCCACCGTGGTCATCGCGGTTCTCGCTATCAGCGGCATGGCAGCTTCGTTGATGCAAACCCTGCTTGTTCCGTTACTGAGCGAGCTGCCCGGGATTTTGAATGCCTCTGTCGATGATGTTTCGTGGGTTATCACCGCCACTTTGCTCTCAAGCGCGGTTGCTACGCCGACGCTGTCCCGCCTTGCCGACATGTTCGGCAAGAAACGGATGATGCTGGTCTGCTTAGGCTTGTTACTGATCGGCTCAGTCATCGGTGCGCTGAGCAGCACCCTGATGATGGTCATCGTCGCCCGAATTTTCCAGGGGACCGCATCCGCTCTCATCCCTATTGGCATGAGCATCATGCGAGACGAACTCCCCGAGGAGAAACTCAGCAGCGCTGTTGCCCTCATGAGTGCAACCCTTGGCATCGGTGCCGCGATCGGAATGCCGCTTTCGGGCATTGTTTTCACCTATTTTGGCTGGCACGCCATTTTTTGGGTGTCAGGAATTTTCGCCATCGCCATGTTCATGGCAATCCTTATCATCGTTCGGGAATCTGAGATTCGCACGGGTGGAAAGTTCGATTACCTTGGCGCGGTCCTGCTTTCAGGTGCACTAACGGCCTTACTCATGGCAATTTCCAAGGGCGGCTCTTGGGGTTGGACCAGTTCACCAACCCTCTTCGCCTTCGGCCTCACCGCGGCGATCTTGGCAATTTGGATTCCGTTGGAATTTAAGAATGAACGACCCCTCGTTGACCTTCGGGTAAGCATGCGCAGAACGGTCTTGATGACCAACCTCACTTCGATCCTTATGGGTTTCGCGATGTATGCAAACATGCTGGCGACTTTTCAATTACTCGAAATGCCTGAAAGTACCGGTTACGGCCCCGGCCTTACCAGCCTGGAAGCTGGCCTGGTGATGATTCCAACCTCACTCGCGATGGTGGTTCTCGCGCCCGTCTCAGCAAAGATCACTCGCCTCTTCAGCGCAAAAATTACCTTGATTGTTGGGGCGGCATTGATGGGATTTGGCTATCTCGAAAGACTCTTCTTCAACGACACCGTTGTACTCATTGCCATCGCTGCCGTCATCGTCGCTGCCGGCACCGCAATTTCATTTGCTGCCATGCCGCTCCTGATCATGAGCGCAGTGCCTGAAACTGAAACAGCAGCCGCTAACGGTCTCAACACTCTGCTTCGCAGCATCGGGTCATCTGTTTCAAGTGCTGCTATCGCAGGCATCTTGGCGGTGCTCGTCGTCGAAGTCGGTGGCAACAACCTGCCTAGTCAGTCGGCCTTCCAAATGATCTTCATGCTTGCCGCTGCAGCGTCAATCATTGGGGCACTCATCGCAATCGCAATTCCAAAACCAGAACATAACGAACTTGGACCACTAGATCCTGCGCTTGTTGCGGAACTCACCCATCACCACGAGGAGACCAAGTGAAATCCAATTCGCGCGATCATGTGTTGGAGGCTGCACGGCGACTCTTTGCCGAACGTGGCTACCCATCGGTAACCATCCGCCAGATTGCGTCAGAGGCGGGGCTTTCCCCTTCAATGGTGATGAAAGTGGGCGGTAGCAAAGCCAAGATTTACGAAGACGCTGCGCCACTCAGCCTTGAACCCTTCGATTCGTCAATCCCAAAGAGTGAAATCGGTCAAGCGCTGGCCCAACGCATTCTGCTTCGACGCGAACACGACATGTCAGAGCCCTGGGTTCAAGCAGTGTTTCGCACTGCAGATGCCCCTGATCCAAAAGCGGCTCGCTTGGAATTTCACACGTGGGTAAGCACCTACCTCACCCCATGGTTCGCAGCCGATGAAGCCGTTGAATATCGAGTTGAGGTGCTCGCTTGTCTGATGCTCGGCTTAGCCGTGGGTTTACGCACGCAACGATTACTCGCCACCATTGATGACACTTGGATTGCTGAGTACTACGGACGACTCATGCAGGAAGTTATTGAGGGGGACGCAAGGCTTCATTCTTCCTGAAGTCCCAACTGGAAATCTTGGTCGGAGTTATCCTCAGCCATCCATGGCGACCGTCGACGTAGAACTCATCGCTTTTCGAGTACTTGCGAGCAAACTCAAGTTCAATCGGCGCGAGCTCGGCATTCAGTAGTGACTGACGAGGCACTTCCCCCATCACCATGACTACTCCTTCAATTTCCACACCATGGAGTTCGAAGAATTCACGTCCCCCATCAATCACGACTGCGACATGAGGGTGACCAACCAAATCTACCCACCGTTGACTTTTCACAATGGAGTTCAACCATAAATATTGACCATCCCAAATGAACCACAACGGGGTGACGTGTGGGTTGCCATCTGAGCCAACTGAGGCAACGCGGCACACGCGCTCGTCTTTGAGGTATCGATCACGCTCATCACTACTCATCGCAATGGCGCGACTTCGCTTTTGTTCTCGGATCTCAGACATGGCTACCGGCCTTTCCACTGCGGGGTTCGTTTCTGGAAAAAGGCTTCACTGCCTTCCTTCATATCTTCAGACGCCAAGATCGCTTCAACTGCAATGCTCGTAGCCGCCCACCCAGCAGCGTCATCTTCCTTGAGCTGTCGATTGATCGCTGCGAGCGTTTGTCGTACTGAGAATGGCGAAGCCAAACAAATACGCTCCGCCAGAGCAACAGCGGCATCGCATGCAGCCTCTGGTGGCGTAACCTCAGCGACCAATCCAAGCTGAAAGGCCCGATCGGCGCTCAGCACAGTTCCAGCAATCAACATCTCGCGGGCCACATTGATAGGCAAGGCGCGCATCGCGCGAAAAAGAGCACCCGAAGTCGCGATCACCCCACGTTGTGCTTCAGGAAGACCGAATCTCGCGGTCGTCGAGGCCACAATCAGATCACAGGCCAGTGCAATTTCAAATCCCCCACCAAGCGCATTGCCTTCAACCGCAGCAATGAGGGGCTTAGCTCTTTCACGGCGAATCACGCCGTACTCACCACCGCGCTCAGTAGCTCGGGCATCACGAGAGCTAATGTCCGTCCCTGCCGAGAACATCGTTGGAGTACCCGTGATCACTCCTGCCCACAGTTCGGGGTTGTCGTCCAATTCATTCAACGCTGCATCAATGCCGGCGGTTACATCAGCATTGATGGCATTGCGTTTTTCCGGCCGATCAATGACAACTACCAGAATTCGGCCTCGTTGCTCGCTTCGCACAGTCACCCCTCAAAGATAGATGCAAGATTGGCTTGCGGAGAGATTTCCGAGTAACTCGTTGTTTCATGAAGCGAAGTCGGTATCTTCTATGGAGGAATGTTCTCAACGAAGGGATTGATGGTGTCTGAATTGAACGAGCTTCGAGCCCGAGTCCGCTCTTTCCTATCAACTGAACTCGCTTCAGGGGGCTTCACCCCTCGTTGTGATTCCTGGCTTATCGGGTTCGATCCAGACTTCAGTCGTCGTTTGGGAGCAGCCCACTTGATTGGCCTGATGCTGCCAACTGAATTTGGTGGTTATGGAGGCGGCACGGCCCATCGTTTGGTCGTCAGTGAAGAATTACTGTCAGCAGGTGCACCAGTAGCCGCCCACTGGTTTGCTGAACGTCAATTTGGCCCCTCCGTTCTTCGACATGGCACTGCCGTTCAACAACTGGAGTGGCTACCAAAAGTTATTCGCGGCGAGGTGTGCATTGCCATTGGCCTCAGCGAACCCGATGCCGGTTCTGACCTGGCTGGCGTGCGCACAAAAGCTGAAAAGGTTGACGGTGGCTGGTTAATTTCTGGCACAAAGGCCTGGACGAGCGCGGCACATCATGCCGACGCCATGGTGGTACTCGCCCGAACGAGTGGACAAAGACATGTTGGTCTGAGCCAGTTCATCGTGCGCCTTCCCGACTCCAATGTTGATATCAGTCCGATTCGACTCATCAGCGGCGAGCACCATTTCAACCTCGTGACATTCGATGCAGCATTTGTGTCGGACAGCGATGTGCTCGGCGAAATCGGCAACGGCTGGACGCAAGCCATGCAGGAACTTGCGGCCGAGCGTGCCGGACCCGAACGTTATTTATCTACTTTCCCGCTTCTGGATGAACTCGTGCGCGGATTACCTCGCGATTCACCATCAGCATCCGAAATCGGTCGAGTGATTGCTGACATCACCACTTTTCGCTCAATAAATAACAAAGTTGTGGAACTTCTCGCTGCAGGCGACACATCAGCAAGTGAAATCGCCATGCTGAAAGGGATCGGTACAACCTTCGAGCAAGAAACAGTCGGAATCGCCCTGGATATTGCACATGAGCCAGGTAACACAACACCGTTGAGCCCAAGCGCAATGGCTTTATTGCGTGAGGCCCAATACCAAGCTCCCGGATTCACGATTCGTGGCGGCACCAATGAAGTCCTTCGCGGCATCGTCAGTAAAGGACTATTGAAATGAGTCTTTTGGACTGGGAACTGACCGAAGAGCGTCAATCTCTGCATCGGGCTCTCAACGAAATGTGCAGCCGATCTGTTGGTTCACTTCAACAGACCCTGATTGATGCCGGAATTCCCTGGATTGGATTACCCGAGTCTGCAGGGGGCTCCGGCGGAGATGCCTTTGATGCAGCCATCGCTCTTCAGACACTGAGCAGTAACTCCGCTGACGCGATTGGCGTGGATACCGGGCTTGTCGCGAATTGGGCGCTGGCACGACATAGCCTCTCCTGCGATAGATCACTCATCGCGACTGCGGCTGACCCCAGAAATACTCTTGTCGGGTCCCGTACAGGCGCCGGTGAATTACTCATATCCGGCACCGCCTTTCAGGTGCCGGCCGACGAACGCATCAAATACCTACTGCTCGCGACCGACCAAGATCTCGCACTCGTTTCACTTGGTTCGGGCACTCTGGACCTGGATGAAAATCTAGCGGGAGAAGCCAGAGCAACGATCAGATTCGAGAATGCGGCGGTTACTCTCCATGCCGCTCTCGCGTCTGATTTCACCCCCATCGATTTGCTCGCACGCTTAGCTCTTGCTCGAGCCATTCAGAGCTGCGGGGCTATGACAGCATTAAGGGATCTCTGTGTGAGCTACGCACGCACTCGTGAACAATTTGGCAAACCGATTTCTGATCAACAAGTTATTGCTCACAAACTTGCAGAAATAAGTGAACTCACTCTGATGACTCAAGCTGCGGTAGCAACTGCACTTGCCTCGGAAACAACCCTAAATTGTGCGATCGCAAAATCGGTGGCTGGTCGCTGCGCGAGAAAAGCATCGATGTTGGCCCATCAAGTTCATGGCGCAATGGGGATGAGCCAGGAATACCACCTTGGAGCACTCACCACTCGACTCTGGTCTTGGACTGAAGAGGCTGGACGTCCAGAATTCTGGAACCTTTCCATTGGAAAAACATTCTTGGAGCAACCCAACCCACGACTTTGGGATTCAATCGTCAATGGCATGAAAGGTTCGAACGAGTGAACGAAGAAATTCTGTACTCCGTAAACAATCGAGTAGCGACCCTCACACTGAATCGTCCCGAACGAAGGAACGCATTTACCTTCCCCATGATTCATCGCTGGGCTGACTTGCTCATTGAAGCAAACTCGGACGATAACGTCCGAGTCATCGTCGTCACGGGCGCGGGAGGGGCTTTTTGTGCTGGTGTCGATTTAGATGTGTTGGCCGCAATCGATCCATCTGCACTCTCCCGTAGAGATTTTCTCACTGATGAAATTCATCGCGTAGCTCGCGCAGTTGAGGCTAGCGATAAGCCCATTATTGCCGCTGTTCCCGGCGTTGCAATTGGTGCAGGCATGGACATGACACTTATGTGTGACATTCGAATAGTTGCAGAGTCCGCCAGATTCGCTGAGTCCTACATCAATCTGGGATTGGTGCCCGGTGACGGTGGGGCCTACTACTTACCACGCCTTGTCGGCGTCGCAAAGGCTCTTGAACTACTGCTCACCGGTGATACGGTCACGGGCGTAGAAGCAGTTGCCCTGGGAATCGCGAATACCGTTGTTCCTGACGAAGAATTAATGCAGTACACCCAGGCATTGGCCGAACGCATCGCAGCAAAGGCACCAATTGCGGTGAAACTTATTCGCAGAAGCGTCTACCAGTCCCAAGATGTTGATCTGCGTACATCCTTAGATTTAATCGCTTCGCACATGGGAGTGATCATGACTACTCAAGATCACAAAGAGGCCATGGCTGCATTCAGGGAAAAACGAGCAGGAGTTTTTGTAGGGAAGTAGTGCTCGTTGAGATACATGTTTAGCAATGCTTGAACGAAGGAACCCTCGTAAGTGACGGCAATCGCCGCACTCAGGAGGGAACTCGATGAAGCAACTCATCACAACAGGCGCCATCGCAACGATGTGCGTCATAT
>WLNQ01000087.1 GCA_009699705.1 Actinomycetota bacterium | reverse complement strand
TCCATTCCCACGGAAGCCGCCTCCCCCACCTGTTTCAAGGCTTCATCGAAGGAATGCGGTGCAACCTGGCCGGGTGCGTTGGCCGAAGTAACGATCATCGGCCCGGTGCGGTCCAAAATTGCCAGGGTGATGGGATGAATCGGCATCCGAACCGTCACAGGAAGCCCCGTGGGTAAATCCCAGGCTAGGGATGGCTGAGCAGGCAAGAGCAACGTCAGCGGTCCTGGCCAGAAAGCCTGCATCAGTGACTTAGCCACGGAAGTGACTCCAGAAGCTATCCCCTGAACCGTCAAGGCATTTGGCACCATCAAGGGCAACGGTGATCCGGCTGGAAGTTGCTTCGCGAGTAACAGAGCCGCTACTCCTCTGCGCGAAAAGGGATCGGTGGCAAGTGCGTACACCGACTCAGTTGGCAACAACACGAGATCACCTCGTTTCACCGCGCTCACTGCTGCAGCAATGGCTCTTTCGCGGTTTGCTCCCGGCTCACAAGTCAGTGTCAACATGTGAATTACACCCGGCGAGCGATCGTGAAGCGTGGAAGCCCATTGAGGTCGATGCGGTCTGCGACATCCTTGTAGACAGGCGTTCCGGCAGGGATGTCAGTTAAAGCAGCGATTTCATAATCCGCGATCATCGCTTTGGTGATCCCAGGAACTCCGCGCATCCCAGCATCGCTTCCTTGCACGTCTGCATGCTCAATGACTAAGAGTCCACCGGGTGCTAAAAGAATGGCAGCTGTTCGCAGCACACCACGCACAACATTCATGCCATCTTCGCCGCCATATAAGGCCATCTTAGGTTCATGGTCGCGCACTTCGACTTCGCGCGGGATCATCGAATCTGGAATATAAGGAGGATTGCTGACCACTACTGCGACCTGACCAGCCAAGCGCGCAAGGGGCCGACCTTCGTCAGCAACATGTTCGGCATCGTCTTGAATCACCACAACTCGCGAGCCCAGAGCACTCAGCGCATCTTCATGTGACTTTGTATTTCTGTTGAGCCATGGCATCGCATCTGCCGAAAACTCAACGGCGTGCACACGCGAATTTTCCACTTCCATGCCAAGCGAAATCGCGATTGCTCCGCTTCCTGCGCATAGATCTACTGCGATGCGCGACCCAATGGGCTGCTCACGCAAATCCCTAATGGCTGCTTCCGCAACAAGTTCTGTTTCAGGACGAGGAATGAATACGCCCGGCCCCACAGCCAGATCAATACGCCGGAAACCGGTAGATCCCAAGAGGTGCTGAAGGGGAACCCTAGATAGGCGTTGAGTCAGTAACTTTTCAATATGGACTCGTTGCTCATCGGAGATGTCGTCTTGCAAAATAAGGCGATTGCGTGGAATTCCAAGTGCAAACGAAACGATCCAAGCCGCATCGGCTCCCGGCGAAGGAATACCTACCGCATTCAGGCGACGTTCAGCATCAAACAACACATCACGCACGGTGGACCGGCCACCTCGTGTGCGTTCAATGTCAATGCTCACACTGATCCCCCGGAGGTGAGCTTGGCATTGTTGTCTGCATCGATGCACGCCTGAATAACAGCATCAAGATCACCATCAAGAATCTGATCAAGGTTGTGCGACTTGAAGCCAACACGGTGATCGTTCAAGCGGTTTTCTGGAAAGTTATATGTACGAATTCGCTCGCTACGGTCAACGGTGCGCACCTGCGAGCGTCGAGCATCCGAGGCATCTTTCGCTGCTGCTTCTTGGGCAGCTGCCAACAATCGGGCACGAAGAATACGCATTGCTGATTCCTTGTTTTGTAGCTGGCTTTTTTCGTTCTGGCATGACACCACAACACCAGTAGGAATATGTGTTATTCGAACTGCGCTATCCGTGGTGTTCACGCTCTGGCCACCCGGACCAGATGACCGGAACACATCGATACGCAAATCGTTTTGATCAATTTCAACTTCAACGTCTTCGGCTTCAGGAAGTACAAGCACTCCAGCTGCCGACGTATGAATGCGGCCTTGTGATTCAGTGGTGGGAACTCGCTGCACGCGGTGTACCCCGCCTTCGAATTTCAACCGCGCAAATGGAGCTTCCCCAGGCACCGGAACGCCCTTGGTTTTCACAGCAATCGCCACGTCTTTGAAGCCACCCAGATCTGACTCAACAGCTTCGAGAACTTCGGTCTGCCAGCCACGGCGTTCGGCATAACGCAGATACATTCGAGCAAGATCTCCGGCAAAGAGCGCTGATTCTTCGCCGCCTTCACCTGATTTGATTTCCACGATGACGTCTTTGTCGTCCATCGGATCACGAGGCAGGAGCAAGGTGGTCAGGCGCTCAGTGGCCTCGACTTCTGTTGCAACAAGCGCTGGCATTTCTGCCGCAAAACTTTCGTCTTCTGCAGCCAACTCTTTTGCTGCTGCTACGTCATCGGTGATTGCCAGCCATTGGCGGTAAGCCGACACTACCGGCCCAAGTTCGGCATAACGACGACCCAGTTTGCGTGCGAGTCCCTGATCCCCATGAACAGATGGATCAGCTAGTTGTAGCTCGAGGTCTGCGTATTCACGCACAAGCTCGGCACAAGACTCAAACACGGTGTGGTCCTTTCAAGAGACCTCGGGGAAAATAAATCCGGGCGCCGGTCTGGGGTCTACCGCGCGACGGGGGAGACACGCGGTAGACCCCAGACCGGCGCCCGGGGTCAAAAACTAGTTGTTGTCTTCCTTCTTGCCGAAACGCTTCTCGAATCGAGCAACGCGGCCACCAGTGTCAAGAATCTTCTGCTTGCCGGTGTAGAACGGATGACATTGTGAACACACATCGGCGCGGATAACGCCGTTCTTTTGCGTGCTGCGCGTCACGAAAGTTTCACCGCAGGTGCAGGTAACTGTCGTCTCGACGTACTCAGGATGGATGCCAGTCTTCACGTACTTCTCCTTGTTATGTCCCGGGTCGGCACCCACGATGGCGGGGCCGTGAACCGGTTCGACCTAAATTATGTCACTGGCTCCGGTAATCCGGAAATTCGGACCATCGGAGCCAGCAAAAGTGCCGTTATTACTCGTGTGAACCCGAGATACCGCCCGAACCGGGGGTGGTCTTTTGGATCTGCGACATGAATTCAAAGTTGGTCTTGTTCTCACGAAGCTTTGACAAGAGCAGCTCAATGGACTGCTGCTGGTCGAGGGCATGGAGCACCCGACGCAGTTGCCAGACCACCTTGAGCTCATCGGGAGCCATGAGGAGTTCTTCCTTACGGGTACCCGAAGCGTCTACATCGACCGCAGGGAAGACTCGCTTATCGGCCAGACGGCGATCGAGCTTGAGTTCCATGTTGCCGGTGCCCTTGAACTCTTCGAAGATGACCTCGTCCATCCGGGAGCCAGTCTCAACGAGCGCTGTTGCCAGAATCGTCAGCGAGCCGCCGTTTTCGACGTTACGGGCTGCACCGAAGAACTTCTTCGGTGGATACAGCGCCGTGGAGTCAACACCACCGGACATGATTCGGCCCGATGCTGGCGCGGACAAGTTATAGGCACGGCCCAGACGGGTCATGGAGTCAAGCAACACCACGACATCGTGACCAAGTTCGACCAAACGCTTTGCGCGCTCAATTGCAAGTTCGGCGATGATGGTGTGATCTTCTGCCGGGCGGTCAAAGGTTGAAGCAATAACTTCGCCCTTGATCGACCGCTGCATGTCGGTCACTTCTTCTGGTCGCTCGTCAACCAGCACAACCATGAGGTGAACCTCTGGGTTGTTCTCACTGATTGAGTTTGCGATCGACTGAAGCACCATCGTTTTACCAGCCTTAGGTGGTGAAACGATCAATCCGCGCTGGCCCTTGCCAATTGGAGCAACCAGGTCGATGACGCGAGCAGTCAGGTTCGAAGTTTCCGTTTCCAAGCGAAGGCGCTCTTGTGGATAAAGCGGCGTCAACTTTGAGAACTCTGGACGGTCACGGGCAGCTTCAAGTTCGCCACCATTGACCGTGTCAATGCGCACGAGCGGATTGAACTTCTCGCGTCGATCACCGTCACGGGGCTGCTTCGTTGCACCAGTGAGTGCATCACCCTTGCGGAGTCCGTACTTACGCACCATAGAAAGCGATACGTACAAATCGTTTGGCCCAGGTAGGTAACCACTTGTTCGCACGAACGCGTAATTCTCAAGTACGTCAAGAATGCCTGCTACTGGAACGAGAACATCGTCTTCGTTGATTTCGATATCTGCTTCGCTGTAGCCGCCCGTGTTGCGACGGTCATTGCTGCGAGGCCGTTCGCGAAAGCGCTCATTGCGATTGTTGTTGTTATTATTATTTCGATTGCGGTTGCGGTCGTTGCCGCGATCATTGCGATTGCCACCATCTCGGTCGTTACCGCGATCATTGCTATCTTCACGAGGTGCACGGTCCTCACGAGGTGCACGGTCCTCACGAGGAGCACGATCACGATTGCGCTCTTCACGCGGAGCACGCTCTTCACGGGGTGCACGGTCCTCACGAGGAGCACGATCCTCACGAGGAGCAGCAGTTTCAGTGGCCGAGGTGGCAGCAGCACGCGGCGTACGCGCGGGGCTCTGACGCTCGGAGATTGCGGCGACGATGTCGCCCTTGCGCATGGCATTCGCACCTGCGATGCCCATTTTGTTAGCCATGACTTTGAGTTCTGGCAACAACATTGATGAAAGGCTTTCACCACGCGGCTTGCGGGTGGCCGTTGATTCAGTCACAAATTTCCTTTGATTCGGATGATTCTCCAGATTGGACCCAAACATATTTTTGTAAGGATTCAAAAGAATTTGCAGCGGTGCTGAGGGAAGAACGTCAGCTAACAACCCGCGACGCTGGAGATGCTCAAACTATATCACGAAGTGCACCTAGGGTGCGAAAACGGGGTCGACATAGACCCCGCGTGTCCCCACTTTTTGTTCCGAGACGCGCCAAGACTCCCCTGCTGCTGATTTCACTTGATCAACTTCACCGGCTGCCCCAAAAATTAACACCGATGGGCCAGCTCCTGAGATCACCGCAGGAAGCCCCTGAGCGCGTAAGTCATCAAGGAGTTCCATCGAAGCCGGGTACACGGATCTGCGTGAATCTTGATGTATCCGATCATCCGTTGCGGCGAATAAAACCGTCGGGTCACTCGTGAGAGCGTGAACGAGCAGAGCAGAGCGAGCAATATTGAAAGTCGCATCTTGCCGAGAAACCATTGGTGTTAAAGCATTTCTGGCTTGTGAAGTAGGGACCTGAAATTGCGGAACGGCGATGATCGGCATGATCATGGAATGAATTTCGTGCCGGACACTGCGAGCACCTTCGCCTTCGAGCCAGGCATTGGTGAAGCCCCCGTAAAGCGCCGCTGCCAAATTGTCAGGATGCGATTCAAGCCCAAGTGCTGCCTGCAAAAGCAAAGCGTCTGGCAATAGCTCATCGCCTTCAACAACCATTGCCCGAGCCAAGGCCAGTCCGCCGATAATGGCGGCCGCCGAACTTCCCAAACCTCGACTATGCGGAATGACATTCGTACAGCGAAGGACGAATCCCTCAGGCCGAACCTGCATAGCTGCAAAACCCAGAGCCATGGCGCGTACCACCAAGTGAGAGGCATCTCGAGGTACTTCTTCGACGCCCTCGCCCTCCACCTCGATCAGGACCCCAGCATCAGCAGAGACCATGGCGGCCAGTGAGTCGTACAGGTCCAAGGCTAGGCCGAAGGTGTCAAAACCTGGGCCCAGATTGGCGCATGTCGCAGGCACGCGAACTAAGACCGGCTCTGTGCGCAAAGTCGCCATTACTCAACCAAACCCAAGGCAACTGCAGCCGCGTGAGCGTCCGCAGCCACAACAACTGGCTCCTTCGCGTCAGCCATCGCCCATTGCGTGTCTTTTAAGCCATTTCCGGTGAGCGTGCACACCACGAGCTGGCCTTTATCGAGCTTGCCAGCAGCATGTAACTTCAATAAACCGGCAACACTCGCTGCAGATGCCGGTTCACAGAACAAGCCTTCTTTATTAGCCAAGAGGTAGTACGCAGCAAGAATCTCATCGTCTGTGACCGCGTTAATTAAGCCCCCTGATTCATCTCGAGCTGCAATGGCAAAATCCCAGGAAGCGGGATTTCCGATTCGAATTGCCGTCGCAATTGTTTCGGGGTTCTTTACTGGTGAGCCGTAGACCAAAGGAGCCGAACCCTCTGCTTGGAAACCCCACATTCGAGGTCGAGATCCTGAGATGCCATCGGCTGCATATTCGGAATAACCCTTCCAATATGCCGTGATATTTCCTGCATTCCCCACTGGAAGGCAATGAATATCCGGTGCCCGACCGAGCATGTCCACGATTTCGAATGCAGCGGTTTTTTGACCTTCAATGCGTACCGGGTTGACGCTGTTCACGAGTGCCACTGGGTATTCATCAGCAAGGCTGCGTGCCAAGGTCAGGCAGTCATCGAAATTGCCTTGAACTTGCAAAATAGTCGCACCATGAACAATCGCCTGCGCGAGTTTTCCCATGGCTATCTTGCCCTCTGGGATGAGGACTGCGCTGACCATGCCCGCCTTTACTGCATATGCAGATGCTGAAGCGCTGGTATTACCCGTGGACGCACAGATGACTGCCTTTGCGCCAGCTTCTGCTGCCTTAGAAATAGCCATCGTCATGCCGCGATCCTTAAACGAACCCGTGGGATTGGCTCCGTCGTACTTCAGCCACACCTCGCAGCCCGTCATCTCGCTCAAAACACAGGCGGGAACAAGCGGTGTACCACCCTCACGCAGGGTGATTACAGGAGTGCTCGCAGAAACCGGCAGCCGATCCCGGTATTCCTCGATAAGTCCCCGCCATTGATGTGCCACTGGTTACGCCCCTACCTCACCCTCGACACGCATCACTCCAAGAACAGCCTTCACTGTTGAGAGTTTGCGGAGTCGATTGACTGTGTCTTGCAATGCTCCATCGCTTGCGCGATGGGTCCGAACGATAAGACTTGTGCGTTCACCCTGGCCGTCTTGGCGAACCACTTGAATACTCACGCCTGCATCAGCAAAAGCTTGCGCGATGCTGGCCAGTGCGCCAGGACGATCTGCAACGTCAAGGTTGACGTAATAGCAAGTTAACGCCTCGCTGATGGGCAACACCGGCAGTTGAACGTCAGCGCTTTCGCCCCAGCCGGTTGAGCCAGTAAGTCGATTGCGTGCCGCAACTACTACGTCGCCCAGCACTGCGGATGCAGTTGGAGCACCACCTGCACCGCGACCGTAGAACATCAGCTCCCCTGCTGCTTCGGCTTCAACGAACACAGCATTGAACGCATCCCGCACACTTGCCAGTGGATGTTCGCGCGGAACCATCGTTGGGTGAACACGCACAATGACACCGCGGTCATCGTCAACTCGCTCGGCGATCGCCAACAACTTGATGACACAGCCCATACTTTTCGCAGCACGGATATCGTGAAGTGAAACCCCAGAAATGCCTTCACACACCACGTCTTCACGGGTGACATGAGTATGGAAGGCCAACTCAGCCAAGATCGCTGCCTTAGATGCCGCGTCATGGCCATCGACATCCGCAGTCGGATCTGCTTCCGCATAACCCAACGATTGAGCCTCCGCTAGAGCATCTGCGAAGGAAGCGCCGTCTTCGTCCATCCTTGTCAGGATGTAATTGGTGGTGCCGTTGACGATGCCCATCACCTTGGTGACATGGTCTCCAGAAAGCGACTCTTGAAGGGCCCG
>WLNQ01000086.1 GCA_009699705.1 Actinomycetota bacterium | reverse complement strand
ATCGTAGATGGGTGACAGGATGGAGCGGTGATTGAAGCAGCAGAACCCACAATGGGGCGCATCGTCTTGGCTGCCACTCCATTAGGAAACATGGAAGATGCCACACCGCGACTCGTGCATCTGTTGAAAACTGCAGACATCGTTGCTGCTGAAGACACCCGCCGACTACGACGGCTGGCTTCCGGTTTGGGACTCACTATTGGTGGCAAAGTTCTGTCGTATCACGATGCAAATGAGCGAGAACGCGCTGTTGAGCTCGTCGATGCGGCATTGGCCGGTGCAGTGATTGCAGTCGTCACTGACGCGGGCATGCCATCAGTGAGTGATCCTGGCTATCGCGTCGTTGCGGAAGCGGTGTTACGCGGTGTTCCTGTGACCGCGGCTCCTGGGCCATCAGCTGTGCTCATGGCGCTGGCCGTCTCTGGATTACCCGTTGATCGCTTTTGTTTTGAGGGATTCCTGCCACGCAAAGCTGGGGAGCGATCAGCTCGAATTGCCGACCTCGTGGGTGAGCCGCGAACGATGGTCTTTTTTGAGGCACCCCACCGCCTTGAAGTGATGCTGCAGGCGCTGGTTGCTGGCCTGGGTGCTGAGCGTCAGGGCGCTGTGTGTCGTGAACTCACCAAAACCTATGAAGAGGTCAAGCGCGGAAGTTTGGCCGAGTTGGCGCTGTGGGCAGCTGATGGGGTCCGCGGTGAATGCACGGTGGTGGTTACGGGGGCGTCCCTTGAGGAGCGCCGGCTAGCCAGAGGGCTGATCTTGCCCGCAGATTGGGTCGCAGAGGTCCGTCGCCTTGAGGGAACGGGGCAGGACCGAAAGGCTGCAATTGCCGACGTCGCTCGTGAGGCTGGCATCGGCCGACGCGAGGTCTATGACGCTGTGGTCCAAGCCAAGAGCACACAACCGTAAGATCCGGCCATGGTCTCGACTGATTCTTCGGCATCCTTTTATGTCACTACGCCGATCTATTACGTCAACGATGCGCCGCATATCGGCCACGCCTATACGACCGTTGCCGGCGATTTCCTGACCCGCTGGCACCGGCAGCGTGGCGAAAACGTCTGGTTCCTCACGGGCGTTGATGAACACGGCACCAAGGTGCAGCGAGCAGCAGACGCTGGCGGAGTAACTCCCCAAGAGTGGGTGGATCGACTCGTCTCCACCGATTGGCTTCCAGTTCTTGGAACTGTTGATGCAGCCAACGATGATTTCATCCGCACCACTGAGGTTCGTCACATTGACGCAGTGCAGAAATTTTGGGAGACAGTCCGTGAAAACGGTTATGTCTATGCAGCGCCATATGAAGGCCCGTATTGCGTGGGTTGTGAAGAATTCAAACTTGCGGGCGACCTCCTTCCAGGAACTGGTGAATTTGTAGGCCAGCAGGTTTGCCCGGTACATGGCCGACCGGCTGAACAACTCAGCGAAGAAAACTGGTTCTTTAAACTTTCTGCTTTTGCTGAACAACTCATCACGTATTACGAAGCAAACCCTGAAGCCATCCAGCCAGTAAGTGCTTACAACGAAGTCATGAGTTTCCTCCGTGGTGGGCTTGTTGATATTTCAATGTCACGTTCGAGCGTGGGCTGGGGAATTCCACTTCCTTGGGATGAAAAACAAACGGTGTACGTCTGGTTTGATGCTTTGTTGAACTACATCACTGCAGTGGGCTACGGACAGCCGGCTGATACGGATGCCGGCAAGTTGTTTGCGCAAGTTTGGCCAGTAGATGTGCACCTGGTTGGTAAAGACATCTTGCGGTTCCACGCGGTGTACTGGCCAGCGATGCTGATGGCAGCGCAATTGCCTCTACCTAAAAAGGTTTTCGCGCATGGCTGGTTACTTGTCGGCGGCGAAAAAATGTCGAAGACCAAGCTCACCGGAATTCCACCAGCACAGATCATTGATCACTTTGGCTCGGATGCCTTCCGTTATTACTTCTTGCGAGCCATCCAGTTTGGCCAAGACGGATCGTTTTCATGGGAAGACATGAGTGCCCGCTACACCGCAGAGCTCGCCAATGGTCTTGGCAACCTTGCATCACGTGGCACAGCGATGGTGAATCGCTACTGCGAGGGCAAACTTCCAGCAGCAGGTGTCGCGACCGCTGCAGAGATTGCGCTGAGTGATCACCTCACTGCTGTTCTTGCTGAGGCAGAAGCTGCGATGGATCGCTTGGATTTCTCAACAGCGATCGTCTCGGTTAAGGGCTTTGTTGATGCCGTCAACATGTATGTAACTGAACAAGAGCCTTGGGTACTTGCCAAAGATGAAGCAAATACTGAGCGACTTCACACGGTGCTCTACACAATTTGTGAATCCTTGCGAGCGATGGCAGTGCTCTACTTCCCACTGATGCCAAAAACAATGACAGATCTTTGGGATCAACTCGGAGCAGCAGCAACCATCGGAAACATCGCAGATCAGCGCGTGGGTGACATCGCTCGTTGGGGGCAACTGCCTGTCGGTGCGCCAGTAACCAAGGGCGCCGGTTTGTTCCCTCGGCTGGAGGAAGTTGCCGAATGACCATTGCATCGCCAGAAGCCTTGGCTGCGCCGGTTATTGATACGCACTGCCATCTAGATATTCACGACCGCCACTTGCATGGTGGTTCGATGCCAGATCCAGACACACTCATTGAGTTAGCAGCAGCCGTTGGTGTCACCCGCATCATGCAAATCGGGTGCGATCTGGAAGCAGCCCGCCTTTCAATTCAACTCGCTAAGACTCGACCTGCACTCGTAGTCGGTGTGGGGCTACATCCAAATGAAGCACCGCGAATTTTTGAAGCTGAAGGCAGAGCAGGTCTTGATCTGGCCTACGAGGCGATTGAAGAAATGGCCCAAGACGAAGTAGTTCGTGCCGTTGGTGAAACTGGACTTGATTATTTCCGTAGCGATGAATCAACCCGTCCAATTCAGCAGGAATCCTTTCGCCGACACATCAACATTGCCAAGAAAATAGGCAAGACGTTGGTGATTCACGATCGCGAATCCCATCAAGATGTGATGGATATTTTGATGGAGGAAGGCGCACCCGATCGAGTAATTTTCCACTGCTTCAGCGGTGATGCTTCGATGGCGAAATTTTGTGCGGACCAAGGTTGGTTTATTTCTTTCTCAGGTGTCGTGACATTTAAGAATGCAACAGACCTGCATGAAGCGGCCGCAATTGTTCCTGACGATCTTATTTTGGTTGAAACAGATGCGCCATATCTCACTCCGGTTCCTAACCGAGGCAAGCCAAACGCTTCCTATCTCATGCCATTCACGGTGCGTGCGCTTGCTTCTTTGCGTAGCGTTGATGAAGCGACGATGGCTGGCCACTTATGGAATAACGCTCAGCGGGCACTGGGTGTCTGGTGAGCAATCTTCTTGGTGCTCGCGAGATTCGGGAACTTGCGACGGCGCTTGATCTGCGTCCGACAAAAAAACGCGGACAGAATTTTGTTATTGATCCCAACACCGTTGAGCGAATCGTGCGACTCGCTGAGTTACCTGCTGGTTGTCGGGTGCTTGAGATCGGTCCGGGGCTTGGAAGTTTGACACTTGCGCTCCTCGAAGCCGAACATGAAGTTGTAGCGGTCGAAATTGAGCCCCAGTTGGCGCAGCAATTGCCGATCACGGTCGCAGCACACCTTCCCGAGTTAGCGTCACGGCTGACAGTGATTGAGGCTGATGCGCTGTCGGTAACTTCAGTGCCGAGTGAAGTGACGGCTTTAGTTGCCAACCTGCCGTACAATATTTCCGTTCCAGTGCTCCTACATTTCCTAGAACTCTTTCCAAACATTGAGCGCATGCTGGTCATGGTGCAAAAAGAAGTAGCCGACCGGTTAGCGTCTGGGCCAGGCAACCGGGTCTACGGCACTCCAAGCGTGAAAGCGCGATGGTTTGGTGAAGTTGAACTTGTCGGCACCGTTGGTCGGTCAGTGTTTTGGCCTGAACCAAATATTGATTCCGGGCTTGTGCGAGTCGTGCGCACCGCGCCACCAGTGTGCGCAGCACCACGCGAGTACGTCTTCTCGGTGGTCGATGCTGCGTTTAGTCAACGTCGCAAAACGCTGCGTGGTGCACTCGCGCAATTTGCTGGCGGTCCCGACCGGTCGGAAACAGCTCTGCGATCCGCTGGCATTGATCCAGGTGCGCGAGGTGAAACGCTCACCGTTGTTGAGTTTGCACGGTTAGCGGAAGCCTTGATGCAAGCCTGAGTGCGCATCCGCTCTCGTTAGGACTTAGCCTTGAGGCATGCCAGCAACCGAGGTCACTGTTCGAGTGCCCGGAAAAGTAAACTTGCAACTCTCTGTTGGCCCACGCCGCGAAGATGGCTTTCACGACATCGCGACGGTTTTCCATGCAGTGGCCCTTCATGACGATGTGACAGTGGCCGTAGCCCCTATTGGTTCGGGTATCTCGCTGACATGCGAGGGCGAAGGACAAGGCGATGTTCCACTCGATTCCACAAATCTGGCCTGGCAGGCTGTGCAACTTCTGGCTGACTCCGTTGGTATTCAAGCGAACGTTCAGATCAGGATCCACAAGCACATCCCGGTAGCAGGTGGCATGGCTGGCGGCAGCGCAGATGCCGCTGGTGCGCTGTTAGCTAGTGATGCACTCTGGAACCTTGGCACTCCTAAAAATGTTTTGCACGACCTCGCTGCAGCCATCGGCTCTGATGTGCCATTCGCTTTACATGGTGGCACTGCAATTGGCAGCGGCAGAGGCGAACGCATCACTCCGGTGCTGGCCAGCGGCACCTTTCACTGGGTTTTTGCTCTCGCTCCCGAAGGGCTTTCCACCGCAGCGGTCTACGCGGAGTGTGATCGGCTTCGTGAAGGTCGACATGTCCCCGACCCGTACATGTCAGACATGATGATGCAGGCACTTCGTGCTGGTGATCCGGTGTTGCTCGGAAAGTCTTTGCATAACGATCTCCAACAAGCCGCTTTTTCTTTGCGTCCAATATTGGGTCGCGTGCTAGAAGCCGGCGAAGAGGCCGGTGCATTGGGCGGCATTGTTTCGGGAAGCGGACCGACCTGCGCATTTTTGGCTCGCGATGCAGAGCACGCTTTAGATATTGCGGTGCATCTGACGTCAAGTGGCATCGTGCGATCGGTCAAACGTTCGTCTGGTCCCGCGCCAGGCGCTCGAATTATCTAGCGTGACTTGCTGATCAACTTTGGTTTTGGGTCCATGTGACCTAATCCGTTCCAGGCCAAGTTGATGACGTTGGCAACGACTTCATCCTTTTTAGGTTTGCGCTCATCAAGCCACCACTGCCCCGTGAGCGCAACCATGCCGACCAACATTTGCGCATACATCGGTGCAAGTTTGGTGTTGATCTTGTGTGCCTTGAATTGAATGGCAAGGAGATCTTGTACGTGTGCAGCAATATCGCTGATGACGCTGGCGAATGACGGTGAATGTTGCAAACCAACAGAGCCGCTGTCGGATTCACGCATCGTTGGAGCGTCTCGAACCAAGATGCGAAAGCCATCAGGATCAGCTTCGATGTAGTCGAACAGGGCCATTGCAGCGCGCTCTAACAAGATACGCGCATTTGTGGTGCTGCCATCAGTGACAGTTAATGCGTTGCTGATCGCAAGCAAAATATCATTCATTTCGCGATCAACAATGACTGCGTAGAGCCCTTCTTTGCCGCCAAAGTGTTCATACACCACAGGCTTGGAGACATCAGCTTTCGCCGCGATCTCTTCAACACTAACTGACTCAAAACCCTTGGCAGCAAACAGCTTTCGGGATATCGAAATCAATTGCTCACGCCGCTCATGCCCCGTCATGCGCGCGCGTTCACGAGGCGCACTCTTGTGGTGCTTATCTAGATGAGCGACGGAATCTTCAGCGAGTTCCGACGTCGTCATAGTCAGGCAGCCTTTTTGTAACCACGAATACGTGGAGCAAGTGAGGGATCAACAAGCTTGCGTTCAACGCGCTCTGGCTTTGGCCAGCGCACATCGTTTACCAACTTCAGTACTTCGAGAGTGCGGATAAACACTGCGCTGAGATCAACTTGGCCTTTGAGTACACCATGGCGGGCTGATGTTGGCTCAGCGTGATGCAGGCTGTGCCAAGACTCACCAAATGACGGGATGGCAAGCCACCACACGTTGGTGGACTTATCGCGAGACTTGAACGTGCGCTTGCCCCAGATGTGGCAAACCGAGTTGATTGACCAAGTAACGTGATGGATGAACGCAACCCGGAAGAGTCCGGCCCAGAAGAATGCAGAGATTGCGCCGGCAAATGACCAAGTGATGAGGCCGCCGAGAACTGCTGGGATCAACAATGAACCAACAACGAGCGCGGGGTAGTACTTCGAAAGCAACTGCAGATCAGGGTCAGCGTCTATGTCTGGCGCGTACTGCTTCACGGATGTTTGCTCCTTATCGAACAACCAACCGGTATGTGAATGCCAGAAGCCCTTGAGCACTGCAAACTTCACATCACCTTCGAGCCAAGGTGAATGCGGGTCGCCTTCGACATCTGAAAACTTGTGGTGCTTGCGATGGTCGGCGACCCACTGAGACACCGAACCTTCAAGTGCGTAGGAGCCCATCACGGCGAGCATGATTTTAATACCGCGCCCAGCCTTGAATGAACCGTGAGTGAAAAAGCGGTGGTAGCCAACAGTGATTCCTAGGCCAGTGATGGCCCAAAAAAGAATAAACAGCGCAACGTCAACCCACGAGAGCCAACCGCCCCACGCCATTGGGATTGCTGCAATAACCGCGAAGAATGGAATCGCGACAAAGAAGCCGATGGTGATTCGCATCGACATTGGCTGGAACTGAGTGCCAGGTGTGCCCTCAGCGGGTAGCGCATCATTGGCTTCAATATCGGGGGAGACGGTCATTAAAACTCCTTTGTGCACGAAGTAAGTCAGGGGACCTACGGTTGCGTAAGTTACGGTAGCGTAACCAAGTCGGCTTAGCAACGTGAGCCACGCACCTTTATCGTGTGTCGCTTACACAATCCCGGGTCGTCTAGCGGCAGGACAGCGGACTTTGAATCCGTCAACGGTGGTTCGATCCCACCCCCGGGAGCTCGACTCAGCGTGGACACACCCTCGGAGGTACCTGTGGATCAGCTCGAAAGCGTCGTAGAAGTAGGCGGAACGCCGATTAGTTACTCGGTTACCGGCCAAGGGGACATTGCTGTTGTCCTCACCCATGGCTTTCGCGCTCACCATGTGTGGTGGGCTGCGGTTGTGCCCCTTTTGGAATCGAAATACAAAGTGGTGCGCATGGATCTCAGCGGCAGTGGCGATAGCGGTCACCGAGAGAGTTATTCCATCGATACCTGGGGCAAAGAGGTCATCGCAGTTCTCGATGATGCCGGAATTGATAAGGCGCTCCTGGTTGGTCACAGTCTGGGCGGCACCGCAGTGGTCATGGCAGCCACTCAATCTCCCGAGCGGGCTGTCGGCGTGATTTTGATGGACACATTCATTGAGGGTGAAGGACGAATTAGGCCGATTGGCGCTGCTTCTTCAAGCCCCGTGCGCATCTATGAGTCCAAGGAAGACGCGGTCGGCAGATTTCGTTTGATGCCAGCGCAGCCAAACGACGATCCGCAGATTTTGGCTCGCATGGCCAACTACGGGGTGAAGCAAATTGATCAGGGCTGGACTTGGAAGTTTGACCAAGTCGTGGCACCGAAGATTGACGAAGAAAAGTTGAATGCCAGCATCGCGGCCCTTCAGGTGCCTTTCCACT
>WLNQ01000085.1 GCA_009699705.1 Actinomycetota bacterium | reverse complement strand
AGCAAACGAAGTGCAGCGTCGAGCAAAGAAATTACTTGCTAGCTAACTGATGCAGCAAGGAGGCGAATTCCTGATTTAGTGCTTCACAATCTTGGACCAGACACCGCGATAAAGTCCAACAGCAACGAACTGACGCGCGGTGTAAAAGCGCTCAGCGACCGATTGCAGTCCATGAGGAGCAAGAATCGATACGCGTGCTTGATGAAATTCTCTAAAAGAATCCTGCCACTTTTGGGTGGAGAGACCACCTTCATAAAATCGCGCAATAGTAAAAGGCAACATCACCGGCGTACTGATCAGAGTGAGTTTGAGAAATGCCGCGTAGTCAGCTGCAATGCGAAAGTTTCCGTTGAAGCCACCTGCAGCGCGTAGCGCATCAGTACGCGCGAAGGTGCCCTGATGAGGGGCGAAGATGCCTCGCGCAAAAAGTGCCTTTTGTTCAGAGGCAAAGTTCCACTCTGGAGTTGTAACCCGGGCACCGGTTATGGATTCCACTTCAACTTGCCCAATAAGCCAGGGAGCAGTGCAACTAGCAGATGCCGCCAAGACCTGTGCCAGAACTTCAGGAAGTAATTCATCACCGGCATTAAGGAAATACACGTAAGTGCCCGTTGCTTGGCTTAGACCGATGTTCATTGCTGCGTAGATGCCAGCTGGTTCACACCAATCATAAGAAAACGAGATTCCTGATTGCTCAAGAGTTGTTGGTATCACGGCAGTATCAGTGGAACTGTCAATCACGAGGTATTGCACCCCGACAAGATTTTGAGTGCGAAGCGATTCAAGAGTTCGTGCGAAATCTACGGGGGCATCTTTCACAACAGTGATGATGCTGAGCCAAGGCTGGTCAGTCATCCAGTCATCCGTTCTTGATGAACACGCGGCCTGAGTAGTCGATCGGATGCATGTAAGGACGGTGGCCCTGAGCGGCGAAGTATTCGTCTACGGCGGTGCGAGCACCTTGCCAGTGGCCGTAATCATCGAGAATACAAACTCCGCCGGGAACTAGGCGTGGATACAAAACTTCGAGACCAACGCGTGTGGATTCATACCAATCGGTATCGAGTCGAAGAAGTGCGATCTCTTCTGGAACAGAAGTTTGCAGGGTCTGCGCGACGTCGCCTTCAACAAAGTGAAAATTCGAGAAGGGGTAATCGGTGCTGCGCACATTTGCTTCAACGTCAGCGCGGCCGGCAACGCACCACACGTTGTTGCCATCCCCGATTTCAGTTGTCGAGAGCATTTCAGTGGCGGTAACGCCAGTGCCAGCTTCAACATCGAAATCGGTAGGTGCAGTCATCCCTGCATACGTGTCATAGAGCCAGATTTGACGATCGGTCACAGAGAGTCGATTGAGTTCTTTGGCCATGGCCATCACGCTGCCGCCGCGCCAAACTCCACACTCAACAAAATCTCCTGCAAGCCCTGCATCGGTGACGTAGCGAACTGCACCGATCAAACTCCACAGCCGCTCTGCGCTGGTCATGGTGAAGGGACGAAGGGAAGCAATGAGTTCTGCATCGGCTGAAGTTACTTCAACTGGTAGCCGAGTGCCAGCGCTATTCACCCGTGAAATCTGGAGCCCAAAGCGACGAGCAACTGAGTCAACCGCGCGCTCGTAACTTTTCATCGGGGAATCATCCCATCTCGTGCATAGACATCTGCACTATTGGGGCTGGTTGCACCTGAAGGCAGTCGCCGTCGCCAAGCTGCCCCTGCCTAAACAAAGCGATGAGCGCGGCATTGAGTTTGAAATCGATGGGGATAACTGGCGAAAAAGCCATGTCTGCGAATTTGCCCAAGATGAGTGCGAGCAGCTCTGTGTTGTACAAAATCGCACAAACCGTATTCGTGATCGGACGCGAGGAAGCCTGGATGCTTCGATCTACTGAACCAGCCCACTCCAGTGGAGTTGAACTGAGCAGATGGTTCACACCCAGTTGATGAGATTCAAAGGAGGCGGAAACGTTGGCGTACCTCCGACCGACCCCGCCTTCGCCAACGAAATCGGTAGAGCTTAGGAGGCCCACAAGGCCGGCAGCCAGATCATCGATATCAGTGCATCCGCCGTCATCTTCAAGGATCAGCACCCAGCGGGCTTCGCTTGCGACCCCCTGCTGCCACAGGTTTACGTGTGAAAGCTCGATATTTGCCAGCCGCTGAACGGCAGTAACGGAAGAGACGCCAAAGGCCTTTTTCTTAGATTTCAAACCCAAGGCCCAGCGGCGAGCGCGAAATTCCCAGTATTTGCGAGCTCGAGTAAAGAAAGGCGAGGGAGTCTCCTCATCGAGGTAGCGCTGCCAGGTCTGCTCAAAGGCCAAACTGGCCCGAGCCGAGGCCAGAGCCACTCCAGGGGTGATGTTCAGCAGTGCAGGGGTCCAGTCATTGCGGGTGTTGACCGAAACCTCGCTAGACACGCCGGAGGCGCTCAGAGCTCGTTGGAGAGTAAACGCGAGCCCGTTTTCCCCTTGGTTGAGGGCAAAACGGCTGCCTTCGTGGCTCACAACACCGATGAATAGGTCGGTCATGTTTCTCCAAGCACCAAGGAATATGGGGACACCGGTACGTTATCCGCTGTGAGTGAGAGTTGCGATCGACTGCCGAACGAGCCGGACAATTCCCATAATGGACTTTCGGTTACTGATTTCACCAGTCCTGGCGTAAAAGCGTCAGTTCGGCAAGCCGTAGAACTGCTGCCGCAAGAGAAGCGGAAGCTACTTTTTTTAGCTGCGGGCATTCAGATTTCACTTGGACTCCTTGATCTTATCGGCATCGCTCTCGTTGGGTTAGTTGCTGCGGTCGCGGTGTCAGGTATCGGCCTGGATAGCGCACCAGCGTGGGTGCAAAACCTGCTGAGCAAAATCGGGCTGGACGATCTCACTGTTTCCCAACTGACCGTCGTGATTGCTGTAAGCGCAGTAACGATCCTGATCTTGAAAACAATTCTTTCCGCAGTGATGACTCGCAGAGTGATCCATTTCCTGGCCAACCGGCAACGCGATGTCTCAGTGCGTCTGGCTCAAGAATTCTTGAACCGCCCGCTCGTTGAGGTGCAGCGCTGGACAACAAGTGAAGCGATTTATGCGCTTGGTTCCGGAGTAGGCGCAGCAACTGTCTCGCTGCTTGGCTCATCGATCACCATCGCCTCAGAAATTTTTCTTTTCTCCATCATCGGTATCACGTTGCTCGTATATGACCCAGTGCTCACACTGGTGGCCATTGGTTTCTTCGGGATTGTTGTTGCCGGTCTTGGTAGAACACTAAATAAGTGGACTGAACGCAACGCACGAATCATTACAGAAAGTTCAATCAACACCCTCACAGCAGTTTCTGAAGCACTTTCGACCTATCGTGAAGCAACAGTGCTAAATCGACGCGATCTCTACATTGGGCGATACGAAGGCATTGTTGGCAACTATGCAACCGCAAGTGCCACGAGTGCCTTCATCATGGAAATTCCAAAGTACGTGCTCGAAGCTGCGCTTTACTTTGGCGTGCTTCTCCTTGGCGTTGTTCAATTTCTTACCAAGGATTGGGCCGCCGCCGCTGCGACCACCGCTCTTTTCTTGGCAGCCGGTTCACGCGTGATCCCTGCGCTGCTGCGACTTCAAGGCGCAACAATCACCATCCGTAATGCTGCCGTTCAAGCTCAACCTACGTTCTTCCTTGCTGACTATCTGCGCGGCAAAGGGATGAATTCATCAAAGCCAGCCAGTGAGCGCATGACTGCGCAACGCATTCACGAACACATTGCGAATGGTTACCCGGACTTTGATGCGACCGTCGTTGTCACCGATGTGTCGATGACGTATAGCGATGCATCCGAACCAGCCCTTGTCGATGCGCATCTTCTTGTAAATCCTGGTGAATCAGTCGCACTTGTGGGTTCAACAGGTGCAGGGAAGTCAACACTTGCCGACGTGATTCTGGGTGTCATGGAGCCGCAATCGGGAACAGTGACGATTAGTGGAGTCAGCCCGCGTGAAGCCATTAACCGTTGGCCGGGGGCAATTGCCTATGTGCCGCAAGCTGTTGCCCTTGTAGAGGGCACAGTTCGCGAAAACGTTGCTCTTGGACTTCCAAGAGACCTGATCGATGACGAATTAGTCTGGGACGCGCTCAATCGTGCGCACCTTGCAGATTTTCTGAGCGATAGCCGCGAAGGCTTAGACACGAAAATTGGTGAACGAGGTTTCCGCTTGAGCGGTGGTCAACGCCAACGTCTAGGTATCGCTCGTGCCCTTTACACAAGACCGAAACTCCTGGTTCTCGATGAAGCCACCAGCGCGCTTGATGCCGAAACTGAGCAATCAATCGTGCAGACTCTTGATGAACTAGAAGGCCAAGTAACAACAATCACCGTTGCTCACCGACTCGCAACGGTGAGAAGAGCCGATCAAATGCTCTATCTCGAAGGTGGACGAATCACAGCTCGCGGCACTTTCGATGAGGTGCGTGCCCAGGTTGCTGACTTTGATCGTCAAGCAGCACTTCTAGGTTTGTAACTTGGCAGTTTTACCGTCATCAATGGCGCTGCCACCTTCTGTTGCGTCGTCGCGAGCCCCAGAGGACGCAGCACGAATTCCTTTTGAATCGAGAGCACTGCAAGTGTTAGCAGTAACATCATTGACGCGAGTATCACAAGGCCGTGTCTCATGCCTGAATCAAGGAGAACGTTGTGTGCATGAGTATGCGTATTGATTTATTGGGGTGAGGTCGCGTTCATTGTTTAATGCGTTCACTCTAGAGTCACCAATGCCGAACAATCGGGACGTCATCCACAATCGGAGGAGTAAACCCAGATTTTTGTTCTGCTAGCAAAAGTTGGGTCAATCAGGACGATTTTCAGCGAGATACATGCGAGAACAATGACTATGTAACGTATTCTTACAACAATTCGATGTCGGTCAAAAGACACCTTTTTCTCAAAAAGAATGAGTACGAGTACCCAGGCCGCAGCGACCCCTGCAGTACGGGAGCCAAAGTAAGCCAACGATGACGAGGCAGATGAGATTGCTAACAACTCCGAGGTCCTGGCCCTACGATGTACCGATGGCTGCCAAAGCAATCGGAATTGAAACCAGTCTGGTGCAGAACGCCGCCTGTCAACCAGCTGTCCGAGTAGCCAAGTGATGAGTGATCTCGAGTTGGATCCGAGCCAAGTATCTGCAGTGATCTGCACGATGAATTCAATCAATTCAATTGAACAGTGTCTGATGAGCCTGCAAGAAATAGGGATTGGCGAGATCATCGTCGTTGATGCCAAATCAACGGATGGCACACGTGAGATCGCCGATCGTTACGCAACCATGATGCTGGAAGATCCAGGGATTGGTCTGGGAACTGCAAGAAATATGGGTATTGCAGTCAGCACTAAACGATTTATTTTGAATATAGGTTCTGACAATGTGATGTCACGCGGCTCGCTGATGGAAATGTTAAAGACGTTGGCTGCTGACCACCTACAAGGCGTGGGTGCGATGACGGTGGTCGAAGGCAATGACTATCTCGCGCGCTCGATGAACGCTTGGTGGGGCACGAGGTTTCGCCAGGGCTCCACCTCAGTCATTGGCACGCCCTCACTCTTTGACGGAGCGCTGCTGAGGGCGAATCCTTTTGATACTTCTCGCCAACATTCAGATGATTCAGAACTGTGTGAGCGGTGGAGCGCCCAATTTGATGCCAGATTCGCTATTTCTTCCGCTCATGTATTTGAGGTAGGTAAGAACTCTTGGGGTGAGGTTGCCTTACGTTGCAAGAACTATGGATTCAGTGACAATGAAGTGTTTAAGAATGGATCAGCGATGGGTTGGACACTCAATCGCAAGTTGAAGTCGATTGCTCATCCAGCGCGTGTGGATTTCGTCGAGCCTCTAGGCCGCATGGGATTGCGGACGGCCCTACCGACTGCACCTTTCCTTTTGGCGTTTATCGGGATGCGCTACGCGTCATGGGTAAAAAATGCCTTGCGATCGGCACGCGGTTAACAGGTCTGGCGGAGCCTCACCATGGTTACTGCAGGATTTGCGCAAGCAATGGTGGAGCATGGTTGCCAACTATTTGCATGTGGCACCAGGTCATCGGGCCGACCCCGCCGCACATCTTGATCCCAGAGATATTTTGCTGAGGATTTGGTAGCTCGCATCCAGAAGGCTGCTAGTAAGAATGCTCCGAGTAGCAGAATCAGTCCAAAGAACACGAAACGATGAGGGTTCCCAATACGAACCTTAACTCGTGGTAAGAAACCTATTGCAGCCAAGCAAATCGGGGGAGCAATCCCCCAAATTTATCCGAAAATGGCGTTGAAACACTGAGTTGATTACCAATCAAGAAAATGAACACACCTTGCGAGCAACTCATTCCGAGAGCTTCGATTCCGCTGGCGGTCCTTTGTTTGGTAGGAATTGCCAGAGTAAGAAACCAGAGATAGCTGTCGTGGTAATTCCAAACGACATCAAGTCAACGTCCTGCAGAGGGAGTGCCCGCTAGCGCAAGATTTTACTCAATTCGGCTGTCCACTTATTAACTTGGCGAGCACGTCTTCTTGTTGGAATGCACAACGTATTCCATCAAGTTGTGTAGGAGGCGAAAACCCCATGACTTCGGTTAATCGGGCCGTATTAAGCGAGAGATCCCTTGCTCTCCTGACGGACACGTTTCCAGTCGAGGCAAGTGATTGAGTAATTAGGGATGCATCTAATTCAAACTCTTTTGCGACGGTTAGCCCAAATTCGTATTTAGAAAGTGAGTCACTCGATCCGACATGAATCAATCCAAATGCCGGTGAGTAAGCGAGTTGCCATAAGACTTCAACCAGTTGCTGAGCATAAATCGATGTGACCGTAAAATCGGTGAATCCTTTGACCTGTTTGCCTTCGCGGAGTGAATGTACGAAGAACTCTAGTATCGACTTCGAGCCTGAGGGGCTCCAGCCGAAAAAATTTGTTCGCGTGATGAGAGCCTGTGCGTTTCTTTCGAGAACTGCACGCTCACCATCAAGTTTCGTTTGTCCATACACCGAAAAAGGGTTGGGGTCGTCTAGTTCACTGTAGTTTCCAGCACCCCCATCGAAAACTGCATCAGTCGATATATGAATGAATCGTGCATGGATATCTTTCGAAATACTTGCGACGCTCTGAGCGACTCCAATATTAATTTCATGGGCGAGTGCGGGCTGGTGCTCACAGATTTCGTGGTTAGCGACAGCCGCAGTGTTGATAACTACGTCCGGATTGAGTACTTCAAGATACGCGCGCACTGCAATTTCATCAGTAATGTCGCATTGGTGAAAAGAATCGAAGAGCCCGGATGCCGGGGCAGATCGAGCCATCCCTACTAAGTGAGCTTTTCCTTTGAGCCCGGCGCCTATGTTGGAGCCTAGAAACCCGTTAGCTCCCGTTACGAGCCAAGTCTGCATTGCGGGTCAGAGGCCAAGTTCGTTGAGCATGTTGCGTAGCTGGGCAACATCAAGCCACTGATCATTTTTGTCGGAGGTGTAGGCGAAACCTTCGGGAACCGCATCTCCTGCCGCTTCTTTGAACCCACCCCAAAGTGCCAGGGTCGGCTGGACCACGTAGCGGTCAGGCCGCTTCACTGTGCGACGGGCATCTTCTGTGGAAATCATTTCTTCATGCATTTTCTCGCCAGGGCGAATACCGATCTCGACTTGTTCCATTCCGGGAGCCACAGCTTCAGCTAAGTCCGTGACCAACATTGATGGAATGCGAGGTACATACAACTCGCCTCCTGACATGTCGGCGAAGGAATCGATAACGAATTGCACGGCTTGTGGCAATGTGATCCAAAAGCGAGTCATCCGGCGATCAGTGATGGGAAGTGGTCGGCCTT
>WLNQ01000084.1 GCA_009699705.1 Actinomycetota bacterium | reverse complement strand
CAACGGTGCCTAGGTAGCGCTCGCCAACCTCTGGCATTGTCGGATTGGCAATCTGGTTGATTGCCGTGCGAGCAGCTTCGGCTGATGCGCCGTCGGTAGCGCCGATGTAGATCGTGCCGTCATCTTGGATCGTGATGTCAGCGCCGGTCTCTTCTTGAATCTGGTTAATGATCTTGCCTTTGGGGCCGATCACTTCGCCGATCTTGTCGATCGGAATCTGCACACTGATGACACGTGGTGCGGTAGGCGCCATTTCATCAGGAGCATCAATTGCTTCTGCCATTACTTCAAGAATGGTCAGACGCGCATCGCGAGCCTGATTCAAAGCAGCAGCAAGGACTGAAGCAGGAATGCCGTCAAGCTTGGTGTCGAGTTGAAGTGCGGTCACGAAATCCTTCGTGCCGGCGACCTTGAAGTCCATATCGCCATAAGCATCTTCCGCACCAAGGATGTCAGTGATTGCTACATATTCCTGCTTGCCATCAACCACTCCGGAGATCAAGCCCATTGCGATACCGGCAACTGGCGCACGCAATGGCACACCGGCGTTAAGTAGCGACATGGTGGAAGCACAGACAGAACCCATCGACGTGGAGCCGTTTGAGCCAAGTGCTTCTGAAACCTGACGGATTGCGTATGGGAAGTCTTCGCGTGATGGAAGAACTGGAATCAACGCACGCTCTGCAAGTGCACCGTGGCCGATTTCGCGACGCTTTGGTGAACCAACACGACCAGTCTCGCCCACTGAGTAAGGAGGGAAGTTGTAGTTGTGCATGTAGCGCTTGCGGTTTTCTGGATTCAAAGTGTCAAGCTGCTGTTCCATGCGAAGCATGTTCAGCGTGGTGATACCAAGGATCTGAGTTTCACCGCGCTCAAAGAGTGCTGAACCATGAACCCGAGGAATAACCTGAACTTCAGCCGACAACGTACGAATGTCAGTGAGTCCACGACCATCGATACGAATCTTGTCGCGAAGGACGCGCTCGCGCACGCTGTTCTTGGTGACCGAACGAAGCGCTGCGGAGAGTTCCTTTTCGCGACCGACGAACTTTTCGCCAAGTGCTGCGAGAACTTCACCCTTGATTGCATCAAGGCGATCTTCGCGCTCCGCTTTGCGAACGATGGTGAGTGCCGCTGAAACTGAATCAGCTGCAACGTGTGAAACTGCGTCGTAGGCGTCATCTTCGTACTCGAGGAAGATTGGGAAATCAGCTGTTGGCTTTGCTGCCTTCGATGCCAATTCAATCTGAGCTTCGCAAAGTGCGCGGATGAAAGGCTTTGCAGCTTCAAGTCCCTGAGCGACAACCTCTTCGGTTGGGGCAGTTGCGCCACCAGCGATGAGTTCGATCGTGCGCGACGTGGCTTCTGCTTCAACCATCATGATGGCAACGTCATCGCCAGCGATTGAGCCAGCTACAACCATGTCGAAGACTGCTTCTGCAACCTGATCATGTGTTGGGAAGGCAACCCACTGGTTACGAATCAAAGCAACGCGAACGCCACCGATTGGTCCACTGAACGGCAAACCAGCGAGTTGTGTTGATGCTGATGCAGCGTTAATCGCCACAACGTCGTAGATATCGCCTGGGTTCAATGCCATCACTGTGACAACAACCTGAACTTCATTGCGCAGGCCCTTAACGAAGGTTGGACGCAATGGACGGTCGATCAAACGACAAGTAAGGATTGCATCCTCGCTTGGGCGTCCTTCACGACGAAAGAATGAGCCTGGGATACGACCAACGGCATACATACGTTCTTCGACGTCCACAGTGAGTGGGAAGAAATCAAATGAATCACGTGGTGACTTGCCAGCTGTTGTTGCTGATAGCAGCATCGTCTCTTCATCGAGAGTGACGGTTACTGAGCCTGCAGCCTGCAGGGCAAAGCGACCGGTTTCGAAGGTGATGACGCGCTTGCCTAGTGCACCGTTGTCAATAACGGCTGTTGCTGTTGTTATTTCGGAACCCTCCACGGGTGCCTCCTCTTGGTTAGCAGGAGCGCTCGCGAGTTGTCGACATGTGGCGGTCGTCGATCGAGGCCCACGGGTGTTTCGCACCCGGAAGTCACTACCGAGGACCGACAGGCGACATTGTCGCAGCGCCCCGAATCTCTTATCTATATGAAGTTATGCCTTGTGGAAGGTATCCACAGGGATGAAGCAAGACCCGGTACGACTCGCGTACCGGGTCTTAAGACTTAGCGTCGAATACCTAGCTTTTCGATAATCGAGCGGTAACGCGCGATGTCACTCTTCACCAAGTACTGGAGAAGGCGACGACGCTGGCCGACGAGGAGCAAAAGTCCACGGCGGCTGTGGTGATCATGCTTATGTTCTTTGAGGTGACCGGTGAGGTCATTGATGCGACGACTCATCAACGCAATCTGAACTTCCGGCGAACCGGTGTCACTTGGTGATGTGCCGTACTCGGCGATGATTTCTGCTTTTACTGCCTTGTCTAGCGGCATGATTTTCCTCTCGGGCGCGCCCCATAGGGACACTTTCAACTATCGACACGAATCTTGGAGCGCCCGCTCCTTGACCGTCTGGATGACCTACCCTAGCAGCCTTAGTTCAGGCCCAAGACCGCTCGAGTTTTTGTGACATCTGCGTCCATTTGCTCGATGAGACCCTCAAGTCCCTCAAAGGTGAGTTGCCCACGAAGATATTCGACAAAAATGACCGTGACTTCTTGACCGTAGAGATCCAGGTCGGTCCGGTCCAAAACGTAGGTCTCTACCCGTCGCTGCGCCCCATCAAACTGGGGATTGGTTCCCACGGAGATGGCTGCGGGCAAGCGATCTGAGCCCACGACGAGCCAGCCCGCGTAGACCCCATCAGCTGGAACGACGGGATTGCCAACCAATGCAAGATTTGCCGTGGGGTAGCCGAGTTCACGCCCACGGTGATCTCCATGCACAACAAGGCCTGACAGATCGTAATTTCGTCCGAGCACCTTGGCCGCTTCGACAAGATCGCCGGTTGCCAATGCCTTACGCACACGGGTCGAGGACCAAGGCTCTGCATCAGCGGCAAGTCCGACTTCCGTAACGCTGAAGTGGTAACGCTCCCCTGCTTGGCGCAGTGTGTCGATATCTCCGGCGCCTTGATGTCCGAATCGGAAATTCTGTCCGATGACTACTGCCCGGGCATTTAACTTGTCATGCAGAACGCGATGAATAAAAGTCTCTGGATCCCAGGTGGCCACTTCAGGCGTGAATGGCAAAACAAAAACGTCGTCGACTCCTGCATCGAATAACAGGAATCGACGTTCGGCTAGCGAGGCAAGCGACTCGGGGGCCATTTCAGGTCGCACCACGACGAGTGGATGCGGATCAAAAGTCAGCGCTATTAATGGGACGCCCATTTCCTGCGCGATCTCATGCGCGCGAGAAATTAATGCTTGGTGGCCTTTGTGTACCCCATCGAACACGCCAATGCATACAACAGCTCCTTGGTCTTCGTGTTGATGGCTCATGGGGCTCTTACCTTAGGTCAGACGAATACGGCGAGGTACTTCGCCGTCGGTCCATGCTGCTCGGCAAGTGCCAGAAAGGTGCCTGCTTCGTCAAACATTGCAACGACTGGCTCCGCGGATTCGGTGTAGGACCAGTCGATCCGACGCCCGTTGCGAACAAATCCGGCTTCATCATCTGTCACAGTCCACGTTGGAAAAACTCGTGCCGCTGCCGCTTCGATGGGCATGAGCGCCGCTTGTGGGTTTTCAAGAGAGCCAAAAGTCTCAAGGGAAATTGCATCACTGAGAGTCCACGGCCCCACTCGTGAACGCCGAAGAGCTGTGAGGTGACCGCCGATGCCTAGTTCATTGCCGAGATCTCTGGCCAAAGCCCGAATATAGGTTCCTGAACTGCAGACAACTTCTACATCGACATCCAGGTAGCCATCGCCAAATCGGTGGTCACCCGCAGTGAATTCACGAATGTGCACCCGACGTGGTTTGAGATGGACTTCGTCACCGGCGCGCACTTTTGCGTATGCCCGTTGCCCATCAACTTTTATCGCGCTCACCGAACTTGGCACCTGATCGATATCTCCGGTGAGTAGCGCTATGCCTTCCAGCACCGATGCGATTTTCACGTCAGAGACAACTTCTGGCAGTGCGCGTTCAATAACTTCGCCTTCAGCGTCATCGGTGATGGTGCTCTGGCCCAGCCGAATTGTTGCGCTGTATGACTTATCGGAACCAGAGATGAACCCCAAAAGCCGAGTTGCTCTGCCTACACCGAGTACTAAAACACCCGTGGCCATTGGATCGAGGGTCCCCGCATGTCCGATCTTGCGAGTGTTCAAAATACGGCGACTTCGCCCCACCACATCATGCGAAGTCCATTCACTGGGCTTATCGATGACAAGGAGACCGTTCACTCTTCCTCGCTGTCAACCTCACGCGGGTGACGATAAGGATCAACATCTCCGGCGTACGTGCCTTGCGCGGCTTGAAGATGGACTCGTTCGTCATCCTGTTGAGCTTTGCGGAGCAGTTCTTCAACGTACCGAGCATTTTCAGGCATTGCATCAGCGAAGAATGCGAGCGACGGAGTGAACTTGATCCCCGTCTGCTTACCTACTTCGCTGCGCAAAAGGCCCTTAGCGGATTCCAGAGCGGCCGCTGTTTCGTCTTGCTCCTTGGCATCGCCAAACACCGTGTAGAAAACTGAAGCTTCGCGTAGATCGGGCGTCATTCGCACGTCAGTGATCGTGATGAATCCCAATCGGGGATCCTTCACGCGCTTTTCGAGCGTTTCTGCCACGATCACGCGAACGCGATCTTCCAGTTTGTGCTGACGAGCTTTGCTCATGACTTACGCGGCTTCTCGCGCATCTCGAAGGTCTCGATGATGTCGTCTACCTTGACGTCTTGGAAACTGCCAAGGTTGATACCGCACTCGAACCCGTCGCGCACTTCAGTCACATCATCCTTGAATCGACGCAAGCCCGCGATTGCCACACTCTCAGCAATCACACCGCCATCACGAATAAGTCGTGCTTTGGAATTGCGCTTGATTTCGCCACTTTGGACAAGGCAACCAGCGATAGTGCCGAACTTTGAAGACTTGAACACATCGCGTACCTGAGCGGTACCGAGTTGAACTTCTTCGTATTCGGGCTTAAGCATGCCTTGCAAGGCTGCCTCAACATCGTCAATTGCTTGATAGATGACACTGTAGAAGCGAACATCCACACCCTCATGCGTAGCAAGATCAGCGACCTTGCCTTCAGGTTTCACGTTAAAGCCAATGATGACTGCCTTAGAAGCAGCAGCAAGAGTGACGTCATTTTTGGTGATCGAACCGACACCACGGTGAATCACGCGCATCGAAACTTCATCGCCAACATCGATCTTTGTGAGCGCCTCTTCGAGTGCTTCAACCGAACCGGAGACGTCGCCCTTGATGATCAAGTTCAACTGCGCAACTTCACCCTTTTCGACAGACTCGAGGAAGTCTTCCAGTGAACGCTTAACGCGATTCTTTGCCAGCATTGCGTTGCGCTCACGTGCTTGTCGCGTCTTAGCAATCTGACGCGCGATGCGGTCTTCGGAGACAACCAAGAAGCTGTCGCCTGCACCTGGCACCGATGTCAAACCAAGAACCTGAACCGCAGTTGACGGACCTGCTTCTTCAATAACATTACCCAAGTCGTCATGCATCGCTCGGACGCGACCAAATGCATCACCAGCAACGATTGAATCGCCTGCACGCAATGTTCCGCGCTGAACCAAAACGGTTGCAACGGGGCCACGACCACGGTCGAGGTGAGCTTCAATCGCGACACCTTGAGCTGGCTGATTTGGATTTGCACGCAAATCAAGGGCGGCATCTGCAGTCAACATCACTGCTTCCAACAACGCGTCGATTCCGGTGCCATTGAGCGCTGATACGTCAATAAACATGGTGTCGCCGCCGTATTCCTCAGCAACCAAGCCATATTCGGTGAGTTGGCCACGGACCTTTGTTGGGTCAGCGCCTTCCTTATCGATCTTGTTGACGGCAACCACAATTGGCACACCTGCTGCTTGAACGTGGTTCAAGGCCTCGATGGTCTGCGGCTTCACACCGTCATCGGCTGCGACCACGAGGATCGCAATGTCGGTGACCTGAGCGCCACGAGCACGCATAGCTGTGAAGGCCTCGTGACCTGGTGTATCGATGAAGGTGAGCTTGCGTTCACCCGTAGGGGTTTGAGCAGTGACCTGATATGCGCCAATGTGCTGGGTGATTCCACCAGCTTCGCCACCAATAACGTTGGTCTTGCGAATCGAATCCAGCAAACGAGTTTTACCGTGATCGACGTGGCCCATAACGGTGACCACTGGTGGCCGTGCCATGAGTTCTTCGCTTTCACCTTCGTCCTCACCGAATTCAAGGTCGTAAGACTCAAGGAGTTCACGATCTTCATCTTCAGGTGAAACGACTTCAACGACGTAGTTGAGTTCTTCACCTAGGAGGCGCAAAGTGTCATCATCAATTGACTGTGTTGCCGTCACCATTTCGCCGAGCTCAATAAGAACCTTCACGAGATCTGCTGGCATCGCATTTACACGATCGGCAAAGTCGGTGACGCTTGAACCGCGGGCTAAACGAACAACCTCACCATTGCCGCGCGTGATACGCACGCCGGTGAGTGAAGGTGCTTGCATGTTGTCGAATTCTTGACGCTTTGCGCGCTTGGACTTGCGACCACGTGATGGACGTCCGCCTGGTCGACCAAAGGCTCCTGCAGTTGTACCGCGACCACCGGCTCCTGGACGACCTGGGAAACCACCCGGTGCGCCACCCGGACCACTCGGAGCGCCACCTGGCGCACCACCTGGACGACCAGCAAATCCGCCGCCGCCACCTGGACGACCTGCGCCGCCACCAGCACCTGGACCACCAGGGCCACGGCCTTGGAACCCACCCGGTGCGCCACCTGGACGACCGGCACCTGGACCACCTGGACCGCTAGGTCGACCTGCGCCTGGACCGCTTGGACGACCAGCACCTGGACCACTTGGACGTTGACCTGGACTCGATGGTGCACCCGGACGTGCTGGGCGCATCGCTGGCATCATGCCTGGGTTTGGACGTGGGGCTCCTGGAACTGCCGGAGCTGAAGGGGCTGCTGGACGAGCCATGCCCGTTGATCCGCCGAACGGGTTATTACCCGGACGTGGAGCCGCTGGGCGACCCATGCCTGAAGATCCACCAAACGGGTTATTACCCGGACGTGGACCTGTGGGGCGTGGTGCATCCGGACGCGGAGCTGCGGGTTGCTGAACTTGCGATGCACCTGGTGTGGCAACTGCCTCGGGTGCTTGACCCGCAGCGCTCTCGGCTACCGCTGCTACGACAGGAGCCGACACAGCTGGAGTCGGAGTTGGCGCAGGCACGGGTGGCGCAGCAACTTCTGGTGTTTGAGCGGCAGGAACCGCAACGACAGGTTTTGGCGCTGGAACTGGGGTGGGAGCAGCTGGCACAGCGGGAATGACCTCGGCTGGTACTTGTGCTGTTTCCGTAGCTTTTTCCGCTGGCTTGGCAGCAGCCTTCTTTGCGACAGCCTTCTTTGCTGGGGCTGGTGCAACTGCTGGCATCGCTTCTTTGAGTTTGCGGACGACCGGTGGTTCAACCGTGGACGACGCAGACTTCACAAACTCACCAAGCTCTGCGAGCTTGGCCAGTACATCTTTGCTAGTGACCCCTAGCTCTTTCGCGAGCTCGTGGACCCGGACCTTTGACACGTTTCTCCTGTCTTTGGCCCGAGTTATCTAACTCGAACCGTCAGTGCGAACGATGCATGACTAACCCTGCTCGTTCATCGGGTGAATGTCCTCATGAAGGCTCCCGACGGTAAGGCGAAT
>WLNQ01000083.1 GCA_009699705.1 Actinomycetota bacterium | reverse complement strand
CTGAAACTCGCACCTACATCAAGGGAATAAGTGGCGGAAAGTCAGATATTGAACTTTCTCCGGAAGAATCAGAATCTCTGAAGTTGGCAAAGAATAGAGGTGACTCGTGACGCGCATTGCATTCTTAGGTCCTCGCGGCACGTTCGCTGAGGCTGCTCTTCGCACGATGGCTTCGGCCGCGAATGCGGAATTGATCCCGGCCATCTCTGTATATGCCGCATTAGAAATGGTGCGCGACGGATTAGCCGACCAGGCACTCGTGCCAATGGAAAACTCTGTTGAAGGATCAGTGCCACTGACCCTAGATGAGTTATCGACCGACGGCGGTTTGGTGATTGTTGACGAAGTTGTGTTGGCTGTGACCTTCGCTTTGGTTGTGCCCCGTGGAGTTTCGCTTACATCCGTGGCACGAATCGCAACTCATCCGCACGCCCACGCTCAGGTGCGCGGTTGGCTAAGCGCAAACTTGCCAGAAGTTGTTGTGTTGCCTGCACTTTCCACAGCAGGTGCTGCTGAAGGATTACTTGATCCAGAACGCAATTACGACGCTGCGGTGTGCCAAGAAATTGCAGCTGAGATTTATGGTCTCGATGTTTTAGCCTCAGATATTGGCGACACTTCAGATGCACACACCCGCTTCGTGTTAGTTGCGCGCGATGGTGTTGCCCCGGCCGCAACAGGGGCCGACAAGACCACGCTTGCGCTCTACATTCACCATGATCAGCCGGGCGCTTTGCTTGCGATTCTCAATGAGTTTTCGGTGCGCGGCGTCAATATGACGCGTATTGAATCGCGCCCGACTCGCAAAGCTCTAGGTGATTACTACTTCAGTGTGGATATTGAAGGACATATTTCGGATGCTCGAGTGGCCGAAGCTCTCATGGGCTTGCATCGCGTATGTCTTGATGTGCGCTACTTGGGTTCCTACCCGCGTCACGATGGCAAAGAGCCGGTCTTACGCGACGGAGTGACCGATGCTGATTTCGCAGAAGCCCAAGAGTGGCTGCGAAAATTGAAGGGAAAGTAACGTGCGCTATTTCGTAACAGGAGCAGCTGGATTTATTGGTTCGCATTATGTGCGCGAACTCCTTGCCGGCTCATACGGCGACGATGTCACGGGCGTCACGGTCTATGACAAGTTGACCTACGCAGGCAACTTGGAAAACCTCGCATCAGTTTCTTCAGACCCGCGTTACACATTCGTGCAGGGCGATATCTGCGATGGCGCTCTCCTTGATCAGGTACTTCCTGGCCATGACGTGGTGGTGAACTTTGCTGCAGAAACCCACGTGGATCGTTCAATCAGTGGCCCTCAGGCTTTCTTGGTCACCAATGTTGTTGGCGCCCAGACGCTTTTTGATGCTTGCCTGCGCCATGGCATTCCACGCACGGTCCATATCGGCACCGATGAGGTCTACGGCTCAATCGATGAAGGTTCTTGGACCGAAGCCGAACCGCTGATTCCTAATTCGCCGTACTCAGCAGCCAAAGCCGCCGCTGAAATGTTGGTGCGCGCCTATCACGTGACTTACGGGCTCAACATTTCTTCCACTCGCTGCTCGAATAACTACGGGCCTTTCCAGTTCCCGGAAAAGGTCATTCCGCTGTTCGTCACGAACTTGATCGATGGTGGCAAAGTGCCGCTTTATGGCGACGGACTCAATGTTCGCGACTGGCTGCATGTTGATGATCACTGCCGCGGTATCGCAATAGTTGTTGCCAAGGGTGCTGCAGGACAGAGCTACAACATTGGTGGCGGGCTAGAACTCACCAATCGCGAACTGACCGAACAGGTGCTGGAATCTATGGGTGCGGACTGGACGAGCGTGTTACCCGTTGAGGATCGCAAGGGCCACGATCGCCGCTATTCCGTTGATGATTCAAAGCTTCGCGCGATGGGCTACAAGCCGCAGCATAAGTTTGTTGATGGTCTGGCTGAGACAGTTGCTTGGTACAAAGCTAATGAAACTTGGTGGCGACCGCTAAAGGCAAAGGCCGAGTTGAAGTAATGCGCGTCTTAGTTACCGGCTCGTTAGGACAGTTGGGTTCTGAACTCGTTTCTATTCTTGGTTCTCGTGGAACGCCTGTGATGGGTGTTGATCGCCCAGGGATCGACATCACGCAAAGTGGTTCAATTGCAACGGCTTTTTCACTTTTTGAACCGACGGTAGTAATCAACTGCGCCGCGTGGACAGCAGTAGATGATGCCGAAACCAACGAACCTGCTGCGCTTCGTGCAAATGGAGTCGGACCAGAACTTCTCGCATTAGCCTGCGCTGAAATAGGTGCTTGGATGGTTCAGATTTCCACCGACTATGTGTTTGCTGGCGACGCTATGTCTCCATATTCAGAAACTGACTCGCCTGCGCCGCTAACTGCCTATGGCCGTACCAAGCTTGCTGGCGAGATTGCTGTGCAGCGCGTCTTGCCGGATTCGCATTACATCGTGCGCACGGCCTGGCTCTACGGAATCAATGGCAATAACTTTCCCAAGACCATGTTGAAGTTGATGGCAGAGCGCGACACTGTTTCTGTCGTCACCGATCAGGTTGGTCAACCAACTTACGCGCGCGATCTAGCGCATCAACTCATCGCCTTAATTGACGCCAAACCAGTGGCTGGAACCTTCCATGGCACCAACTCTGGTGTTGCTTCCTGGTTTGAATTTGCGCAAGCTGTCTTTGAAGATGCGGGCGCTGATCCTGCGCGTGTGCTTCCAACTGATTCAGCTGCATTTGTGCGACCGGCACCGCGTCCTGCTTATTCGGTTTTGGGACATGACGCCTGGGCCGCTGCCGGACTTACACCGATGCGCGAGTGGCGTTTAGCCCTTGATGACGCTTTCAAAGACGGGCTGTCGGCTTAAAGAGTACGCCTCTTGAAGTTATCCACAGATATATCTAGTCCCCCTTGATCTTGCTATCAAGGGGGACTAGATATATCTTTATGAAACCGATGCGGACAGCGAAGGTGCGCTCGCGACTTGAAAAAGCTGGATGTTCACTTCTGCGTGACAGCGGGCGACATCAAGTGTGGATCTGTGGGTGTGGGCTCCATCGGGTGCCCGTTCCAGCAAGTCATAACGAAATTTCCAGCGGTGTGATTCGGGAGTTAATCAAACAATTTCCGTGCTTAGCGAAGGGGTGGCTGCAATGAAAGAAGTGTTCACGGCGCAGGCCCTGCGTGATGGAAAATGGTGGGTGGTCTCGATTGAAGGTACTGGAAAAACTCAAGGCAAAACTTTGCGCGAGGCCAAGGAAATGGCCGTTGATATGATTTCGCTTTTTCATGAACTGGATGCCACTGACTTTGAAGTGGAACTCATCCCGGTGCTGCCTATCAAGCTCGATAAGGAAGTCAAGGCAGCCAGAGCAGCCATCGTCGATCTTGAATTACGTCAGATAAGAGTCGCAAAAAAGTCACGTAAGGCGGCACAAGATTTGGTGCAAGCGGCGGGCCTGACGGGGAAAGATGCTGCTGAAGTCCTAGGAATCTCAGCACAGAGAGTTTCGCAGTTGCTGCGCGCCGATGGATAAGTGACTCAGGCACGATGCATGGTTACTTGCAGTAACTGCCATTCACCAAGAGAGCGTCAGTCTGATTCACTGTTGACTTGGCCCACTTGAATTGGGCGGCCAGGTAGGTGACCGCGTTATCCAACATCGGGCTTGTGGCCTTCGAGGTGGTGGAATCGGTACACATCGCTGTCTTGATCTTGGTGATAGATGGCTTAGCTGTGAGCTTCATCATTGCCGGTGTTGCGGCTCGCAGATAACTCTTCGCCTTCTCGTTTGGCTGCCCATTGGCACACAAGACGCCGTTAATTGTGCCGTTCTGATTTTTGGTGACAGCACAGGTGGTTGCTTGCGCCGAGTTGAATGTCACGCCAATCAAGGCGAGGGCACCCACAGAGATAAGTGCGATGGTTCGGAGTGACTTCATGACATCTCCATCGGTAGACGAATGACAGAACTATCGCGCTACTTAGCGGCGTTTGCAACAGCCTCAAGCACTTCAGCAACGCCAACGCCAGGCTCTGCATTGGTAAGCGCATTGGCGAACGTCTTCACGTGATCACTTGCATCACCCATAGCAACACCCAGGCCGGCCCATTCCAGCATGCGAATATCATTCTCTCCGTCGCCAATCGCAATAGAGCGAGCTGGATTTAAATCTAGGCGCGTGCAGAGTTGCTTCAGCATGTAGGCCTTGTTGAGATCCTTTGGACCAATGTCGAGCCAAGCAACCTTGGCAACCCCAAACTGCACTTCGTGTAGTCCAAGCGCTTCCACAATGTGACCTAATCCCGATTCCATGTGTTCCTCGCTGCGGATAACGAGCCGAGCAGCATCAAGTTCGCGAATCAACTCCAGTGGAAGCTCGCGCACTGCCATACCGAGCGGGCCGCCACGGAAAGCTACGTTGGTGTTGAGTACTCCCCACTGATCTTCAACCGAGAAGATCGCATTCGGCAGCAGCGGCAACATTTGGTCGATGAAATCTTTGGGCTTGAATGTCACTGCTTCGATCACGGTTTCTGGTTCAACAGTTGCCAGGATCGCGCCGTTTGAACAGACCAGCCAGCCATTGAGATGCGCCGCTCGTGCGATTGGGCTCGTGGTGCTCAGCGATCGGCCAGTAGAAAGAACCACAGTAACTCCGGCTGCTTGCACTGCTTCAAGTGCTTGAATCACGCGATGGCGAACGACGCCATCTTGAGGAATCAAAGTGCCATCAATGTCGATCGCAATCAGATGCGGGAACTCGATCGTGTCCAAAGCGGCAGCGTCGAAAGAAGTCACGTTGCGGTCTCTCCTTCAGGTTGGTTCAAAGATTAAGCAGGCGGGGTGAACGAAGTCTTTCCACCAAGGAACGGTTGCAAGGCTTTTGGAATACGAACAGAACCGTCAGCCTGCTGATGATTCTCGAAAATAGCGACGATGATGCGTGGCATCGCGCACAACGTGCCATTCAGCGTTGCCAGTGGCGAAGTTTTGTCGCCATCGCGCATGCGAATCTTTAAGCGACGAGCCTGAAATTCATTGGTATTCGAAGTGCTGGTGATTTCTCGATAAGCACCTTGAGTCGGAATCCAAGCTTCAATATCGAATTTGCGTGAAGCACTTGATCCAAGGTCACCGGTAGCGACGTCGATAACGCGGTAAGGAATTTCAAGAGCCTCGATGAAGTCGCGCTCCCATTGCAGCAGGCGTTGGTGTTCTGCTTCGGCTTGATCAGGAGTGGTGAAGACAAACATCTCGACCTTGTCGAACTGATGCACGCGAATGATTCCGCGAGTGTCTTTACCGTATGAGCCAGCCTCGCGCCGGAAACAACTGCTCCAGCCTGCGTAACGAATAGGCAGTTGATTGACGTCGATGATCTCGTCGGAATGGTAGGCAGCAAGAGGAACTTCGCTAGTGCCCACCAGATACACGTCATCTTCTTCAAGGCGATACACATTCTCGGCAGCTTGACCCAAGAAGCCAGTGCCTTCCATTGCTGACGGCAACACGATTGCTGGCGTGATCATCGGGATGAATCCGTTAGACACCGCCTGCTGCATTGCCAGATTCAGTAATGCAAATTCAAGTTGCGCGCCAATACCTTTGAGGTAGAAAAAGCGTGAACCGGAAACTTTTGCTCCGCGCACGGTGTCGATCGCGTCAAGATGCTCGCCAATATCGAGATGATCTTTTGGCTCAAAGCCTTCTTTTGTGAAGTCGCGTGGCTCGCCAACAACATCAAGAATCGTGAAGTCAGCCTCGCCGCCAACGGGTGAATCCAGGTTGACGAGGTTGCTGATTTGGAGCCAAAGCTTGTCGGCGGTCCGGGCAACTTCATCGGCGTGTGCATCGGCAGCCTTCACTGCATCAGCCAAAATCGTGGCCTGCTCCATAAGAGCGTCGACCTCAGACTGAGCCTGCGCCTTGGTCGCATCGTCAGTGGCCTTCTTCAAGGCACCTTGTAAAGGGCCCATCTGCTTACCGAGCACTTTTTGCTGATTGCGCAGATCATCAAACTCCTGCGCTGAGGAGCGCTTGGCAATGTCCGCTGCAATCAAAAGATCGACCACCTCAACGCTCTCGCCACGACGACGCTGAGATTCGCGGATGCGGTCAGGGTCGGTACGCAAGATATTGGGATCAATCACAGGGAAATCTTAGTGCGAGACCACTCTGAGTTAGGGACTCACGCCTTGAGCGAGGAATTCTTGAGCAAGCGTTGCATCCCCGTGGAGATCAACCGCGCTGAGTTGTTGCCTACCCCAGAGCAGCAAGAGGAGGTTCGAAGCACTCCCGCTGAGTGTGATGGTTGGGCCAGTTCCCGCAGAATCCGTGGCTAGTTCAATTCGAGCGGTGCTTTCAAGGGGTGCCAAAACAAGTTTTTGTGGCAGAGGCGCGAAATCGCCACGCTTGAGACGCATGGGGAAGAAGACTTCAGCGATCTCGTTGATGCCATCGACGGCAATTTCCGACGGCACCTCGTATGACTTTTCCTGAGAGTCATACGCATCCCAAAGATGCACCGTGATTTCATGCGCTTGGCGACGTGACCAAAACCGGGCGATCCGAGGCTCTGGTCCAAATGACCATGTTGGACGCTCGGGGTAAGTGGCTTTCGAAGCCTCAACTAACAGATGTGAACCTTCATTGAAGTAAGTCAAGAGCGCAGTTCGTTCACTGGGCGACACAGGATGCTCGCCACGCTCACCAGTGATCAAAGCATGCGCAGCCCAGCGCTGGGTCCCGCACATGTGTTGCGCAAGTTCTGTGAACGTCCAACCGGGGCAGGCTGAAACAGCGGCATCAAGATCACCATGTTCGATGAGATCGGCAAATTGTTGAGAAGCGTCAGTGATTACGGCTTGGAAATAAGCATCGTTCAACATGCGCACATTGTGACATTGGGTAGGAAAGCGCGGTGCGTTTTCCTAGAGATCTAGAGATATTGCCCAGTGCTCGGTCCGCCTGGGCCACCTTGGCCTGGAGGTAATTCGCCTTGCATCATGGCTTGGCGGCGCATTTCATCAAACTGCGCTTTAGCTGTCATCTGCTGGGCGTAAAGCGCGGCCTGAATTCCGTGGAATAAGCCTTCAAGCCAACCGACAAGTTGAGCTTGGGCAATGCGAAGTTCAGCTTCACTGGGTGCGGGATCATCAAAGGGTGCACTCAAGCGCTGAAGTTCTTCAACGAGTTCAGGAGCGAGAGCACCTTCAAGTTCGTTGAGTGACTGAATGTGGATTTCACGAAGACGCACGCGAGCAGCCTCATCAAGAGGAGCACTCTTTACCTCGTCTAAAAGTTGCTTCACCATCGAACCGATACGCATCACTTTGGCAGGGGAAGAAACGAGTTCGACAACCTCATCGCCGTCTTGGCGATCGCTGGGCACAACTTCGCCGATCGGTTGGCCATCTGGGCCAACGACGGTGACCCGGTGCGGGGCGTCTTGGGCGTCAGGAAGATCTTGCGGCGATGAAGTCATGGCTCCATCGTCGCACTAGTCGGTGGGACTTGGCTTGGGGGTTGCTGAAGGACTGACCGTTCCTGTTGAACCAGGTGTCGGGCTCACTGTTGGAGTTGGGGCTGGGGAGCCGGTCGGAGCAGGGGTTCCACTTGGACTAGCCGAAGGTGAAGGGGCAGGCAGACTCTGAGCAATTTGGGCCAACGCCTCGAGGAAGTAGTAGTCCCCCCACACATAACTTCCATCCCGAGCCAGAGCGGGAACATTCAAACTCTGCTGCAGCAAAATGCCAGGGTTTCTTGTGTTGGTGTTCAACCAGCCCGGTGTTGCCAGCGTGCCAAGGGTGAGGCGCGCATAAGTGTTATAGGTCTTTGCCGCATCTGCGCTTGGTTCATTGCGTGCCAGCGTTAGTAAACCACTCACTGCGATCGCAGCTGCCGAAGAATCCCGCGG
>WLNQ01000082.1 GCA_009699705.1 Actinomycetota bacterium | reverse complement strand
GGAATTCATTGCGACTTCAAAAAGCGACTGGCTGTTGCTCTGCCCTGGCGACCACAAGCGCACCTTGGCGTTTGCGTTAGACCCTTGCGCCGTAACTCGTACTCGCACAGAGCCAACGTTGTCGACTGGTATGCCACCAACTCCGGTGACCCTAGGGAACAACCGATGCGAGTCACCTGTCCAGCGATCCTGTTGCAGGCGACATCTACCTAGGACACCCACACCTGCGCGCGTATCAAGAACTCGCACGTTTGGAGTCGCGACTAATTCGCCCCGTGCTTCAGGAAATTTCGTGGTTGCACCCGATGAAACCCGTGGGCAATAAGGAGCCGTGACCGGGTTGCCTGTCCACAACGATGTGATTGCGGCCGCGCCATCCCAGGTGAAAGAAATGTGAATGTGGTTTCTATGGCAGGTGGTATCTGAGCCTGGATCGGTTTTGGCGAAACAACCTTTGAGTTCTGTCCAACCGCGCGCAACGTCATAGCCGCGCCAAATACGGTCGTTCCAGCCGATGTACATAACACCCATACGCATCGCGTTGCCATATGAAACACCTGCGGCATCTGGACCAAGTAGCCACTGTAAAAACGTTTCAGCATTTGCGCGGTCTTGCGCTTTTCGCACATTGGTCATCCAGTCAAGTGCTCGCCCTTCCTTGTGCTCACTTTGATCGCCAACATCGCAGCCTCGCGAGATCCACACTTCTTGGGTAGCGCCGTAAGTTGCCTTGATTAAGTCGCTGGCACGAATAGCACCTGGCTTGGGAGCGGGGTCACACGTTGCTTGACCTTCATAGGTTGGCGCCAAGTCAGCGACCGGACCAACAGTCGTTGGATTGACTGGTGTTGCTGCTGGCGGCAGACCTGTGCCGGGCACAGGAGGCCCGCCGACCACACCGGTCCAATTCGAAGGTGCCCACCCAGAATCTGAAGCCTGCGCATAGGGGCTCGTAGCCACGAGTAACGTGGTTGCTATCACCGCAGCAAATAAACCTTGACGGCCATGAAGGCGTCGTCGTTTAAACAGGGCAAAATGCCCGTGGCGGGGAAGCACCTACACATGGTGTCACGAGAGTTGCTGATGTGGCGAATGTGACAGGTGTGAATTGACCCTAATCAGTGTGATCGGGGTCACTTTCGGTAGATGAGGCGGACATGATCGACGGTGTAGAGCGAGTTCTCGTAGTCACAGCCCACCCAGACGACGTTGATTTCGGTGCTGGGGGAACCATCGCCAGATTCACTGCCGCTGGGGTTGCGGTGAGTTACTGCGTCATCACTTCTGGCGATGCTGGTGGTTTTGACCCGAGCGTGGCCCGATCTGACATCCCAGAGATCCGCCAAGCCGAGCAGCGGGCTGCAGGGTTAGCTCTAGGTGTCACCGATGTCACCTTCCTTGGCTATAAGGATGGCGAACTCATGGTGAGCCACGAGCTTCGTCGTGACATCAGCCGCGTCATTCGCCAAGTGCAACCCCAGCTCATGGTCATTCAGTCACCTGAGCGCAATTGGGCTCGCATTCCTGCTTCCCACCCAGATCACCTCGCAGCCGGTGAAGCAGCGATCTTTGCGATTTACCCAGATGCCCGAAATCAGTTCGCCCACACATCGCTCTTTGACGACGAAGGTCTGGAACCTTGGACAGTGAAAGAAGTTTGGGTGATGGGACATCCAAATGCTGACCACTTCGTCGATGTGACTGACTTCTTCGATCAAAAGATCGCTGCGTTACGCGCCCATGAGAGTCAGACCAGCCACATGGAAGATCTACCTGGGTTCATTCGCGGCTGGCTTACAGCCACAGCTGAACGTGCTGGCTTTCCAGAAGGGCATCTCGCCGAAATGTTCCTACGTTCCGTGATGCCTTAATTCTCGAACCACACTTTCACTTGCGCGAAAGACTTACTCCCACTCAATCGTGCCCGGTGGCTTGCTCGTGATGTCCAGCACCACTCGGTTCACATCCCGCACTTCATTGGTAATGCGAGTGGAAATCCGCTCAAGCACTTCATAAGGCAACCGAGACCAGTCAGCAGTCATCGCATCTTCGCTAGAAACCGGGCGCAACACGATTGGGTGACCGTACGTGCGCCCATCCCCTTGCACGCCAACTGAGCGAACGTCAGCAAGCAACACGACTGGGAATTGCCACACATCTCGATCTAGTCCGGCAGCAGTGAGCTCTTCGCGCGCAATCGCATCAGCATCCCGCAAGATCTCAAGACGATTCTCATCGATAGCGCCAACAATGCGAATTGCTAAACCAGGGCCTGGGAAGGGATGGCGCCAAACGATTTCTGGCGGCAGCCCCAGATCCAAGCCCACCTGTCGAACTTCATCCTTGAATAAAGAACGAAGCGGCTCAATAAGTTTGAATTGCAGATCATCCGGAAGACCACCAACATTGTGATGACTCTTAATGTTTGCCGTTCCGGTTCCACCACCAGACTCAACCACATCGGGGTAAAGCGTGCCTTGAACGAGCCATTCAACCTTTTCGCCTGAGGCACCAGCTTCTTCAATGACACCGCGTTCGGCAGCTTCAAAGACACGGATGAATTCGCGGCCGATGATCTTTCGCTTCTGCTCAGGATCAATTACACCAGCAAGATGACGCAAGAACTGCTCTTTGGCATCGACAACAATGAGCTTGATACCCGTTGCTGCAACGTAATCTTTTTCAACCTGCTCTGCTTCACCCTTGCGAAGCAAGCCATGGTCGACAAACACGCAGGTGAGTTGATCGCCAACCGCTTTGTGCACCAGCGCTGCGGCAACAGCTGAATCAACACCACCAGAAAGTCCGCAGATCACGCGCCCGGTTCCAACTTTTTCACGAATGATTGCAACTTGTTCGTCGATAACGCTCGACATAGTCCAAGTTGGCTCAAGACCTGCAATATTGCGAAGGAAGTTCACAAGCAGGCTTTGGCCATGCTCGCTATGTAAGACCTCTGGGTGATATTGAACGCCTGCCATCTTGCGCTCAAGATTTTCAAAAGCAGCAACCGGCGCACCAGGAGTGCTCGCTGAAATCGTGAAACCCTCGGGCGCAACGCTCACACCGTCACCATGAGACATCCAAACCTGATGCTCAGCTGGAATGCCTTCGTAAAGGCGCCCCGGGGAAGCCACCACGAGCGGTGTGCGCCCGTATTCACGCCCTCCTGTGTTGGCAACCGTGCCACCAAGGGCTTGTGCCATTGCTTGGAAGCCGTAGCAAATACCGAACACCGGAATACCAAGCTCAAGAATTGCTGGATCAAGGGTTGGCGCACCTTGGTCATACACCGACGATGGGCCACCGCTCAAAACGATCGCGACTGGGTTTTTCGCTTGCACATCCGAAGCACTAATGGTGTGCGGCACGACTTCTGAATACACCTTTGCTTCACGCACTCGGCGAGCAATGAGTTGCGCATATTGCGCGCCGAAGTCAACGACGAGCACTGTTGGCTGTGAACTCACCTAGAAAACCTAACCTTGAAGGGACGAAAAAATCAGGTACTGAACGCACCCATAAAGCCAAAGATGACTAGCAATAAACCATTGACGACCAAGCCCACGATGATCGTGATCTTGAGCCAACGCCGGGCACGCAAGCTCGACTCTTGGGCTGCGGCCAGATCGCCGCGATCAACTGCAGAAATAGTGCGGATGGCAAAAATCAGCGCAACGATTCCAAACGGAAAGAAACACAGTGCCGTGGCAACAACAGCCCACCAAAGGTGCGTCTTCGGTGCAGCCAACGGCTCGAGTTCAATTTCAGTCATCCGCGTGATTAACCAATAACCATTTCAACGCGCTGGAATTCTTTGAGATCGCTATAGCCAGTTGTTGCCATGGCTTTACGCAGTGCACCGGCAATGTTCATCGTGCCATCAGCTTGAACCGATGGACCATGGAGCACTTCAGCGAAGGTGCCTGACTGCTCCAAGGTGTTGCGCTTGCCTCGAGGAAGGTGGGGATGCCAAGCCTCTGCGCCCCAATGTGCACCGTTTCCTGGAGCGTCAGTTGCGCGAGCAAGAACGGATCCAAGCATCGCTGCGTCTGCGCCACAGGCAAAGGCTTTGACGATGTCACCGCTTCGGCCTAGTCCACCGTCAGCGATGACGTGTACGTAACGGCCACCTGACTCGTCAAGGTAATCGCGGCGTGCAGCAGCAACGTCAGCGATCGCACTTGCCATCGGAACCCGCACACCCAAAACATCGGAACTCGTTGAGTCTGAAGTGCCACCAAAACCAACAAGCACGCCAGCAGCGCCGGTACGCATCAAGTGCAAGGCAGCTTGATAGGTGGCACACCCGCCAACGATCACGGGAGCGTCAAGATCGTAAATAAATTGCTTCAGGTTCAACGGTTCACCAGCAGCAGTGACATGTTCGGCTGAAACTGTTGTTCCACGGATCACCACGAGGTCTGCGCCAGCCTTGGCCACCACAGGCGCCAATACGGCCGTGGCCTGTGGGCTCACTGCAACCGCCACCGTGATTCCTGCATTCTTGAGTTCGGCGATGCGCTGAACGACAAGATCAGGGTTCACTGGTGCAGCCGCATAAATTTCTTGCAAACGCTGGGTCGCCCTGTCAACGGGCATCGATGCAATTTCTGCGAGCAATGCTGTCGGGTCTTCGTAGCGACCCCACAGACCTTCAACATTGAGGGTTGCCAGCATTCCAAGCTCACTAAGGACCTGAGCAGATTGCGGCGAAACGATTGAATCCATCGGCGCTGCAATGAACGGCAACTTGAATGGATACGCGTCGATGTTCCAACTCGTTGAAACGCCTTGGGGATCGCGAGTTCGACGACTTGGTGCGATGGCGACCTCGTCAAAGGTGTAGCCGCGGCGGGCGCGCTTAGTCCCGCCAATCTCAATGGTGTCCATTGGGTTTCCTATCGACCTGTGTAGTTCGGAGCTTCGATGGTCATTTGCACATCGTGCGGATGGGATTCGCGAAGACCTGCTGAAGTGATGCGGACAAAGCGACCACGTGCATGGAGTTCCGGAACATTTTGTGCGCCGGAATAGCCCATGGCTGCCCGTAGACCGCCAACCAGTTGGTGAGCCACAGCAGTGAGCGGTCCGCGATAAGGAACTAAACCTTCAATGCCTTCAGGAACTAACTTGTCATCGCTGAGTACATCGTCTTGGAAGTAACGATCCTTGCTGTAGGAACGCGCTTCTCCGCGCGACTGCATTGCACCAAGGGAACCCATGCCGCGATACGACTTGAATTGCTTGCCACCAATAAAGACGACATCTCCTGGGGCTTCTTCTGTTCCGGCAAGAAGTGAACCGAGCATCACAGCATCTGCGCCAGCAACCAGTGCCTTTGCAATATCGCCTGAGTACTGCAAGCCACCATCACCGATGACTGGAACGCCAGCGGGCCGAGCAGCAAGCGAAGCTTCATAAATTGCCGATACCTGTGGAACCCCAACTCCAGCAACCACACGAGTGGTGCAGATTGAACCCGGGCCAACTCCGACCTTGATGCCATCGCAGCCAGCATCAATCAGCGCTTGCGCACCTTCACGAGTAGCAACATTGCCACCAATAATGTCAATGCTCGTTTGGCCTTTCAGCAAACGAACCATGTCCGCGACAGCGCGCGAATGACCATGTGCAGTATCAACTACAAGGAAGTCAACCCCTGCTTCGATTAATGACTTTGCGCGACGCTCAGCATCTTCACCAACACCAACGGCTGCGCCAACAACCAAACGACCAATTGAATCCTTGGTTGCATTTGGATACTTGCCAGTCTTGACGAAATCTTTGACAGTGAACAATCCACGCAGGCGTCCGGCTTCATCGACCAACGGCAATTTCTCGACCTTGTGCGAAGCAAGAATCTCAAGTGCATCATCTGGAGAAATACCAACGGGTGCGGTGATCAACGGAGTCTTAGTCATTACTTCATGCACTTGACGCGACATATCGTCTTCGAAGCGCATGTCGCGATTGGTCACGATGCCGACGAGCACGCCGTGGGCATCGACCACTGGCACACCGGAAATGCGAAAGCGTGCACAGAGTCGGTCAACGTCTTCAAGAGTGTCGTTGGGTAAACAGGTAACAGGATGACTCACCATGCCCGCTTCGGAGCGCTTGACCATGTCTACCTGCAGAGTCTGCTCATCGATGGAAAGGTTTCGATGCAACACACCAACGCCACCTAAGCGGGCCATCGAGATGGCCATCCGCGCTTCAGTGACCGTGTCCATCGCACTTGAAATCAGCGGCAACTTCACCGTGATATTTCGCGAGACTCGAGAGGTGGTATCAACCTCACTCGGGACCACATCGGACTCGGCTGGCAAGAGCAGCACATCGTCATAGGTCAAACCCAAATACGCGAACTTGTCTGCTACTCCGCCTGTCATGGGCTAAGGCTACCGGCCTCTAGCGCTCCCCAAACCAGCCCCGGAAATACTGAAGGCGACTCCCCCTAAGGGAGCCGCCTTCAAAGTGAGGTATCTCTAGTGGTTATGTCCACCTGGACCATGGCTGTGGCCATGTCCAGCTGACTCTTCTTGATCTTCACGCTTTTCAACCACAAGTGCTTCTGTGGTCAACAGCATGGCCGCGATCGAGGCTGCGTTCACAAGAGCTGAACGAGTCACCTTGACTGGGTCAATCACGCCGTCAGCGATGAGATCGCCATAGGTGTCGGTGGCTGCGTTGTAGCCCTGACCTGAAGGCAGCTCCTGAACCTTGGAAACTACGACGTAGCCCTGTTCTCCTGCGTTTTCAGCGATCCAGCGAAGAGGCTCTAAGCCAGCTCGAGCAACGATGCTCACGCCAGTTGCTTCGTCACCCGTAAGTCCAAGGTTGCCCTTGAGCACGGTGACTGCCTGCACGAGTGCTGCGCCGCCGCCGGAGACAATGCCTTCGTCGATTGCTGCACGAGTTGCTGAAACAGCGTCTTCGATGCGGTGCTTCTTTTCCTTGAGTTCAACTTCGGTATGTGCACCGACCTTGATCACAACGACGCCACCGCTGAGCTTGGCGAGACGTTCCTGAAGCTTTTCGCGATCCCAATCAGAATCAACGCTTTCGATTTCACGGCGAAGCTGACCGATGCGGTCTGCAACTGCTGTTGAATCGCCGCCACCGTCAACGATGGTGGTTGCATCTTTGGTGATGACGATACGACGAGCTGATCCAAGAACTTCAAGACCAGCTTGATCAAGCTTGAGACCAACCTCGGGAGCAATAACCTGAGCGCCGGTGAGCACTGCAATGTCTTCCAAGATTGCCTTGCGGCGATCTCCGAATGCAGGAGCCTTAACGGCAGCTGAAGCAAAAGTGCCACGGATGCGGTTCACCACGAGAGTTGAAAGCGCTTCGCCTTCAACGTCTTCAGCAATGATCAGCAATGGCTTGCCGGTCTGCATGACCTTTTCGAGCAATGGCAACAATTCTTGAACGCTGGAAACCTTGCCCTGAACGATTAGGACACGAGCGTCTTCGAGGACTGCTTCCATCCGCTCTGCGTCAGTGACCATGTACTGGGACACGTAGCCCTTGTCGAACTGCATGCCTTCGGTGAATTCAAGTTCAACCTGAGTTGTGCTTGATTCTTCGACCGAGATCACGCCGTCTTTGCCGACCTTGTCGAATGCGTCTGCAATGAGATTGCCGATTTCACGATCCTGGCTCGACACGGTGGCAACGTTGGCAATTTCTTCCTTGCCGTTGACTGGGCGTGAAGCCGCGTGCAGCGCATCGGACACTGCTTTAACGGCCTTGTCGATGCCGCGCTTGAGGTCCATTGGGGATGCTCCGGCAGCTACCTGCTTCAAACCTTCGCGGACCATAGCCTGCGCAAGCACAGTTGCCGTGGTGGTTCCGTCGCCTGCGACGTCATTGGTCTTGGTGGCGACTTCCTTGGCAAGCTGGGCGCCAAGGTTCTCGTACGGATCTTCAAGTTCGATCTCGCGAGCAATGGTGACGCCGTCATTGGTGATCGTGGGAGCGCCCCACTTCTTGTCAAT
>WLNQ01000081.1 GCA_009699705.1 Actinomycetota bacterium | reverse complement strand
GCGCGGATCCAGCTACACGGGTTGCTTTGTGTCTGACGCCACCCAATGCGACCGGAGACATAAGGTTCGATGCCCTTATTGCTGGACTTGTTGAGTACAAACTTGAGTCAGTGCAGTTACCAAAACCACTCTGGGTGAACGATCTTCGTTTTTTCCTGGAAAATCCATGGGATCTCGAACAGGTACCTCAACTTCAAGAGCGAGCTCGCCTATGTACTCCTGCACAGTTTTCCCGACATGGCGTATTTGTCGACGCTGTCAATTTTGCGAGCGTGTGATGACTGTTTACATGTCACCAGAACAAACGAAACAGTTGCTGCATGAACTTGCATCACGCATGAATGACGCCGGAATTCAAGGCTTCATCAGAGTTGTCGGTGGGGCAGCAATTGCGCTCCTAAATCCTGCTCGACGCTTGACAGTTGATATTGACGCACTTGTCTTGCCGCTTGGCTCCGCTGACTCGATCATTGCCGAACTTGCCGAGAAATATGAGCTCCCCGAAGACTGGATTAATGATGCAGCTAAAGGGTTTATTCCACTAGTCGGGCTTGATGAATGGATAGAAGTCGAAGTCATCGGTGGAGTGTCAATTTCGATTGCGTCGATCGACATGCTGTTGGCAATGAAGTTGTACGCCAACCGAAGTACGCGTGATGCTGATGACATCACTTTTCTCCTTGATGCATGCAACATCACCAGCGTCGAGCACGCCCAAGAGATCTACGAGCGATACCACGCACAAGACGTGATTAAAGATTCAGCAGTCATCCGCATTGAGCATTGGCTTGCTTCGCGTAATTAGCGCTTGCGCAAGACGTACAGGCTCTGACCGTCAGTCTCTTGCCCGTACTCAAAACGATCGACAGCAAGGCGAGCTGCATTCACGTGATCCTCGAAGTGCCAGCGGGCAAAGCGCGTGCAATGCAGGCGGCCTTTCCAGTCCAATGGTCCGTAACCCTCAGGGTTTTCTTCCCAGCCAGCTACATCTTCTTCAACAAAGCAGGTCATAAAAGCCCGGCCGTGCGTGCTCAAGGATTCTTCAATGAGTTTCAAGTAGGCCTGGGTGTCTTCGTCATTCATGTGGGAAAACACCGAATAGGCATAGAAGACATCGACCGTGCCTGGATCAGTAGCCAAGGTGCGCTCAGGTGAACCGTCTGGGTTGTAACGCTCATTGCTGACGTTCACATGTGTGAAGCGAAAACCTGGGCCCGCCAAATTCTCATTGGCCCAATCAATGAGCTCTGCCTGAATATCAACACCGTGATAGTCACGGATTTGGCCAAAGTGTTCGCTAACACCAACGGCTAGACGACCAGCGCCGCAACCCCAGTCCAGCAACGAGGACGAGGTATTGAGTCCGCAGTACTTCTCCAAGCGCTGCACATCTCCAACGGCAGTCTTGATGAATGCCTTGTCGTTCTTGAAGTGCTTGCCACCCATCCGGTATTTGCCTGGAGGTAACGGTGTCTTCTTGCCGCGCTTAAGCATGAGTGAACCCTAACGGCTAAATGAGCCCGAACTCTTTTGCCTTGTCCGTCAGGAAGTCGCGAACACTTGGATGAGCGGCGTGGTTGATGATGTTGGTGGCCTGTTCCTTCTGGGAATGTCCAAAAACGTCAGCCATGCCGTTCTCGGTGACGACGGCACTGTGTTGGAAACTGGTGACGGGCTCAGTGAGTTTTGGCACGATTGTTGATACATCTGCCTTGGGATGCCAACTTGGCAAAGCTATGAAGCTGCGGCCACCTCGAGCATGCAAAGCCCCAACGATGAAGTCAGTTGACCCACCAAAACCACTAAAGATCGTGTGATTCATTCTGCTCGCGTTCGCTTGATCCAAGAGATCCACTTGCAGCGCTGCGTTGACACTTGTCATTTGTGCTTGGCGCGCAATAGCACCTGGATCATTGACTCGCTCGGTACGCATCATCCGGATCGAGCGATTCATGTCAACCCAGTCGTATAACTCACGCGAACCGAAAATAAAACTTGAAGTTAAAGGGATTTCTGAATCCAAAGCTCCAGCCTTATGCAGATTCAATACGCCATCACTAAACATTTCAGTCCAGATGCGCAGGCCTTTATGTTTGGTCAAGCCTGCAAGAACAGCGTCGGGAACCCCACCGATGCCAAGTTGCATAGTTGAGCCGTCATTCACAACCGATGCGATCCGATCACCAATTTGCATGGAGAGATCACTGATCTCCCCCGTGACGTGGTTCGGTAATTCTTCATCGACCTCGACGAGGTAATCAATTTCATTCTCGTAGATCTGCGCATCGCCATAGGTATAAGGCATTTGGGGATTTGCTTGCGCAATAACAATCGCTCCGCGAGCTCTGGCAGCTTCAATCGCTGCCGGCAAAATATTGACTTCGGTACCAAGACTCACCGTGTCAAAGCGCTTACGAGAGGTATGGAGCAGCACGACATCAGGTTGGTAATGGTCCCGAAAGAGCACGGGCACCAAGCTCAGGCGGCACGGGATGTAATCCAGGTGCTCGTATCCGCGCATCCCCGGGCCAACGAAGGCTGTCTCATAGGTGATGCCCGCACGAGAAGGTATGCCCTTTTGCGCATTCAACATATGTAGGCGAAATTCCGGCACTTCACGGTCAAGAACGCCCAGCAATGTGTGTGGCGTTGCGAAGTTGCCAGATGCCACCACCCGCGGATTCTTGGGCAGTGCTGAAAAGATTCCGGGCAACTGTTCTTCAGTGATAACGCGCATGCCTCCATTGTTTCGCTCTGAGCCCACTCATGGAGCATCAAAAGTCAGTCAGCCTTATGACAGAATGAACAAATGCTGCCTGAATTCGCCTGGGGCGACCTCAAGGTCTACGTCGCTGGACATAACGGACTCGTGGGATCTGCCATCGTGCGGGCCCTTGAGACTGCCGGCGTAGGCGAAGTTATTGGTTGGCGCTCTTCGGAGCTTGACCTTCGTGATCGTGATGCCACTTTCAGTGCCATCAGCGAGGCCAAGCCTGACATCGTGATTGATGCGGCAGCCAAGGTCGGCGGCATCATGGCCAACTCAACGTTCCCGGTTGAATTCCTACGTGACAATGTCTTGATTCAGACCAACATCATGGATGCCGCACATGCGATCGATATTGATCGACTGCTGTTCTTGGGTTCGTCTTGCATCTACCCTCGTGCTGCAACTCAGCCGATCCGTGAATCCTCACTCATGACCGGCCCACTCGAGCCAACGAACCAGGCCTACGCCATGGCCAAAATATCGGGCATCTTTTACATCGAGGCGCATCGCACCGAATATGACCGGCACTGGATTTCGGCCATGCCAACAAACCTGTATGGTCCTGGCGACAACTTCGATCTACAGAGTTCACATGTGCTGCCGGCATTCATCCGCCGGTTCCACGAAGCCAAACTCTCAGGTGCACCTTCGGTCACTGTGTGGGGCACTGGCACACCGCGCAGAGAGTTCTTGCACGTAGACGATCTCGCAGATGCCTGCCTAATGTTGCTCACCAAATATGACTCGCACGAAACCATCAACGTAGGGCTTGGCGATGACATGCCGATCAAGGAACTAGCAGAGACCGTTGCTGCTGTCGTTGGTTACGAAGGCAAGATCGAATGGGATTCAAGTAAGCCCGACGGCATGCCTCGTAAGTTGCTCGACACCTCTCGAATAAACGATTTGGGTTGGCAACCAAAGATTTCATTACATGATGGAATCACGTCCACTTATGCCTGGTATCTCGAAAACTACGCGTAACCACTTCTTCAACCCCTGGAGGAACTGTGGCCGGTAATACCCACGCGACCCCGCCCGTGCAGGTTCTTCTCGCGGGGCGAACTGCTGCACTTGTTCGTCTCACCTGCAAGCAGGGAATGCGCCCTGCACTTCTTGATGTGTTGAATAAATATGTTGATCGTCTCGATGAAGAACCGGGCACTGAGCTCTACACCCTGTCGATCGATCCCGATAGTGACAATTTGGTCTGGCTATACCAAGTCTTTGCAAATGACGAAGCGCAGCTGGAACATCAGCAAGCGCCGGCACTTTCTGATCTCATTCCCGCTATGCAGGAATTGCTGGACGAGCCGCCTGCAATACTTCGGATGTCACCGCTGCGAATGTCATTGCAAGAAACAATTTTAAGCGACAATTTCGAACTGTAATTACTCGCCGTTTGTTTGCAAGGTTTTCATCGTTGCGATCTCCGAGCTCTGACCGTCGATGATGCTCTGTGCGAGTGTTTTCACACCAGCATCTGTCGTAGTTGCCAGTACATCATTGGCCATTGAAATTGCGCCTTCGTGATGCTGGATCATCATCTGCAACCACATCCGATCAAAACCTGGTCCACTTAAGCCCGACAGGGTTTCCATGTCGGCAGAGGTCATCATTCCCAGTCCATCCATATGCATGCCACTCATATTGTCATTGTTCATAGCTTCAGGGGCACCCCATGAAGTGAGCCATTCGCGCATCGTGTTGATCTCTGGATCTTGTGCTTCTCTGATTTGGTCAGCGAGATCTTTCACTTCATTCGAATCTGCTTGCGACAATGCCATGTTTGCCATCTCTATGGCTTGCTGATGATGCTCAATCATCAATTGTGCGAATGCAATATCGTCCGCTCGGGTGTTCGCGGTCACGGACGGTGAGGCAGTGGTCATCATCGGCATTGCGGTTGGAACTACAACAGTTTCTGAACCACAAGCCGTAAGAACTCCAGCAAGAACAGTAGCCGTGAAGCCGATAGCTATTAATCGTGTGCGCATACCTAGAACCATACGTTATGAAAACGGTGGTCGATCATCAAGTTTGATGCTGGCCCGACCTGCACTTCGCCAAAGTTTGGCCGTTGCGTCCTTATCGGCCTCGGTAACCAAGTTACCCATCACGCGAAGAGCTATCGTCATTAAGAATGTCGAGCGCATGCCGATCGGCCCAAACGTCTTGATGAAGCCCGGCACTGTGAGTAAGCCCGCAATGCGACGCGCGATCGAGAATGCGATTCCATACTTTGCGACGAGCTGTGTCGGCCACACCTGCGTGAGATCGGCGTTGGCATTAGTGGCTGTTTCAGCGAGGAGTTGCGCAGCCAGGTGTCCTGTTTCAAGTCCGTAGTCAATCCCCTCACCGTTCAGGGGGTTCACGCAACCAGCGGCATCACCAATCAATACCCAGTTCTTGCCCGCGATATTGCTAACGGCTCCGCCCATAGGCAGTAAGGCCGAAGAAAAGTTCTTGATATCACCCTCGAGATCCCATAAATCCCGTTGTTGATCTGTGTACAACTCTGTGAGCGAGCGCAAATTAATGTCGGCCGGCCGTTTGTTCGTAGCAAGGGTGCCAACACCAATATTCACTTCACCGTCAGCTAGCGGAAAAATCCAGCCGTAACCCGAAAGCACTTCATTCTTTTCGCCGCGCAATTCAAGATGCGAGGAAATCCACTGATCCTTAGATCGGCCACTGTCGATGTAGGCCCGTCCGGCAATTCCGTAGGCCGTGTCTTTATGCCATGCACGTCCAAGGGTTCTGCCCAATTGCGATTTCGCGCCGTCAGCCACCACTAAGCGTCTGCATCGAATTTCTTTTGTTACTTTTTTGCCGTCTTCGCGCACTTCAAAGGTGACCGCGACGATTCGACCATTTTCCGAAACCACATCGACAGCCCGATATCCGTCAGCAGCAATCGCACCCGACTCCAATGCAACTTCGCGAATTTTCGCGTCGAGTTCCATTCTTGGAACGGCGGATCCGTAATCGGGCAGCGAGCCACCTGGCCAAGGAAGAAGCAACGTTTGTTTGAAGCCTGCTGCCCGAAGTCCAAGGTTTCTCGGCTGAGTTGCCAGCCACTCTCCCAGCCCTAAATGCTGTAATTCGGCAACCGCTCGGGGCGTAAGCCCGTCTCCACAAGTTTTATCTCTAGGGAAATACTTGGCATCAGCCAACACCACATCAAGGCCAAATCGTGAAGCCCAAGCAGCTGCTGCCGCCCCGGCCGGGCCAGCCCCAATAACCAAAACATCGGTTTCGGTGGGCACGGTCAAGGTCACAAGGATGATTCTCGCTTGCCACCTGCGCGCTCCCTCACTGCGGGGTAAATGTGGCCTAAGTACATCTACTTGTCTCTGGATTACGTTACAAATCTTGTAGCCGGACCAATGTTCACCCGCTTAAAATTTTCAAATGAAACGTCTGTCCTCTCTCGCTTTCAGCCTTGCAGTCATTGCTAGTGCGTCCGCCTTCGTGAGCACCTCACAAGCAGCGGGTGGAACTGGCATTTATGCCACGTGGACAGCGAGCGGCACTACGGTTTCCGCAGCTGTGGCCGGCACTGCGTTTCCAACAATTTCTGGAACCGTGGTGGATGGCACAGTTTCCACTGCAGTATCAGCGACCTTGACGGGTTCTTCGCCTTTTGGTCAGGCCTACGGCACATCAAGTGGCAAGACGTATCTCTCCAATGGTCTTTCTGCTGGTAAGAACTCCAGCACCACCACCTTGACCTTCAGTGCTGCAACTCCGGTGGGCACGTGGGGCTTTGCACTTGGAGATGTCGATGCAGAATCGGTAACCGTTACAGCAACTAACGCAACGGGCACTGCAGTCAGCACCGCAAACTGGTTCCAGAGTTCATTCAATTACCAATCGGGTAACACTGATCAGCCAACTTGGAATTCCGCAAACACCACATTGGTCGGTAATGCAATTGACACCAGTGGTGCTGCAGGCTGGTTCAAGCCAACAGTGGCAATCAAAACCATTACTTTGGTCCAAACTAAACTCTCTGGTTTCCCGTCATACCAACTTTGGCTTGCAACAGATACTCAACCTATTCCTGCTGTGACACCAACCGCATCCGCGTCGGTCACACCAACCGCATCGTCATCAGTCACACCGAATGCTTCATCATCCGCCACTCCGACCGCAACAGCGACTGCTTCTACTTCTACTTCCCCAACCGCATCACAGAGTGCAACTGCTTCTGCATCGGCAACCACACGTTGCACGTCCACGGACACCGCATTGGTCAACGGAAGTTTTGAAGACCCTGCAATTCCAGCAAATTCATATCGTCAACTATTGGATTCACAAGTTCCGGGCTGGACCACCACTGCAACTGACCGCAAGATCGAAATTTGGTCAAGTGGATTCAATAGTGTGACTTCACCATCAGGCCAACAATTTGCCGAACTGAATGCAACCCAAGATTCCGAACTATTCCAAGAGGTAGCAACGGTTCCTGGTCAAAAGCTCGTATGGTCGCTTTACCACCGCGCTCGTGGAGCGGGGTCAGTTGGCGATGCCATGAGTGTGAACATTGGCGCAGCGAATTCAGCACCTTACTCAGTTGCCAAATTCACCGACACCTTGTCCCAAGGCTGGGTTCTGCATACTGGCTCCTACGTCGTACCTGCTGGGCAAACTTCAACGCGTTTCGGTTTTGAGTCTGGCGCAACAGCCTCAGGAAATAAAAGCGTCGGCAACTTCCTTGATCACATCTACTTCACTCGTGAAATCTGTGTTCCTGCAGAGGCACTCGTTCCCCCTGGCGAAACTAAGCCAGTCGCGACGCCAACCCTGGCGCCTACTGTTACGCCATCAACGGGAACTCCAAGCAATCCGTTGATTAATGAACCAGGGAAGCCAGTAGTTATTGAAATTAAAGATATCCAAGGCGTTCCTGAAGGCTCAACGATCAGCGATGTGAAAGCACCAGCTCACGGAGATGTCGCAATTATCGATAAAGATACTTTTCAGTACACACCAAAGCCTGAATACATAGGTGAAGAAAACATCACTGTGGTGATCAAAGACAGGGATGGAAAGATTCTGACTGTCGAAACAGTTGTTGCAATTGGAATCCCACAAGTTGTTATCAACTGGAAGGCTCCCGCCAAGTTGCATGCTGGCAACAACATCATCGTGAACAAGGTGCTCAAGACGAATGCAGGCCAAAAGGCGAGCATTGTTGTTACATGTGGTCCGCTATTGCGCAGCAGGGTTATGGATGCGATGGCAGATTGCCTGGTGAAGAAAAACGGCAACAAGATCACCGTGTGGGTGTCAGGTGACGTGCCAATCGGTGCAGATATTGCCTTGAGTGCGCCAGCGAAGGGCAAGTATCTGGAACT
>WLNQ01000080.1 GCA_009699705.1 Actinomycetota bacterium | reverse complement strand
TTGAAAATACCGGTAGTCGTCCCGGCAGCGAAGTCTCGTCCGATGCGGTCAAACCGATCAATGAGAGGAGCGAGCAATGATCGAAAAGGTATGTATTCACCAAATGGCACCGGGTGCGTCTTACTGTATTGCTGGCCGGCACCTGTGGCGGGATTCCACAAAATACCTTGGTTAAGAACAGTGTTGGGATCGACAGGATTGTTCACTACTGCACCAACGATCACGGGCACGTTCAGTGTTCGCACTGCAACACCGATAGCTGCCTGTGCTGCAGTATCCAGATATGGATCAAGGTCAGAAGAATTCTCCGGCCACAGCACGAAAACCGGCTTTGCTTGAGTGCCATGTGCGATGTTGATCGCCAACTTCATGGTTTCGCGAACGTGATTGTCGAGAACTGCGCGACGCACATCAAAGGCACCTAGGCCGGTTTCAGGTGTACCACCTTGCACGATGCCGATATTCGCTGACGCCACTCCCCCGACACGATCACCTTGAGTGGGCGGCTGGATCAAAAACGGACCGACGATGGTGAGTAAGGCCAATACGAACCAGGATCCTGACTGACGGATGTTCAATGAATACAGCGCGCGTACTGCTTCAACAGTCGCACTGGCACCAAGGACAAGCCAACCACCGGCACCCAGCACCCCTAAAACGACGGACATGCGACCAAACGAAGTATCTACCTGAGAGAACGCAAGGCTGCCCCAAGGAAACCCACCAAAAGGCCACGAACCTCGTACCCACTCCTGTGCTATCCACATTCCAGGCACGATGAGTGGCCACCAGCGAAACCGAGTGACGAGTGCGATCCCTACGCCCATGAAGCCAAAGGAAACTGCGCACACCACCGACAAAAGCAGCCAAGCATCCGCCCCAACAATCGTGAGCCAAAACAAGAGCATCGAGAAAAAAACGAAACCGCTCAGTGCCCCGTAGATAAATGCCCGTCGCACAGAGCAGCCGATGAGCACTGCGAGTAGGCCACACACAGCTAGGAATGCCGACCATCCCCATGCAAACGGTGCGAATGCCGTCCACATGAGAACTCCACTCAGTGGTGCAACTACCCAACGCCACTGCGCAGCTAACGACACGGCTTCACAATCACAATTACGAGACCTACTAATCGATTACTACGAGTTCATGTGGCTGGTTATTCATGGATTCGATACCGTCCTCAGTGCACACCACGATGTCTTCAATGCGCGCCCCAAATCGACCCTCGTCGTAGAAACCAGGCTCGATACTAAAAGCCATACCAGCCTCCAACAGGAACGGATTACCTTGGAAGATGTAGGGCTCTTCGTGAGTTTCCATCCCAATGCCGTGCCCGGTTCGATGGATGAACTGCTCGCCCAATCCATGCTGGTCTAGATGAGTGCGAGCGGCGGCATCGATCCTGCCTGCGCTCACTCCTGGTCGAGCAACTTCGCGGGATTGCTTTTGAGCATCGAACAACACATCGTATTTAGTGAGGTACTCCTGACCTGGATCCCCAACGGCATACATTCGGGTGCAGTCACTGCAATAACCATCAGGCATGGTACCCCCGATATCTACAACCACTGGGTCGCCAACAGCGATGACGTAGTCAGAGACCTCATGATGTGGACTAGCACCATTGGCACCGGCTGCAACGATGATGAAATCAACACTCACGTGTCCTTCGCTGATAATTAGTTCAGCAATATCGCGACCAACTTCGCGTTCGGTGCGGCCAGCACGCAGGAGCCCGGGCACTTGAGCATGAACCCGATCAATGGCGGCACCGGCCCGGCGAAGCGCATCAATTTCTCGAGCATCTTTGCGCATGCGGATAGGTTCGATGAGCCCACCGGCCAAGTGTTGAGTCACCTGTGGCATGGCAGCCTTCAGTCGCAAAACTTTCGATGCCCACATGTGATCGTCAACGGCAATTGAAACGGCCCCAGGAAGTAACTCAGCCACCCGGGCGTAGGGATCTTGGTGTTCATCGCAGCCGATGACAGGCATTCCAAGTTCGGCGATGGGACTTGCCATTGCGGCCAGAACTTCCAGATTAGGTACGACGATGAATGCGTCACCTTGCGCGGGAATAACGAGGCAGGTGAGCCGTTCAAGCGCCTTTGCTGCGTATCCCGTTAGGTAGCGAAGGTCAGAGCCAGGAGTGACTAATACAGCATCAAAACCCTGCGCGGTGGCAGCCCCTTTCACTTTGGTCATTCGACTAATAAAGTCCGCTGGCCCAAATGCGCTATTCACCTTCCTAATCTAAGGCATCGGGGTTCCAAGTGATGCTCGACTTCTGAGATCATTGGCTCATGTCCACCGGTCCCGTTCTGTTGCTCGACAGCGCCTCGCTTTATTACCGATCTTTCTACGCACTGCCAGATTCGATGACAGCCCCGGATGGTCGGCCGCACCAGGCTCTTCGAGGATTTCTCTCTATGGTCGACGCTCTGCACCACACCTACTCGCCCAGCGGGCTGGTCGCCTGCTGGGACACCAATTGGCGTCCGCAATGGCGGGTGGAGCTGATGCCCTCGTATAAAACTCACCGGGTGTTGGAGACAACTGACCAAGGTGACTGGATTGAAGATGAGCCGGACACACTGGGAGCGCAAGTAGAAGCGCTGGCGGAACTGCTTGACGCCTGTGGAGTCGCGCGCATCGGTCGTGCAGATTATGAAGCGGACGACGTTGCTGCTTCGCTTGCAAATCAAATTCATGAACCAGTCATCGTGGTTTCAGGTGATCGCGATCTAGTGCAAGTAGTCAACGATGCCTCACACACGCAGCTGTTATTGGCCATTAATGGTGGCATGCAGAAGTGGCCATTACTCAACGAGCAAGGAGTCATTGGTCGATACGGAATTCACCCTTCTCAATATGTTGATTTCGCGATCATGCGCGGTGATCCCTCCGACGGCATACCTGGGGTGCCGGGCATCGGTGAAAAAACTTCGGCCGCAATGATCAACGCTTTCGGAGATTTAGGTGGTGTGCTGCAGGCAGCACAACTTGAGCCAGTTAAACCTATGACTCCTCGGTTCGCAGCGCTCCTACTGAACCATGAAGCTGCACTTCATGTGGCAAAGAAAGTGGCAACCGCAGTTAGTGATCTGGACATTGAGATTGATCCAGGTTTACCCACAAAGCCAACTGATGTTGCTCGCCGAGACGATCTGGTCGCCGCTTGGGGCATTGAGCGGCACGTACCTCAGTGGATGTGATTTACAGCTGCGCCACTGATGCAACAACTCCGCGGTTTACGAGGTCAGCCGCGGCCATCGCGGTAGCTCTGAGCTCATTCTCAGGCGGAACAGCTTGAGCTATCTGCCCGAGTAGATCAATCACTTGCCGCGACCAACGAACGAAATCTCCTGCGGTGAGATCTTCACGAGACAAGACTGAATACAGTGAGTCGCCTTGGCTCCAGCGGTACATCGCCCACATGAAACCTGCGTCGAGAGTTTTTGTCGCGTTGACTTGGTGCCTGGATTCGATGCCGTGTATGTCAAACCACATATCGCGCATCACTTCGAGAGCTTCACGGATTGCACCGTGTGGAACTTTGGGCGGCTCATCGTCATTGGATCGTGACTCGAACACCAGACATGAGCAGACTGCTGCTAGTTCGGGAGCTGATAAAGACTCCCAAGTGCCCTGTTGAAGACACAAAGCAGTGAGGAGATCTGCTTCGGTGTATAAACGCATGAGTAATTGGCCTTCAGGCGTGACCTTCGCGTCATCGCCAGCACTCGTCAGATAACCCAATTCATTTAACACTTCGCAGACTCGATCAAAATGGCGGGCGATGGAGTTTGTTCGACCTTCAACTCGCTGTTCAAGGTCGTGAATTTCACGTTGAGCGCGGTGGTACCGCTCTGCCCACCTTGCATGCTGTTCTCTTTCGTTACAGCCATGGCAAGGGTGCTGACGCATTTGTGCGCGTAGGGAACTCACGAGTTCGTCTTCAGTTTGCACGGGCTTGCCCTTGCGCCCAGATGTTTGATCACCTGCAAGCTCGCGCAAAGCTGAAACAAGTTCGCGTCGTGCCTGTGGATTGCGGGCCGAAAAACTCTTTGGTATGCGTATCCGACCAAGCACTTCAAGGTTGGCGTTCACTTCAAGACTTGAAATGCGACGAACCTGACGATCTGTGGTCAAGACCAACGGACGAGGATCGGTCTCATCACCACCAAAACCGGTGTCGAGCACCACGGCTGGACCTGCTCGCTTGCCAGCAGGAATGATGATTACGTCACCTGGCTTAAGAGCCCGAAGCGTGTCTGTGGCAACCTCGCGACGCTGGGCAGCAGCAGTGCGGGTGAGGTCTTTTTCTCGACGTGAGATTTGTTCGCGAAGCGAGGAGTATTCGACAAAGTCACCAAGATGACAGGCCATGGCATCTTGATAACCAGAAAGACCCTCTTCGAGTTTACGAATCTGGGTCGCCAAACCGACGACTGAGCGATCGGCTTGGAACTGCGCGAAAGATGTTTCAAGAACCTCACGTGCGGTATGCCGGCCAAGGCGTGCCACCAGATTGACTGCCATGTTGTACGAGGGTGTGAAGGAGGAACGCAACGGGTACGTGCGCGTCGATGCCAGTCCGGCCACTGCTCGTGGATCAAGTCCTTCTTGCCATAGGACAACTCCGTGTCCTTCAATATCGATTCCCCGACGGCCCGCGCGCCCGGTGAGTTGGGTGTATTCGCCAGGCGTGAGATCAACGTGCGATTCACCATTCCATTTGGATAGTTTCTCCAAAACGACAGAGCGTGCTGGCATATTAATTCCCAGAGCCAGAGTCTCTGTTGCAAATACCACCTTGATGAGCCCGCGCTGAAAGAGATATTCAACAACTTCTTTAAAAATGGGCAGGAGTCCGGCATGGTGAGCTGCAATACCTCGCTCGATTCCGTCCATCCAGTCATCGAATCCAAGGGCGAGCAGATCTTCATCTGGTAAGTGTCGCGTCGCCTCGAGTGCATACTCGCGTACATCGACTCGTTCTTGCTTTGAGTTCAAACGCAAACCTGAGTGCAACACCTGCTGCACTGCGTCATTGCAGCCATTCCTACTAAAAAGAAAATAGATAGCAGGGAGGAGTTCATTCTCTTCTAGCTTACGAACAACATCGCTGCGATAGGGCGTGAGTGCATTTCTTCGACGATGGTTTTTCGCATCACGACTTTGCCTGCGTGAGGCATCTCTGGCTAGGCTTTCCAATTCAGGATTCACTATTTGTTGATTGTCATCCACAAAAAGGTCATATAAGCGCGTCCCAGCCATCACGTGTTGCCAGAGCGGAACGGGTCGATGCTCTTCAACGATGATGTCCGTTTCTCCGCGCACTGTGGCAAGCCAGGCGCCGAATTCCTCCGCGTTGCTGACTGTTGCTGAGAGTGCAGCAATACTGACCGTTGCAGGCAGATGGATCATCACCTCTTCCCAAACTGCACCTCTAAACCTGTCAGCCAAGTAGTGGACTTCATCCATGACGACATAAGAAAGATCGTTAAGAGTGCTTGATTCGGCATAAAGCATGTTTCGCAACACCTCTGTGGTCATCACCACGACAGAGGCTTCGCTGTTTATCGAAGTGTCACCAGTGAGCAACCCAATATTTTCCGGTCCAAAATGTGCAACTAGGTCGTGGTATTTCTGATTCGACAAGGCTTTGATGGGTGTCGTAAAGAAGCATTTTCTTCCCGCTTCTAACGCGAGAAATACCGCGAACTCACCCACCACTGTTTTGCCGGAACCGGTCGGCGCTGCAACGAGAACACTTTTCCCGCTTTCAAGACTGCGACAAGCGGTCAGTTGGAATTCATCTAGACCAAAGGGGAATTTACTGGCAAATGCCTGAACCTGGGGAGACTGTGCGCGCTGACGTGATGCCGCATATTTCTCAGAGGGACTACTCATCTTCGGTTAACGACAAAGGTGAGAGTTGATCATCGTCAAGAGTGGCATAGTCAAGGTCACCCTTACGCTTACGGGCGCGACGTCTGTCGTTCAAGAGTGAAAAAACGATCGCTACCGTGACCAGCAAAAGAATTGGCACCGCGAGCAAAGCCATATTGATCGGGTCGCCGGTGGGGGTTGCGATAGCCGAAAATACGAAAATGATCATGATGATCCATCGCCACCACGACAATAATCGTTTTCCAGTGAGTACCCCAGCCATGTTCATGCCGATAAGTACAAGTGGCGCGATGAACCCAATTGCGAAGACCATGATCATGCGTAAGAAAAAGGAAAGATACCGATCCACGCCAACGATGTTCGCGACCCCATCTGGAGTGAATCCAAAAAGGAGATTAAGGCCAACGGGTAGCACGGTATACGCCATATAAATGCCGGCGCCAAAGAGCGGCGTGGCCACGAGAACAAAACCCAGTGCCCAACGTTTCTCGTGGTTGTGTAGGCCAGGCGTGATGAAACGCCAAAGCTGATAAAGCCAAATTGGGCAACTTAAAACGAGGCCAGCTACAGCAGCAACTTGCATCTGAAGTACAAATGGATCAGCAACGCCAGTGAGGGCCAACGTAATGGTGCGGCCATCAGCGCGGGCCTGAGCTACGACATCGTTAAAAGGCGCACTTATCCAGTCGAATATCTGGGTGTAGAAAATCCAGCCAATCACCATGCCGATGACGATGGCAATTGCCGATTTCACCAACCGCGAGCGCAACTCACGAAGGTGATCCGTAAGCGGCATCGCCGCTGTACGGTTCTTATCTGGCACTGGGTCGACTACTCGTCCGTGGTCTTTTTAGCAGCCTCTGCATCTTTTTTAGCAGGCTCTGCGTTAACGGTCGAGTCGCCATCAATTAGGCCTTTTGTTTCTGCCTTAAAGATACGAAGTGAGCGACCTAAACCTCGAGCGGCGTCAGGAAGACGCTTTGCTCCAAAGAGCAGAGCAATGATGAGCACAATGATCAGTACCTCGGTGCCACCGAAATTCTTGAACATTCATGGTTCCTTCGCTTGAGAGAACTTAAGAATACGACCTAGATGCTGCGGCTGCTGCATCCGCCACCCATTTGCGCGCCTCCAAGGGAGCCACTACTTGAAGATCACCCTTCATAGACAACACGACATGAACCAGCCAGTGGGGATCCCTGAAGGCTAATTGCGCCTCAATTGTCCCATCAGCCGCTTCCAGCACGTCGGTAAAGGGGTAGATGTCTATGGCCCAACGAGCGTGGGCTCTTAATCTGACCGAGGCCGTGGTTTCTTTAGAGACGGATCCAGGAATCTGTCGCTTCAGTGGCATTGGCTCGGCAAGGCTGACCGCAATTATTCGATCAATTCTAAAGGTGCGAATTGCGTCTGCCCGCTCACAAAACCCTTCCAGGTAGGTGTGACCCCCCGTGGTGATCACGCCAAGGGGCTGCACTAGTCGATCCGTGACCAGGTCGTCGGTGCCGGCAGCGTAAATAATCGAAAGCTTTCGATTCTCGCGTAGTGCTTCCTCGATAACCAGCGTGGTTGTATTTGAAACACCGACATCTACAACCATGGCAGCTGATGTCATGGCCGAGTCCAGACTTGACTCAAGGCGCTCAATCAAAGTGATCAAGGTTGCTCGGTCATGTGATCCGGGAACCTGCACCAAGAGACGTAGGGCCACGATAAGTGACATCACTTCGTCACCGGATAATCGCAATGGTCGATCCAAAGTCTGCGGATCCACGACATGGATTCGCCCGTCATCCCAGAACTGAATATCCACTAGCTGATCAGGCATATGCCCAGGAAGCCCGCAAACAACTAATAGCCACAAGTCTTTTTCACATTGCTCGGCGGAAATACCGAAGTGGGCTGCCGCCGTATCGATCGTGACACCATCGTGCGCCAGCAACCACGGAACCATGGTCATGAGGCGCGAAAGTCGTGGACCCGAAGTACTCATTTCACATCCTCGTGGGCGCGCATTATTGAGGTGAGGGATTCACGTACAAGCTGACGTATTTCTTCAGGCGCAAGCACGGTCACTCCATCGCCAGCAGCGCAGATATGTGTCACGAGTGCATCAACGGAAACCGCCGAAATATCGATTTCGACATCGTCAAAAGGACTGAGGTCCAAGGCATTAGCTTGGCGTAGGGCGGCGCCATGGCCACCACGAATCCAAACTTTT
>WLNQ01000008.1 GCA_009699705.1 Actinomycetota bacterium | reverse complement strand
CCGCGAAGTACATAGGGTCAGCAGGTGATCACAGCTGGAGCTTGGACCAAGACTGGGGTTGCAGTGATCTTGGAATTAACGTCTGAGGTCAAGGGCAAGACGCTTACGTTGAAAGCACCGATTGATTCGACAGACCTCACAATTGATTCGGCCGGGGCCGTGCTCACGATGACCATTGGTCTTGATCGAGTGAAGTCCGGCGGCTTCCTGTTGGATCTGGGCTTGGGAGCTTTCCTTTCGAGCTATGGCGCCAAAGAACTGCTGTTTGTCGGTTCTGGACCCGCAGGTGTTGATCCGCTGCTCGTGGGCGGTGTGGCTACTTCAGGACGGGTAGCGGTGGACTTAGAGCTTGAACTGCGTCCGCAGGAGTTCACCGAGGCTGAAATGGTTCTAGAAGTGCGGGGCACTGCAGTGTTTGAGGATGTTGAAGTGCCCATCCCTGGGATCGGTCGGTTATCTGATCTGACCTTGCAGGTTTGGGGCCTAATTACTATGACACCGGTGGCCTAAGTCACCCACGAGAGGCCTGCTTAGGGGACGCTGAGTACCCTTGTTGCATGCCTACGGGAACTGTGAAGTGGTACGACGCGGAAAAAGGATTCGGATTTGTTTCATCCGATGAGGGTGAAGACGTGTTCGTGCATGTGTCGACCCTGCCCGCAGGTGTCACGGCCCTCAAGCAAGGTACCAAGATTGAATTCGGCATTGTTGATGGCAAGCGTGGCAAGCAGGCGCTGTCAGTCAAGATCATTGGACCGACGCCATCGGTGGTCAAGAGCAGCCGCAAACCCGCTGACGACCTTGCCGCCATCATGGAAGATCTCATCAAATTGCTTGATGGGGTAGCTACTCAGTTGCAGCGCGGTAAATACCCACCTGACGCGATGGCACAAAAAACTGCAGCGGTGTTACGCGCCGTGGCCAACGATCTAGACATCTAGCTTTCAGCTATTCAAAGGTTTTGCTAGAGCGCCTGAACAAATTCACTGGCAGTCCACCCGGCCAACACCAACAGCACGATTCCTGATGCAATGCGCACGCGTGAAAGCGGTATGCGTTTTTGTAGCCAACGCCCAAGCACAACGGCTAAGCCGGCAACGGTGATGAGCCCCAGCCAAGCGCCAATGAACACCGTGAATGGTTGACCTGTCTTTGCGGCTTGTGCTGCAGCAAAAATCTGGGTGAGGTCACCCCATTCAGCAGCGAAGATCACCACGAAACTGGTCAGGATAATTTTTCGTGCAGATTCAACGGGCTGGTCGCCGACCTTCGAAAGTACGTCTGACTCTTCAGCAGCTTCTTCTGCGGCTTCTTCTGCTCGCGACTTCAAACCGCCGCGGATCAGCACGATCGCGCCAATGGCAAAGAACGCGCCGGTCACAGCAAGTACTGGAGCTTGAGGAAGTAGCGCGATAAAGCCGCCAGCCGTCACTGCGATCAAGCATTGGATGAAGAAGGCGGCGCTTACGCCGATCCAGACGTATAAGTGACGAAAGCGAGTTGCCAAAACTAACGAGGCGATGAAGCTTTTATCGGGAAGCTCAGCTAAGAAAATGACAAAGAATGTTGTTGCCGCGATTGCCAGATCAAAACTAATGTTCATGAGGAACTTCACCTTGCGAGTTGTTCGGCACGTCCCGAGCCTATGGGTTTGGGCCCTTCTTGGCCCCGGGGGTTCGTTCCCGGCTCCGAGTGCGCGAGAATCGGCGAGTGATAACCCCTCGTACCCCCGCAGAGATCAAACCTGATCCCCTACTTCTTGATGCCCAAGCGTTTGCGCGTGAAGCCTTAGTTGAAGAAGTCGGTTCAGAATTCGTGGGCGAGTACCAGGGCTCAGCGATGGATGCAGATCGCATTGCCACCCACCTTTTTGTTTGCCTCAATCCGGCCTATCTTGGTTGGAACTGGGCTGTCGTGCTCGTGCGCGCTTCCCGCGCCAAGGTCGCAACGGTGAACGATGTTGTGCTGATGCCAGGTGAACAGGCATTAACGGCGCCGGCTTGGGTGCCGTGGGCTGAGCGGATTCAGGCAGGAGATCTTGGTGTTGGCGATATTTTGCCGACTCCAGCAGACGATAAGCGCTTGGTTGCCGGCCTCACTGGCGAAGATGACCTAGAAGGCGTGGCTTCCCTTGCACCGCTCACACCAGGTCAATGGGAACTAGGGCTTGGTCGAGTTCGGGTGCTGTCACCTATCGGTCGCGACGAAGCAGCTCTGCGTTGGCATGCTGGTGACACTGGCCCACAAACGGCAATGGCCCGCAATGCGGCTCATGAGTGCTCAACGTGTGGCTTCTTGGTGACGCTCGGTGGCCCGGTTGGTCAAGCTTTCGGGATCTGTGCGAATGAACTCGGCGCAGCCGATGGGCGAGTGGTGAGTTTGGACTTCGGTTGTGGCGCGCATTCAGAGATCTTGGTGGAACCGCCCATTGAAATTGAAGCGATTGCTCTTCCAGATGAAGCCGGCGACCTAGGGCATTCCTGAGTTTTTTAACGACCCCGAGCTTTGCGTTTCAAGAAAACTAATCCCAAGATTCCGCTGACGACGCCAATTGCGCACATCGCAATCCAGTGAGCAATATTCCCGTTTTGTGTGCGAACGATGAGCGTTCCAATGACTGCTGCACCTGCCCAGACAAGGGTTCCCACTCGTAAAGCCACTTGAGCTGAGGCCACAGACCCAGGCTCGGCGCGGTAAGCGCTCGTTCGACTCATTTGGCTACCTTTCCAATGTCCAACGCGATCATGCCATCTCGCGCTAGTGTCCGGCCAATCATCAACCTGATCTGGAGGGTGCATGTCACTCGCAACTGAACCAAAATCTAGTTTTGACCGCTGGTTTGAAATGTCAGCTCGCGGCTCCAACTACGGCCGTGAAATTCGTGGTGGATTTGTCACCTTCTTCACCATGGCATACATCGTGGTGTTGAACCCGCTGATCATCGGCACCGCCAAAGATATCAACGGTAACTTCATTGGTGAGACAACCGATGTTGTGCAAGCCATCACGATGGTGACCGCAGCGACAGCCCTTGTCGCTGGTCTGATGACCATCTTGATGGGTGCAATCGGTCGATTCCCAGTCGCTATCGCTGCTGGTCTTGGATTGAACGGCTTCGTTGCGTTCACCCTTGCCCCGCAAATGACTTGGGCAGATGCCATGGGCCTTGTGGTTCTGGAAGGCTTGTTGATCTTGCTTCTGGTGCTCACAGGTTTCAGATCGGCGGTATTCACTGCAGTTCCTGAACAACTCAAATACGCCATCGGCGTGGGTATTGGATTGTTCATCACCATTATCGGACTCGTTGACTCAGGCATCGTGCGCTCTGGCGTTCCACTTATAAGTTTCGGATTCTTTGGTCAGCTGCAAGGTTGGCCAATTCTCACCTTCGTGATCGGCCTGCTGCTCACGATCATTTTGTTAGTCAGGAAAGTCAAGGGCGCGATCCTGATTTCCATCTTGGCAACAACAGTCATCGCAATCATCATCGAGAAAATTGCTGGCGTGGGTGCAAGGTCCGCAGACAATCCACTGGGCTGGGGCTTGAACGTTCCAACGATTCCCGACAGCGTCGCGGCAGCACCTGATTTTGGATTACTCGGTCAATTCAACCTCTTTGGAAGTTTTGAATCCATTGGTGTCGTTGCAGCGATTTTGGCGATCTTCTCATTGATGCTCAGTGACTTCTTTGACACCATGGGAACAGCCTTTGGTCTTGCGACCGAAGCTGAACTTTTAGACGACAAGGGTCAGATTCCGCATTTCGAGAGCATCTTGGTTGTTGACTCACTGGCAGCTGTTGCTGGTGGTGCAGCTTCGGTTTCCAGCAACACTGCATACATCGAATCAGCATCAGGTATCGGCGAAGGTGCGCGAACAGGTATCGCCTCGCTTGTTACCGGTGTGCTGTTCCTTGTCGCGATGTTCTTCTCGCCATTGGTAACCGTCATTCCTTATGAAGCGGCTACTCCTGCATTGGTGATTGTCGGTTTCTTGATGATGACTCAGATTCGTCACATCGATTTCACTGACTACTCGATCGGTATCCCGGCTTTCTTGACGATTGCATTGATGCCATTCACGTACTCCATCACCAACGGCATTGGCGCAGGGTTTGTGTCTTGGATTGTTATCAAGCTCGCAACCGGCAAGGCAAAAGAGATCAATTGGTTGATGTGGGTGGTGTCGTTAGCCTTCGTGGTCTACTTCGCGATCAACCCAATCGAGCAACTGTTTGGGATCGGCGGATAGCCACCCCGTAAAGTCGGGTTATGAGCCCTAAAGCCCGCCGCATCATCACCCTTGTGGTGCTCGCATCACTCGTCGCAGTGGTGGTGGTGGCGGCGCTGGTCGGCTCATGACCCGACTTTTTGCTTTTCTTCTTGTTCCAGCACTGATGTTGTTTGGCCAACTTCCTGCCTATGCTGCTGTTCCGCCTTGGAAAGTGCAGTGCACGTTCACTGATGCGCGATTTGATGAGATCAGCGGCATCACTCGTTCGACGCAATTTCCAGGAGTTCTCTACCTTCACAATGACTCTTCTGGTGGGCCGCGGATATATGCAGTAGACGAAAAGTCGTGTCAAACAAAGGCAACTTTCACAATTTCTGACGCTCGCGCGCGTGACTATGAAGCCATCTCCGTGGGTAAAGATTCAAAAGGTCGAAACGTGATTTGGCTAGGAGATATTGGCGATAATCGAGACTCATGGCCATATGTCGAAATTTTGAAAATTCGGGAACCTTCAGTTTTGAAATCGCAAGACGTGAAGGCAAGTACCTATCGAGTGAAGTACCCGGATATTCCGCATAACTCAGAGACGCTGCTGGCTAGCCAGTCCTCGTCGCAACTGTGGCTGGTAACCAAACAACTGGCGCACGGAAGTTTGTATGCCCTACCTAACCCGTTGCGATCCACGAATACGGCCAAGAACCTACGCACCGAGGGTGGACTCATCACGGATGGTGCTGTGTCACCGCAAGGCGATCGTTACGTGTTACGCACGTACTTCGATGCCACGATCTATTCCGGGCTCCCGCCAGGCAAGGCCGGGATCACGTTCGAATTGCCTGGACAATTACAGGGCGAAGCTGTTGCTTGGACCAGCGATGGCAAGGCGCTACTCATCGCCAGCGAACGCGACCATCGACTGTTGCGAGTGGAGATCCCTCAAGTGGCCTAAGGCGTCAAACAGGTTGCAGTTCAGTGTGCTCTTGAGCAGCAACCGGCCGCACGAGCAGGATGGTCAAGGCGATCGCCAGGAATACCGGAACCATCAGGAACGCCAAATGGACACCAACATGGTCGGCGATGACACCCAAAGCGATAGGCGCAGTGGCCACGGCGATACTCGCCGCCACAAGCGCAAGGGCAGATGCGCGGTCAGTGAGGCCGTTTGAGACCTGCATGACTCGAGCGATACCAAGAGGTGTTTGCACACTGATTCCGATGCCACCTAGCGCAAGTCCCAAGATCACGGCAGGCCACCAAGTGAATGCCCAAGCAAGGACGAACGCAAGCAGCGAGAGCACAACGGAAGCGCGCAGCAAGAAGTCAGCGGAAAGACGTTCAGCTAGGCGAGCACCGATAAGTCGTCCTACCAACATGCCGCCTGTGATCGCCCCGATTGAGGATGCCGCAGCGCCAGCTGAGAAGCCGCAACGTTCGCGAAGCAGGTCGGCGCTCCAGAAAGTCATCGAGAATTCCGTCGCAACGAAACACATGAAAAGACCCAGACTCCAGTAAATCTTCTTGGGCATCTTGTCGTGCAATTCATGGGCGAGTTCACTTGCATCAGTGCGAAAAGCAGAAAGATCGCGGCCGCGAAGTAACTCCACGGCCACCAATGCGGCGACAGTAACCCAGACGCCAGCGCGCCATCCAAAAGCCGAGGCCGTGGCCACGCCTACGGCTAGCGGTGCCAAAATTCCAAGAAAAGCAGCGAATGCGTTGGCTTCAAGTAGTGCGCTTGGGCCTGCTTCGCCTTGATGATCCATCACAAATGCGTTGAGCGCTGAGACAAAGAAGGAGCCGCTCAAGGCGGCCATTGACGCCCCAGCCAAAGTGACAGGAAATGCACCATGAGGCGTTGTGTAAACAAGAATGCCAATGATCGCACCAATGCCACCAACGCGCATAACAAGCCCACGACCCCAGCGCAACATTGCTGGTCCGGCAAGCAGCGAACCAACCAAACTGCCTAAAGCAAGGAAGGTGCCGTGAAGTGCCGCAATTGAACGAGTGGTGCCTTGCTCATCGCGCAACAGTGCTTGGGTGGCACCGAATGCATAAATGAACCAAGCAAAGAAGCCATTTTGTAAGTAGCAGATCCACGTTGGCCGATCGCGATTTGGCCTTGCTGGAGCGGTGGTCACGAAAGTTGGCCGATCACGTAGTCGATGCAGCGGGTGAGTGCGCGCACGTCATCTGGGTCAACTGATGGGAACACTGCAATGCGCAGTTGATTGCGTCCGAGCTTGCGGTACGGATCAGTATCAACAATTCCATTTGCGCGAAGTGCCTTGCAAATCAAGGTGGCATCGATTGAATCATCAATATCGATGGTAGCTACGACCCCAGAACGCTTGGCTGGATCTGTAACAAAAGGCGTGGCAAGCGGGTTGGCTTCAGCCCAGTCGTAAAGCACGCCTGATGATTCTGAACTGCGGCCAGCAGACCACTTCAATCCGCCGTTTGAATTGAACCAGTCGACTTGCTCAGCCATCATCAAGATGGTGGCAAGCGCGGGAGTGTTATAGGTCTGATCTAGGCGAGAGTTATCAACAGCTGTTTGCAGATCAAGGAAAGGTGCGATCCAGCGGTTCGTAGCTTTGATTTCTGCAACACGAGCAATTGCTGCAGGTGACATCAGCGCAAACCAGATACCACCGTCAGATCCGAAACTTTTCTGAGGTGCGAAGTAGTAGGTATCAAATTCTTTTGCGTCAACCATCAGGCCGCCGGCCGCGGACGTGGCGTCAATGATCATGAGGGAGTCAGGATCTGCACCAGTAACGCGCTTTGGCGTAACAGCAACGCCGGTGGAGGTTTCATTATGTGGCGAGCAGTAGGCATCAACGCCTGCTTCAGCTTCGAAGCTTGGTGCGTCGCCGGCATCTGATTTGCGGATTGTTGGCTCACCGAGGAAGGGCGCATCTTTCACACCGCTTGCGAACTTGGCGCCGAATTCGCCGAAGGAAAGGAACTGTGCACGGTCGCGGATCAGACCGAAGGCGGCGGCATCCCAAAATGCGGTTGATCCACCATTGCCCAGAATGACTTCATAACCTTCAGGAAGCGCGAACAAATCAGACAAACCGGACCGGAGGCGTCCAACTTGCGACTTCACGGTCTTTTGGCGGTGGCTGGTACCCAAATAGGACTGCCAGACTGAAGACAGAGCATCAACCTGCTCTTTGCGGACCTTTGACGGTCCAGCACCGAAGCGGCCATCCAGAGGTAGCAGATCGGCAGGAATCTTGATGTTGTCAGACACAGAACGCTCCAGTTGCTTGTGGCGAGACGCTCCCGTGATGGGATGCAGGTATGAGTGTAGAGAACCCGGAGTCAACACCAACTCGGCTAGCAGATCTTCGGGTCCATTATGACCAGGGTCACCTCGAGGTCAGTGACCTGCCAGCCGATCCACTCGCCGCCTTCACTGGCTGGCTAGAAGATGCCGTGGCAGCAGGTTTGGCCGAGCCAAACGCCATGGTGCTGGCCACAGCAGATCAGACCGGCCAACCCAGTAGCCGCACAGTTCTCTTGAAGAATGCTGATGAGCGCGGCTTTGTCTTTTATACAAATCTGCAATCCAGGAAGAGTCGAGAAATCTGGGAGAACCCGCATGCCTCGGTCGTCTTCCCCTGGTTTGCCATGCATCGCCAAATTTGCGTTGTGGGTGAAGTAGCACCGATCAGCCGAACCGAAGCTCAGGAGTATTTCAATTCGCGGCCGCGTGAATCCAAGCTTGGGGCCTGGGCAAGCGAGCAATCCACGGTTATCGCAGACCGGTCGATACTTGATAACCGCTTTGACGAACTTTCTCGTCGGTACCCAGACAGCATTGAGATGCCCGACTTTTGGGGCGGTTGGTTGATCGTTGCGAACACCGTTGAGTTTTGGCAGGGTCGACCATCTCGGTTACATGATCGTTTGCGATTTCATCGCACAATCAACGGTGGGAAACTCAATGATCCAACTGCATGGGCCATTGAGCGACTTTCGCCGTAAGTGCTACCGCTTCAGATAATCGCGTGCGAGCAAAGTGACGAGTTGATCAACAGTTAAGCCACGTTCTTGCGCATCATGACGAAGCGCCTTACGAATCGACTTCGGCACGTCAATTGTGAGTGCCACAAGTTTGTCTTGTTTAGGTCCAAGGATTGCGTCCGATGTTGAACCTGAAATCAATGGTGCGCGCTCTTCGTGTTCCCGAGGAAGGGTGGGGTGCCAAATTGCATCCGTTGCACGGGTGAGTGCAGGACGCGGGGCAGGGTCAAATACCGGCTTAACGTTGCTCATTTCGGAACCTCCGTTGAAAAACGAATCGGCATAATTTCGTCATAAAGCGTGTCAAAAATTTTCGCAAGCTCAACACCTGCAGGCGACTCCCAAGCATGAATAGGCATCCCGGCTGCCTCGGCTTGTTGGATGGCATTTCGTTCAGGCACCAATGTTTTACTCACGAGGGATCCGTAGCTTGTATTGAGCTCTTCGATTCGTTGCCGCTGTTCAGTAACCGATGGTCGGGCCTTATTGATGATGATCGCTTCCGTCTTCATTAGTGGATTCGTTGAACTCCGGATAACTTCCACAGCTTCAAGAGCTTGCTCAGCACCTCGCAACGCAAAGAATCCAGGTTCAGTCACGATGAGCGCTGACTCGCTCGCACTTAACGCATTACGCGTGAGTTCACCAAGGGACGGCGGGCAGTCGATGATCACAAGATCGTAGGTACGAGGCAGGCTTGCAAGTGCTGCACGCAAACGAAGTGACGAGTGGCGACCTTCGACAGTGTTGCGGTGCTCAAGTGCGCGCTCGGCGGCCAAGGCGTGCACGTTGTCACCCCAAGGCGAAATCTGTAATGCGTCACTGGCGATACCAGGCCGGGCATCAGCCAGCACGTCATTCACAGTGAATGAGGGTGCATCAATGCGTAAACCCATTGTGGCGTTTGCCTGAGGATCTAAATCAATGACGAGAACTCGATGACCTCGGTTCCAAGCAGCACTGGCCAGGCCCAAAGTTACTGAGGTTTTACCGACGCCACCTTTCATGGAAATGACTGAAAAGGACGGCATAACTCCACATCGTACGGTGCAAAAGGACTAACGAATGGCTTGATAGGCATCTAACGCGACTTGGCGCTCGATGGCATGGTCGACAATTCGTTCGGGATAGGCCTGGTCATATCCCGTTTTCTGATTCCAAGGTTCGAGTGCATCGGCACCAGCGAGATGCCGGAGTTCGGGGATATACCTGCGCACATAATCGCCGTTGGGGTCAAAACGCAAGCCTTGGGAAATTGGATTGAAGACCCGATAGAAAGGTGAAGCATCGGTGCCACAGCCGGCAGTCCACTGCCAGCCATGAACATTGCTGGCTAGATCAGCGTCCCGCAGGTAAAACATGAATTCTGCGGCTCCGCGCTGCCAGGCGATGTGTAAGTCTTTGATGAGGAAACTCGCAACCACCATGCGCACTCGGTTGTGCACCCAACCTTCTGCACGAAGCTGACGCATTCCGGCATCCACGAGCGGGAAGCCGGTTCGTCCTTCTGCCCAGGCGTTGAATGCCTCATCAGACTTGGCCCCCACTGCCCACTTCATGCCGTCGTACTTGGTGTTGAGCGACTGCGTAATGGAAGAAGGAGCTTCATGGAGAACATCGGCGTAAAACTCACGCCAACATATTTCTTTGCGGAACACTTCATTCGCATCGGTGAGTTCAGCAAGCAGTGACCGAGGGTGAATTTCACCCCACCGTAAATGGTGACTGAGTTTGCTGGTGGTGTTTAAGTCTGGCCGGTCGCGTTCATCTTGATAGTGATTCAAGGACTCTTCTTGATACTGCATCCATTGCCGCCAAGCCGCTTGCTCACCAGCTGGTGGCAAAGCCAGGTCGCCAAGGTCGGGCGCTAATGGCCGCCCTTCACAAGGCAGCGGCATGGTCCATTTCACATCGGTCGCAATGTCAGCAGCGGGGGCTCGCCAGCCTTGAGTCATCCAAGCTCGATAAAAAGGTGTGAAGACTCGGTAAGCGGTGCCGTCGCCTTTCCTTACTCGCCCAGGGCTGACGGCATACGACGAGCCGGTGCGAACCAAGGGCACCTTGCCCAAAGCTTGGGCTACGCCAGCATCACGCCGCATGCCATACGGAGCAAAATCCTCTGCAATATGCACACTGGTAGCACCTATCGCCGCGACGACCTCGGCAACAACTGAGGCAGGATTTCCGTGACGAATAAGAAGAGAGCGATCAAGGCTCGCGCCAAGTGAATCCAGCGAAGCGACCAAATAAGCCTGTCGAACCGGGCCCGCGTTATGCCAAAGTGCTGGATCCAGGACGAATAAAGGCACGACCTGACCGTCGCCATCTGCCTGTGCTGCCGCAATTGCCGCAAGAAGTGCCGGGTTATCCAGGAGTCGAAGATCTCGACGAAACCACATCACTGTTGCCACATCCAAAGCGTAGGTCAAGAGTTCGGCTCACCGTAGCCAGGGATGCGTGGCATAAGGTGAGGGTTACCTAAGCCTGTTATTGAGAGGAGTCGGCGTGAGTGCGTTAATCGACACCACTGAGATGTATTTGCGCACGATCTTCGAGCTTGAAGAAGAAGGCATTGCCCCAATGCGTGCACGAATCACCGAACGGCTGCATCAAAGCGGCCCTACCGTGTCGCAGACCGTGGCTCGCATGGAGCGCGACGGCTTGGTTGTGGTCACCGCCGATCGCCAACTTCAATTCACCGATGCTGGACGCGATGCTGCTGTGAGCGTCATGCGCAAGCATCGCTTAGCTGAGTGCCTTTTAGTGTCGGTGCTCGGACTTCCGTGGGAAGACGCCCACGCAGAGGCATGCCGCTGGGAGCATGTGATCAGCGAAACCGTCGAACTTCGGCTCTTCGAAATTTTGGGTCATCCCACTGAATCTCCTTATGGAAATCCAATCCCGGGACTTGAGTCGCTTGCTCCTAATGCAGATTCTTTGGAACAGACACTCATTGGAGTTCGTCCACTTTCTGAAGTCGCGACCCAAGATGTGTCACGAGTGATCGTGCGGCGAATAGCTGAACCAATTCAGGAAATCGCCCAAACCATGATTGCGTTACGCCGAGTGGGGGCGACACCTGGAGCAGCAGTGTTAGTGAGCCGCACTCCAGACGGAATTCATGTGGGCATCGCTGGTGAATACACCGAACTCAGTGATGAACTTGCGCAGCATCTCTTGGTGCAAGCGCCCGAATAGACACCAAGACATCGACTAGGCCACGTCAAGACGCATTCGCAGTGGCACTCCGGACTTGAAGCCATTGGCAAGTTTAACGCCAAGAGTCTGGTGCAACTGAATGGTGTTGAGCTCGAAACCCAGTCGTGAGGCTGCCATATACAGCCGCCACACTCGAGCGGTTCCTAAGCCAGCTTCAGCCACCGCTTCATCCCAGTGTGACTCTAAGTTGTCGCACCAGCGTTTAAGAGTAAGTGCGTAATGCTCACGAAGGTTTTCTGAATGACGAATTTCAAACCCCTCCGAGTTCATGGTGCTCATGATGTGGCCAGGACCGGAAAGTTCGCCGTCTGGAAACACATACCGATTGATAAATGAAGTTTTGTAGTGCGTGGGCACTTCATCATTAGGTCGAGTGATGGTGTGGTTCAGCATCCGACCTTCCGGCTTGAGCTTGTTGTAAAGAAAAGAAAAGTAAGCGGGGTAATTCGCCCGACCGATGTGTTCGGTCAGGCCTATTGACGAGATTGCATCGAAATCACTTTCTGGTAAATCTCGATAGTCACTGAACCGCACTTGTGCTCTCGCCGAAATTCCGTCACGTTCAATCGCGTGCTGAGCATGCTGTGCTTGCTGCTGCGAGAGTGTGACGCCGATCGCAGTTACGCCATAGTTCTTCACGGCATGGCGCACCATGCCACCCCAGCCACAGCCAACGTCAAGAAGTTTCATGCCTGGTTTCAAGCCGAGCTTGCGACAAACCAAATCAAACTTGGACTCCTGGGCTGCTTCCAAAGTCGCGTGTTCATTGGGGAAAACCGCGCAGGTGTAGGCCATTGATGGGCCAAGTACCCAACTGTAAAAAAGATTAGACACGTCATAGTGATGTTGGATTGCATCCGCATCTCGACTCTTGGAGTGTCGGCGACCTGACAATTTTCGTTCTTGCGGCGGCGGGGTAGGCCGAGACAACACGTACGGCAAGAGTTGTTTAGCGAGCTTCGCCTTTTCTTTCACTCCGATATGCGAGGTATCAAGTGGGTACAAGCGAGAGAGCGCTTGGTAGGCATCGCCGATGATCTCTAAGTCGCCACTGACATAGGCCCGCGCTAATCCCAGTTGTGACGGTGACGAAGCAATAAATTGCGCCCCGCGCGGACTCTTGAGATCAAGAATGACTTCTGCATCTGGCGGACCGACGCTTGATCCATCAAAGGCGCGAAAGGCGACGCCCCTTTCTGCGGGTACCACTGTCGCGAATACTTCGGCAAGGTTCATCGTTGCTCCACCACCTTCTCGTACAGCCCCAGCAAGCGGCCTTGTGGGTCGTAACGATCCTTGAGGGCAAAATAAGTGGAACCCCCATAGATCGACCAGAATGTTTTTTTATCGTAGAAAGTCGTGGAATACAACGATTTACGGCCACCTAATCGTGTCACTTCATCTTCAATCATGCGATTAATAACGCCATCTGCTGGAGTCAAACCTTCGCTAATGGCAACACTTGACCAGAATCCCACGTTGACGTACATCGTGTCGGGATCGAATTCGTAGAGCGGCCAACGCACTTTTGCGTCACGCTGTTTCATAGGGCAGATCCAAATCGGAGAGATGCCGACTCTGTTATGGAAGAACTCCAAGAAAGCAGGTAAATGACTGATGGGAACTTCAATGTCCTGCACCACGGATTCACGTTGCGGCTTACCTCGGAAGGAATTCACGCGAGCCGCAATGTCATATTTCTGATCTAGTGCAATGAGCTTCCAGTACACGTCGCTGCGCAATTTTGATTTGGGCCAGAGTTTTCTGATCGCCGGGACTTGCGCTCCGAAGGCGCGCGAGCACCAAAACCAGTCCGTATCCCAACGCCAAAGATAGTCAAGAATGGTGAGGTAGTCCTCATTCTTTTGGGGGATTGATTGGTAATAAATCTCTTGGCTCGTGTAGTCACTTGTAAAGGCACCAGCTGGTAGCGCATTAACCATTTCACCCAAAGTTAAGTAGTGCTCATTAGGCGAAAACACCGTTCCATCAATGAAATCCACTGGATTACCGTCAAGCTCCCCAGCCTTGGTAATGGTGTCGATTGCGGCAGCTAATGCTTCTGAATCATCAAAGCGAAGGTGGCGAAGGTGTACGAAAGGTTTGATTGGCTCGAGTTCAATTTTGATTCTTAACGCGTATCCAAGTGAACCGTACGAGTTAGGAAACCCGTAAAACAAGTCCCGATGCGGATCGTCTGCGTTTCCAGTAACGGTGAGAATCTGGCCAGTGCCAGTCAAGATATCCATTTCCAAGACGGACTCATGTGGAGCTCCATTACGGAAACTTGCCGCCTCGATGCCCATCCCCGTCACTGCTCCACCAAGAGTGATAGTTCGCAACTGAGGAACGCAGAGGGGCATAAAGCCCAGCGGGATCGTGGCAGCGACAAGCTGTTCATAGGTGGTCATACCAAGAACATCAGCAGTTCCGGCCTCTTCGTTGATGCAGAGAACCCCAGAAAAATCCCGCACATCAAGGCCAGGAACTGCGGCGGCTGATCTGGCTCGAAAGAGATTAGAGGTGCGCTTTGCAAGACGGATATTTTGACCGACCGGGATGGCCGCGAATTGACGCCCGATGCGCTCCTTGAGCGCTCGGTACTCCTGATCAGCGACAAGCGCGAGCATGAAAAGTTACGCTACTCCTTCAGGGGCTGATAGCCCGTGTTTTGGCGTGAGGGATGATGGTCGAGTGAAACTTTCGCGGTGGCTCCCCCCAGTTATGGGTTTAGTGGTCTTTCTCGTCACGGTTGTAGGCCTTGGACTCGTGGTGGGGGATTGGACTTCACGAAATCTCGAGATGCGCGCTCTTGTCGGAGCAGTTGAGGATTCTGAATCAGCGATGACATGGACTGATGATCAGATCCAGAGCATCATCAAGCAATATGGCGACACCGGTAAATTGACTGCCGCACAAAAAACAAAGGCCTGGGATGCGCTCTCAGAAGCTGCCTACGCAGGCCAGTTCGCTATCGGGGCAGCGGGGGATGAAGTAGCTGCAGTGACAGTGCTGCCTTGGCATAAAGATATTTTGCAAGCACAAGCTGCTTATGTTGCGCATAATCAGGCTTGGCAGGACTACATGAAGATTGCCACGGAGGATCCGGTCGCGTTATTTAAAACGCAACCAGCGGTGAACAGCACCTTCGAGGCAGCAGGGCCGCTGATGAAAAAGGCGGTTCCGATTCCTGCTTTATTTGAATTGAAAGACCGAGTGGAACTTATTTTTGCTCCGGAGCCCGCTGGGACCCCATCTGGGTCGTCTGGGCCAACTCAGGAAGTCAGGTACTTCCCTACGAGCGTGATTCACTAGTCCACTCGTTCAGCCACTGGAAAAACTGATCTGGCGGGAGTCCAGGGGAATACAGAAAACCCTGGGCGTAGTCGCAGTCAATTGAGTTCAGGAGATCGCGCTGCTTTTCTGTTGCTACTCCTTCGGCGATAACTTGCAAGCCAAGTTCAGGCGCCATCACGATCATTACTTTCATTAGTACCAGCGAATGAACACGTCACTTCTGAGAAGTTGACGAAACTTCACAACCCGTTAGCGGACTATCACGGGCACAGACGCTGGTGATTCGGGAGTACGTCCTTGCGGAGTTGTTGCGCTAACAGTGAACCGATAACGACCGCTTTCGACGTTGGCCCTGCATGTCAACGGTGTAGAGATCACTGTTATCCGACAGACAGTTCGTTTCTTTTGATCGATCACGCGGTATCCGGATATGACTGGATACTCCAGTGGCGTTAACGTAAATTTCAGGGACGAACGTGTTTGTCGAATTCTTGGTGGCGAAGGTCGTACTGGTAATGCGGTGGGCACGATTGAAGCGTCACCTTCGCCTTGCGCATTGCTGCTACGAACGTTCAGATTGATGGCATCGAGGAAAGTGCAATATGGCTGGGTTGATGAGCAGATAGTGGTTCCGTGCTCGTCTCGAACTTCGAAGTTTGCGGCAGACTCAGGTGAGAGCCGTGGGTTCTTCCACCAAACGGTTGTGCTGCCGTTCATGGAGGTGGCAATGACTTCTTGTGGAGCGCTAGGAATTGCGGGATAGCCTGCAGCGAGCAAAGCTGGATTCAGTACTTCCAGGTAGGTGATAGCTGCGAAGCCTTCGGCAGTTCTTTGCTGCCCCGTGCAGTTGCCACCCGCAATATCGCCTATCAACAGAGTGCTCGTGCCCGTAGTTACAAACTGAGGAGCTCCACTATCTCCGGGGCAGGTATCGACACCATTGACGGGATTCGACCAAGTGACCCAACCATTGGTGTCGCGACGATCAACCTGCAGTTCGCTCAAAATAAAGGTTCCAGTGCGTGGAATAGATGGACTTGTGTCCGTCAAACTCGTGATGCCGTAACCAACGATGGAAGTCACCTGGAAAGACTTGACCCAGGCGGCTAATTCAGTTCGGTCAGCGAGCCGAGTGAATGGCGTTGGGGATAGATCGGAATCTAAAACGACGGCCGCAATGTCATTTCCCACGACCAGTTTCGACGCTTCAAGATATTGCTGGCCTAGGTAGGCGCCTATCACTCGAACACGCGCAGCGCCAAGTGGTCCGCTCGCGTAGACAAGTGGGCTGTTCGTTCCAGGCGGCATCACGAAAATTCGCGACGCTGCTGCAGGTGTGCTGCTTCCTGTGTCGGTAAGACAATGGGCTGCGGTGAGAAGCACTCGTGGTTTCCAGATTGCAGCGCTACACATTTCGTAACTCGTGGTTCCCAACACAATTATTTGCGCGGTGTATTGCTCACCAGGTGCGGGGGTTCCCTGCATCAATCGTGGCTCGGCATAGGCAGTGCTCTGCACGCTGGCAGCGCAGAACATCAAAGCGAGCAATAGAGAAAAACGCCGTTTCACTTCACGAGGATAAGTCGGCGACGTTCGTATTGCTCAAGTTGGGTCAGAAGTCCCCTTTTTCAGGCTATAAGGCCTATTCCACCGGACCGTGTCCGACGAGTTTTGGATGCGGATTCAGCGGCGTCTCGAGCGCGGCCTCACTAGGGACCTCAGCAGCCACGTCAGCGGCATGAATGGTGTGTCTCATAGCCCAGATTGCCCACGTTGCGAAGCTGATCATGATGATCCCGATACTGAGCCAGGCTAAAACTGATGGGAGTTTAGTGAGGTTCAACATGATGAAGCCGATGAGTGCGGCTGAAGGAATCGTTACGATCCAGGCCAAAACCATTCGGCTGACAATTTTCCAATTCACACCTTGGCCTGAGCCAATTCCTGCTCCAACGATCGATGTTGCGGCAGCATGTGTTGTTGAAATTGGCATACCCATGGCAGTTGCACCAAAGATGGCTGTAGTCGCACCAATATTCGCCGCAGCTCCCGAGGTTGCGTGCAGAGTCGTGATTCTCAAGCCCATTGTTTCGATGATCTTCCAGCCTCCCCACAAGGTTCCCAATGCAATCGCAGCGTAAGCGCCTAGTGCTACCCACTCCGGTACGAGCACAGTCTTGCCATCTTCAGACATTGATGTGTAGCCGGCGCCTAGCAGCAGAGCGGCAATGACACCCATGGTTTTTTGCGCGTCATTTGCACCGTGACCAAATGACACTGCGCCTGCAGTAACAAGTTGCAGTCCTTTGAAGACCGGGTGGTCGTCTCGCATTTTAAACATGCGTTGGATACCAAAAACCAAATACATCGCAATGATCGCAATAGTGAAAGCAACTGCTGGTGAAAGAACAATGCCGATACCGGCTTTTTGAACACTCGCCCAATCAATGGCGTTGAGGCCACCGACTGCAAGGCCGGCTCCTACAAGTCCCCCGATGATTGCGTGGCTAGATGACGACGGCATGCCGATCTGCCAAGTGAAGTAGTTCCACGCAATTGCGGCAAAGAGTGCAGCGAAGGTGACGGCTACACCTTCTGAATCAGTCTTTACAGTTTTAGCAATCGTGTTGGCAACTGCCGTACCGACCACAAAGTAAGCAAGAAAATTAAAAAAAGCGGAGAAGGGTGGCGCCCACTTGACGGGCAGCGCGCGGGTGGCGACCACAGTTGCCACTGAGTTCGCTGCATCGTGGAAGCCGTTTGTGAAATCGAATACCAATGCAAGCACGCATAGGGCAATAACCGCGATGAGCAGCATGTCCATGGACGACATCTCCTTGAAGGAATCTTCCAGGTGTCTTCCTGGTGTGCTAAGTGAACTAGCGGGGAAGAGCAGAGGGGGGATGAGTAAGTGAACGGAAGATGAACGAATCCCAAACATCTAGAGTTCCGTGGGGGAACTCTAGATGTTTAGCCTTCATTCAACGGGCATCGAATACCTAGTCCGTGATCAATCCGGTAATCGTGCCGAGCAATGTTTCAACCGTGAATTCCGAAGTCGGAGCATCTTTCACGACTTTACCTAGGCGCAGAACCACGATGCGATCGGTCACTTCCATGACGTGCGGCAGCGTGTGCGAAATGAAGATGACGCCTAAACCTTGTTCCCGCGCAGTCTTGATGATCTGCAGTACTTCGCCAGCCTGGCGCGCACCTAAGTGGTTGGTTGGTTCGTCAAGAATGATGACTTTCTTGGCCCAAGCGACCGCACGACCAATTGCGACTGCTTGGCGTTGACCGCCAGAAAGTTGCGAGACGGATCGATTGGATTGCGGCACGGCAATACCCACGCGATCAAGTTCTTGATGAGCTTCGACATCCATTTTCTTTTGCGCCAAGAACCCCATTTTTCCCAGGATCCCCGGAACGGTTTCTTCGCGCCCGAGAAACACGTTTGCGGCCACAGACAGGTGCGGAGCAAGACCTGAATCTTGATACAGAGTTTCAATGCCCTGCTCAAGTGCTTCATGCGGAGATTTCCAGTGGCGCTCTTGGCCTTCGAGCAGGATTGTTCCGCTGGTTGGTTGGTGAACCCCTGACAGACATTTCACTAACGTCGATTTTCCAGCGCCGTTGTCACCGACGAGGCCAACAACCTCACCTGGATAAAGCTGCATCGTCACGTCATCAAGGGCAGTGACTGCACCGTACTTCTTCGAAATGTTTCGCACTTCGTAAATTGGCGCAGTCACGATGCTTTCCCTTCACTTCGGCGTAGGCCTTGGATGGTGACGGCCGCCGCAATCAAAATCGCGACAACAACTTGCTTCCAGTTTGGATCGACTCCGACGATGATCAAGCCTGAAGTAACGGTGGTCAAGATGAGGGCGCCAAGAACGGTTCCAGTTATTCGACCTGAGCCACCCGAAAGTGAGGCCCCACCTATGACTACTGCTGCGATGGCATACAACTCAAGTCCAAGACCTGAGGATGGTGCGCCTGATCCCAGACGAAGGTAGAAGAACATGCCAGCTGCTCCGGCAAGGGCTCCCGAGAGTATGTAGATTTTCGCAGTTTGTTTCGCGATGCTGATACCGGCTGCGCGAGTAGCAAATGGATTAGAGCCGAGGGAATAGGTGTGGCGGCCAAAACGGGACTTGTGAAGAAAAGCCCAGCAGATGAAGCAAATGACGATCACGATGATGATCGGAGTGGAAATTGGTCCGAGCCATGGCACGGAAAGTTGAATTGCCTGGGATGGGCCGCCAGCGATCGGGCCGCCACCAGTGAAAACAAGAGCAAGACCAGCTGCAGCACCCAAGGTGACCAAGGTGGCAATAAAGGGAACTAATTTCGCGTAGTTGATGAGGAGGGTATTGATTACACCTGCGATGCAACCCACTCCAATACATACCAGTGCTCCGATGAAGAGCGTGAGGTAAGGAGCCATTCCACTTTCGGTTAAAGCGCGAATCGCGAAGGCTCCGACAACTCCGGACAATGTACAAACTGAACCCACGGACAGATCGATCCCACCACTTACGATGACGAATGTTTCAGCGAGCGCTACCAATACGAGTGGGCCCCAGTCGGCGAGCACGTTTCCTGCGACACCGACCGAAAAGAAGATTCGGTTAAAGGCAGTGAAAATGCCGATCATTCCCAGGAGTACTAGGAACAGAATGAACTGCTGGTTACTCACAAACGATTTCAGCTTCGATGGAGCTGCTGAAGCGGTGACACTCACTGCGATCCCTTCGTTGATCAACTGCTATTTCACTCGCATTACGCAGTCTGGCCGATGAAAACCGAAGTTCTCACCGACCAGACTCGCGTAATTGCTACTTATGCGACGTAGGTGTACTTCGTCAGATCTGCAGCGCTGGTGTTCTTGTCGAGAACAACGTTAGGAATAACAACTTCCTTTGTGGTGACGGTGCCGCCACCAATTGTGGTGCAGATGCTTTGGATTGCTTGCTTGGCTTCAGCTGCTGGATCCTGTGCGATCAGTGCAGTGAACACGCCATCCGTGATCAACTTAACGTTGTCTGGGTAAGCGTCATAGCCAACGAGTGCAACCTTACCGGTCAAGCCCTTTGCCTGCAGCGCAGCGGCAGCACCAGTTGCGTTGGTACCGTCAATGGCGAAGATGCCACTGAGGTCTGGGTACTTGGTTAGCCAGTTGTTGACGTTGGTGTTTGCCTTTGCAGAGTTTGACTCTGAGTAAGCGATGTCCTCGATCGTGATGCCTGGGTAGTTGGCAGCAATAGCCTTCTGGAAACCTTCTAGGCGAGCGACGTTTGTTGTGGCGGTCTTTGAAGTGAGACCAACTACAACCTTGTATGTCTTGCCGTCTTCGTAACCAATCGCAGTGGCGATTGCGTCAGCAGCCTTGGTGCCACCATCGGTGTTGTCACCGGTGATGAAAGTTACGGCCTTGCTGATGTCATTGACCTTGGTGTCAACGAGAGCAGATGGAATGCCTGCAGCGACAGCCTTTTCGAAACCAGCCTGAAGAGCTACTGGATCGGTTGGGATCAAGACCAAACCTGAAGGGTTGGTTGCGAGAACCTGATCAAGCACGGGAATCTGGGTAGCAGCTGAGTATTCCTTGTCACCCTGCCAGACCAAAGTCGCGCCTTGGGCGGTTGCTTCTTCTTGTGCGCCGACCTTCATTGCATTGAAGAACGGATCAGCGACAGCGCCCATAACAAATGCGATGGTCTTGCCTTGGCAGGCGCCACCTGCGGCATTTGAGCTTTCGCTAGCAGTGGTATCGCTGCTCGAGCAAGCTGCGAGAAGCAATGACGTTGCACCAGCGACAGCTACCAGCCCTGCCGTTGAGCGCTTCATGTTGGAGAGTCCGAACATAGGTAACGATTCCTTTCAAGGGGGGATGCCAGTCGATGCCTGACAACGTTGTCAGGCATGTCTATAACCTAGTAGCCTCTCTTGTCAACGGGTTTTGAAAAGATAGACAAAACTTTTTTGACAACGTTATCTTTAGCACTTAGCCATTCGCTATTAAATCGGAAGGAAAGGGACAGCGCTGATGTCAGTGAACGGAAATGTGGAATTTCCTACTCGCACCAGACCCACGATGCGCGAGGTCGCTGCACTCTCGGGGACAAGCCTAAAAACCGTGTCCAGAGTCATGAACAATGAGGCTGGTGTTACACCTGCGCTCGTGGCCAAGGTTAAGCAGGCTGCATTAACTTTGAACTATCAACCAAACTTCACCGCGAGTAGCCTGCGACGAAATGATGGCAAGACCAACACCATCGGTGTATTGCTAGAAGACATAGCCAACCCATTCTCTGCTGCTCTTCACCGAGCAATAGAAGAAGTTGCTCGAGCGCGCGGAGTCGCAGTATTCGCCGGCAGCGTTGATGAGGATGAATCACGTGAGCAAGAACTTGCAGCGGCATTTATTTCTCGTCGTGTTGATGGCTTAATCATTGTTCCTGCGGGACATGATCAGTCGTATCTCAAAATCGAAAAACAAAGTGGCACACCAATGGTTTTTGTTGACCGACCACCGGCGCTGCTAGATGCAGATTCAGTACTGACAGCAAACTTCGAAGGCGCAAAAGCTGGAGTTGAACACCTCATAAATCATGGGCACAGGCGCATCGCCTATCTTGGAGACCTGGAAACGATCACCACAGCGGTGGATCGTTTTTCCGGCTATAAAGATGCACTTGATCGCGCAGGTATTGCATTTGACGAGTCGATTGTTCAAATGAATTTGCGGGCCAGTGTTGATGCTGAACATGTAACGTCGAAGATCCTCGCGTCACCTAACCCACCGACGGCGATATTTGCCAGCCAGAACCTTATTTCTGTCGGGGTGATGCAGGCCTTACATCGCTTTGGACTGCAGTATTCCGTCGCGCTCGTCGGGTTCGATGATGTTCCGATGGTCGAACTCATTGAGCCAGGGTTAACGGCGTTAGTTCAGAACATTTCTGGGTTGGGTAAGGCGGCTGCCGAAATGCTCTTCGCGCGGATCGATGGCACAAATGCTGCAACTGAACATCGGGTACTCGATGTTGTATTGCGCGAACGCGGGTCAGGCGAGATACCTGGACCGCATGAAAAGTAGCTGTACCCCTTTTCGAAGACATTAGAAACGACACGAGAAAGGTCCCAACTCATGGACCCGCTGTACTTGATTGCAACGATTCGCCCCATCCCCGAGCATCGTGATGCATTGATTCTGGAGTGCAAAGCTTTAGTGGAAGCCTCACTTCAAGAGCCCGGTTGCGAGTTGTACGACCTAGTAATAGCTGAGGGCGACGAACACTTCACCATGATGGAGAAGTGGACTTCAAGAGCCCACTGGGACAACCACATGCTCACTCCTCATGTTGCTGCGATGGGCAATGCTGAGCAGAAGTACTGCATGGAGCCGAATCAATTGACGTTCTTAACGCCGGCCTACTAAGCAAACTCGAAGGTCGGTCGAGTTGATTAGGTCTGGGCGCAAGGAGCGACTCGCGGGCATAATCACTCGCTAGCCAGTGTCACTCCTGCGCGAAGGCTGCTGCGCTTTCGCCAGCGATGCGACCAAACACAAAGCACGTCGCTGTTGGATTGCCGCCAATAGACATCGGCCCAGCCAGTCCGCCGGCACACTCACCGCCGGCGAAAAGTCCGGGAATTACTTGATGTTTCGTATCCAGCACAGCTCCCTGAGCGTTGACGCGTGGACCTGCACCAGTGAAACCAATTGAAGACAACCGGATCTCCGTTGCATAAAAGGGTCCGGAAACTACTTTTCGCATCACACTTGCGTCTTTGAGTTGTACTGAATCATGACCAAGGGCTGCGTCGGAGTTGTACTGATCAATCGTTGCTAATAAAGGTGCAGCAGGAATGCCAAGTTGTGTGGCGAGGTCTGCAAGTGAATCAGATTTTACGAAGTGCTGCTTTTCAACCATGGCATCGACAACGTCTTCAACCCAGTCGGGGTGTAGTCGACGCTTGGGCTTACCTTCTGGAGTCTTCTCGCCCGTTGGTTTATACGAAGTTTTTGCACCTTCATCAAAGATTGCATAGACAGGGGCTGCTGCTGCATTAAAGGCGCCGTGCATGGCCGCGATTCCCGCAGTTTCATCCACAAAGCGTCGTCCGGTGGCATCGACCATCAGCAAGTGACCGGGCAGCGCCGGATTAGAAACCTGAACATAGCCGGGCCGGATCGTTGCCTCGTAGTAGTTGCGTCCGGTGATTTGGGCACCAACGGCAGCTGAGAGTGGCACTGCATCACCTTGCGCGTAAGGCGCGAGTTCGTCGCCGCCAACAGGCAGAACCCAATCACCTGCAAGGGCTGACAGTTCTGGCATCCATTCTTGAATGAGAGAGTTGTTGCCACCCATCCCGCCTGTTGCCAGCACTACTGCCTTGGCAGTTAACGTTTGACCATCGGCTTCAATGCCGCACACTCGTCCGTCTTCAACGAGCAGGCGATCAACGCGATGATTCAGGGCAAAATCAACCCCTTGTGCCCGAGCAAGCTTGAGCAGCAGCTCGATGAGTTGCTGTCCGCCACCAGTGCGGTGAATGCGGGGAACTTCAAAGCTTTCATTGGGAACGACACCACGGATGTCAGCTCCGTTATCGGCAAGCCATTCAATCTCAGGGCCGGTTCCTGCGCACAAGGCCCAAGCAACTGAAGCATCCAGCCTGAAGGCGTTTAGGCGCATGTATTGCTCATACATCGCTTCAGCCGAGTCTTGGATTCCAAGTTCTGCCTGAAAGCGAGTCCCGGCTCCCATGATGTTTGCCCAAGAAAAACGGCTTCTGCCACCAAGTTCATTTTGAGCCTCAACGACAAGAACGGACGCACCCGTAGCGCTGGCGGCTACTGCCGCTCGAAGCCCCGCGAAACCGCTACCGAGAACGATTACATCTACATCAGTCATGAAACTCTCCCGGCCGCGTCAGATTGCTTGTACTTGGTGATCGTATCGAGCCAACAAATTGGATCTAAATTTCAAGCGGGACGTCAGGTGCAAGTGGCAAGGTGATTGAATAGCCTTTTCCGTTATCGGGAGAAAAATGCCCCTAATTGTGAATTCTTGGAGGAACCGTGACGCTAGTTCTGCGCCGCAACGACTACACGCTGACTGATGAACAAGATCAACTCGTTGACATGCTGCGTTCGCTCTTTAGTGAGCAGTCAGCCATTGAGGTAGTTCGGGCTGCGGAGCCCCTGGGATTTGATCAAAATCTGTGGGCGACAGTTCAAAACAATGGACTGTTGACCATTTCCGTTCCGGAGTCCGCTGGCGGCGATGGTGGCGGCCTAGTAGAGCTCGCCCTTGCTGGAATAGAGGTAGGGCGTACAGCGGCACCAGTGCCGCTCATCGACCATGTGGTGACGATGCGACTTCTCGCAGCACTCAAAGGTGCGGGAGTAGCACTTGACGCACTTGATTGGGATGCAGCCCTTTCAGGGGACCTCATTGTGAGCATGGCTCCAATTTCCACTTGGGAGCTTGGCGCGCAACTTGTTCCAAGCGGTGCCGTTGCCAAAGCAGTTGTTGCATTCAAAGACGGTTCGATCATCTTGATGACGCGCGAGACCAATGCCCCACAGGCTCAAAATGAAGGCTGTGCGCCGGTGGCTTGGTGGAGCCCAAGTGATGCAGATGTTCGCACCGCCACGCTTCTTGATGGCGACCTTGCCGCTGGCATTTGGGAATTAGCTCATCGCGAATGGCGAATCGCAACTGCTGCCTCGATTGTTGGGCTGATGGCGATTTCGAGCGAAATTGCGCGCAGTTACGCACTTGACCGTAAAGCGTTCGGTGTAACAATCGCAAAGTTCCAGGCCATTTCCCATCAGCTGGCTGATATTCACATGGATGTTGTGACAGCGCGCAATATGACAATAAAAGCAGCGTGGCTCACCGAAAACGAGCCAGCTTTCCGACCGGAACTCGCAGCGATGTCGATGGCTCACGCAACTCGTGCGGCATTGCGAAGCACTGCAAAGGCAGTCCATATCCATGGTGGTATGGGAATCACGAATGAAGCAGACATCAGCTTGTTTTATCGCAAGGTTTCATCGTGGGCGTTGGTTGGCGGCGGTATTCGTCGCGACCTAGACGACATCGGAAATGCAATTGATCGTCGGGCACAAGAACTTGCTGCCTCCGCACTTATTTCATCGAATCGATAGGTAGGTACTGACATGGACTTCAGCCAAGTTGAACTCACTTCTGATCAGTTGGTTTTCGAAAAAGAAATTCGAGAGCTGATCTCGGAAAATTGGACACCAAATCTTTCGCATATTGCGGTAGATCACGATCGCATGCCAAAGCCAGTACGCATGGAAATGGCCAAGCGCGGCTGGATCCACCCTGACCTTGCGCCAGATGCTGGTGGTGCCGGACTCGGTGAAATCGAACTTGAAGTGATCACGAACCTTTTCGACGAGTACTACATACCTGCGAATGTGAGTTCGTCTTTGCTCATTCCGACGCTAGAAAAATTCGGCTCGCAATGGCTGAAAGAAAATGTGCTTCCAGGTATTCGTACGGGTGAATTGACTACTTGCCTTGGATATTCAGAACCAGACAACGGTTCCGACATGGCTGCAGCAACAACTCGTGCCGTTCAAGACGGTGACACCTGGGTAATCAATGGCCAAAAGATGTGGACCACTTGGGGCAACGAGTCTGATTACGTGTTCCTGCTAACGCGCACTGGCGCAGTTGAAGAAAAACACCGCACCTTGACGATGTTCTTGGTTCCGATGAACACGCCAGGTGTTGATGCAACACCAGTGTGGATTCTTGGTGGCGGACGAACCAACGTCACTTTCTATTCCGATGTAACGATCTCGGACAACTATCGCATTGGTCCAGTAAATGATGGCTGGAGCGTCATGTCAGAACCGCTGGCTACTGAGCACGGTGCTGGTGTTGTCACTGAAGGTGTGGCTCCGGTGAACGGTTCAATGGGTGCCGGTTTTTCTCGGGTACTCCAAAAACTCGTTGATGGCGCTATTCAATGGGCAGCATCGCGCACGATGGCTGACGGACGTTCACGGCTTGAAGATCCGTTGGTTCGAGCTGCTCTCGCTGAAGCGATGCTCGATCTGGAGATGTGTTGGAATGCCGAAGGTGAATTAGGTAAGCCGATGTCAGCTGAAGCACTTGCTAAGCAGGCGGACAAACTTGCTGACATGGCTGCGCCAGAAGGACTTCTTGATTTTGGTGTCGATGGCAGCATTGCGGCAGGAATTATCGCGAGTGAGCGTCAGCATGCACCAGGTACTGCTGTTTATGGTGGCACCACAGAGATCTATCGAAACAACTTGGCTCGACGCCTGGGACTTCCTCGCCCTTACTAACCAAGTGAATGCAACTCTTAAGCTTCTTCAAGAGTTTCGTACCTAAGCAATAAGGCCCGTCTCGCTTTTAAGCGAAACGGGCCTTATTGCTATCAGGGGAGGTATTTCAGGAACGAACTACTACTCGATAGGCATAGGTGGAAGCACCGACCAAAGGTCGCCCAGATTGACAAAATTGCGATCTCGAAGGTTCTGGAGCAACTCGATAGGGCCGCCGCTTGCCACATCCCACCTGAGTACCTCAAGTCGATGACATAGGCTCCTGCCTGTGGCTGACCAGGTGGATAATGTGACTGAGGTGTCCCTTGAACTTGGGCCCTCAGAGCGACTGCGCGAGCGAATACTCGGACCAAAAGGTCGCCTTGCGATCATCGCAGGCGCTTTCGTGATCTGGTTCATGGACGTTGTGTTTTCTCGATTCCTCATCATTCGCGGAACCATTAGCGGAGTTGACGCAGATCATGCACGTCTTGTGGAGAACATCGGCACGGTGATATTTGTAGTAACGATCATTGTTCTCATAATTGCGGTGTTGCGTGGAACTCGCGAGGCGATGTTTCGCATCATCGCTGTGTACCTAACTTTTTCCGTCATTCAGGTGATCTTCAGCGTGATTACGATGGTCTCCTCGGTCACAGCAAGGAAGGGCTTCGGGCTGGGGAGCCTATGGGACGTGGCAGCGATGTATGCGTTAAGTGTCACGGTATTTACATTTGTATATGTGTATCTCGACGTCGTGACGCCTAAGGGCGCATTCATTTGGCCGGCGCGCGAGGGAGATGTAGCTCCAACCCCAAACATCGCTGATTACATTTTTATCTCGCTGAATGTCAATTCAACTTACGGGCCAACGTCCGAGGCTGTCATGTCTAGGCCGACCAAACTGATTATGGGCTTGCAGGTTTTGCTTTCTATCCTGATGCTGACTGTGCTCATCGCGCGGGCTGTCAGCGCGACTTCCTAGGAAATCCACCGACGCATCTTGGTTAACTTCGCGCGAGATAGAAGTTCATTCTCTTCACATAAACACAATGGTGGCGGATCCCCGAAGGGATCCGCCACCATTGTTATGTCAGGCTAGGACTAGCTGTAGATGACCTTGCCAGTTGTGGTGTCAATGATCTTTCCACCACATGTGGTTTTTGCATCAGGGGTAAGTTCTGTTCCCTTTG
>WLNQ01000079.1 GCA_009699705.1 Actinomycetota bacterium | reverse complement strand
CCATCCTCGTCCATAGTGACGATCCAGTCACCGCCCGAAGAAGTCATTCCGGCAAGGGTCGCCGCATGCTGTCCGAAGTTTCGCGAAAGCCAGACAGGCTTGATCCAGGGGAATTGATGAGCGAGCTCGCGGATAACTTGATCGCTATGGCCCGGTCCGCGATCCCAAACAAGAACAACCTCGCCGACATAAAACTTGCGCCCTTGAGGAGTTATTTGTTCTACGGTCAAGGCTTGTAATTCAGTCATGAGTTTTGGAAGAGTCTCCTCTCCCCTGTATACGGGAATGACGACACTGAGGTTCAGCGGCGCATGATTCCAGATCACAGTTGGGCTTTCGGGCACAAGTCGATCATAGTTCCTATCAAGGAGATTATCCGCGATCGAGTTCTGTTTGACTCACGAAGGATCCACGAAGGCGAAGCCAGGCATAAGCGCTCCTACGTAACAGGGTTTGGATCTGGGCATTCGCCACGGCTTTTCGCTGGTCCCGCTTTGACGGCTTCGGTATCGCTGAAATGAAATAAGCGTCTTGCCAAGATCGAAATTGATGTAACTGAACTTTGGTCAGCCTTGTCGACCACGAACTCGTGCTCACCCTAAAAGCGCCAACCGATTGCTTGCGCACCACCACAAATTGATTGGTTGCTACTTTCTGGTAGCAGGAAATATCGAGCATTAAGGGATTACTTCCATCCCAAGGCATCGCGTCAAGCAGGGGTTGACGCCGGAATAGAACGGCGACTGGCTCGCCGATGATGTTCATTCCACGAAGATAGGTTTCCTTTATCAGGTCATTTCCAGGCATCAATCCTGATTTCAAACCAGAACAACCACGCCGCGTGTATACAACCCGGCCGGAAGCATCGACGATATCTCGTTGGGCAAAGGCCATCACGGCAGTTGGCTGATCTTGGAGATCCTTGACTTGCCGCTCAATTGCATCTGTTGCGAGTAGGTCATCTTGACACACGAGTTTTACAAATTCCCCTGTTGCGGATTGAGATGCGGAGGTCCAATTTTCGGCAGCGGTGGTACCCGAAGGCATCTCGACGATTCGCACTCGTGGGTCATGAAGTGTTCGAAGGTATTCGAGGGATGAGTCAGTCCCCCCACCTTCAGAAAACACAATTTCAATCGGTGAGTATGTCTGAGCAAAAATGGAGTCCACAAGGTCTATTAAGTACGGCATCCCATTGAATACGGGGATGACAATTGAGACCAAAGGCGACACAGGGCTATTATTCAGGTTTATGCGCCAACCATTGTCGATTAGGGTGGCTTGGGCCAGTTCAGTTGCGACTTTCGCCTCAGTGCTTATCATTCTGATTCAAGTCATCCGCACAGGAACTGACCCAAACAACACTTCGGCAGAAGCGTTCGTCCCCTCGGCACTCACCGCGTTCGCGGTATTTATCGCAGTCTTTGGTGCGTCGATGCTAGTGAGGGCAGCCAAAATCAATGTATCCCGTGGGATGGCATGGCTTATAGGGCTCGTCTCTTTCAGTTTTGCGGTAGTCCCTTGGATTCTGGTTTCTTCAGGTCACGAAAAAATTGGTGCTTTGCTCTATCGAGGCTTGCGCATTCCCCAAGGAATTGAACGATTTTGGGATATGGCGCTCGTGCTGCGAAGTGTCGACTGCGACGCACTCGGTTTCAACGTATTCATCGATAACAATGGATGCATTCCAGATGCAGCTATCTACGGACCGGGGATGCTGTGGTTACATTATCTGCCATTCCAAATTTTCTCCTTTGACCATGTATTAGTCCTCGGGATCCTCGCGATGGCTATTTCTTCGCTCTCGTTGGTATGGCTTGCAAAGCAGTCATCGGGTCTTGGCCAAATTGTGCTGCTGATTGCAGCGATGGGAGCTCCTTGGCTCTTATTGCTCGAACGAGGCAACATTGATGCGGCGCTTTTGTGGATCGCAGTAGGTGGGGTTTTCCTTGTTCGTCGATATCCACAACTTTGGGCTTGGTCGCTGCTCGCGTTAGCCATTTGGGTCGCTGGCACATGGAAGTACTACCCCTTCGCGATGGGGCTCATGCTGATTCCCCTTTTCAAGATACGAAGAGGCTGGATCGTCATCGCTGGATGGACTATTGCCACCCTTATTTATGTTATTTCCACCTGGGGAAACTTCAAATTCAGCATGCAATCGAACACAAACATGATTGAAATCGGCGACTACGTAGTTCTAGGTCGAGTACCAGTCGTTGCCAGGATGTTTGGTTCAGAATTTCCAAGCAATGGTTTGCAACTGGGGGACTTCCTAGTTGTCCTCTTAGCAATGGCCGCACTGGCCTGGGGAGTTTCAATCGGCATGAGCCGCAGGGAGCAACAAAAACATGTGTCGATGCTCGCTGCTGCGGGTAGCGCAATCTTCTTGGCAAGTGTGCTCGTTGGAGGCTTCGGCTGGGCGTATAAAGCAACATTCCTACTGCTATGTATTCCACTTTTTGGATGGTTGGGCAGTCAACTTGAGCGGACCGCGGTTGCGGCCGGTTTCATATCCCTAGGGCTTGTAGCTGTTTCTTCAATAGTCGTCTGGAACACGCTACTGGCGAGCCTTGCTGGAATAGTTGCAGCCTCATTTGGGCTGGGACTGAGTCTTTGTTTCCTTTTGAAACCGGTACTCAAGTTCAAACTTAAGCGAACGTGGAGAAGGCAGACTGGAACTGCTGTGCCTGTGCATGGCGCATAGGCAATGAGACTGACGTGGTTTCGTTACCCAGACTGAAACGCTCACGTACAGGTGCTCTGGTTAATTTTCAGAATAGTTACTGAAGGATTTTCAAACACGATCGTCGCGAATGGAAGCCAGTCACGTCTTTGACTGCGCATCGGATCCACCCACACCCATTTCACATTTGCATCGCACAGCGGCTGCACAGTCAGCTTGTTGGGACTGTCAATGAAATCCCATGATTGTCCTTCGCGGCTGACAAGCGGTTGGATCATGTTCGCTGGCCCATACATCGCTTGATAATTAACGGCCGATGCAAGTGTCTGCATGCGAGTGATTGCAGGGATGAATGAGCCGAAGGTGATGTTCGTTGCGAGAACGTCTGCATCTCCGGCATTTGTCCTCAGCCAGGACGCAGCTTCAGAGTGATCCGTGGACCATTCTTGAACTTCATTTTGATCTCGGGTGACAACGAATGGAACGATGGGACCGAATGCGTCATCGCGCAATCCAGGTTGATCGGCTACCGAGCCCATTCCTACGCCTAGCAATCGACTTGGGACGGCTATAAAAACACAAATCAAGAGGATGAGCCCGAACCAAACGCGTAATTTCCGGGTGTGATGCCTTAAGAAAACAGCTAATACAAGCGCTACGACGACAGCACCAACTAAAGCGGCTATCGGGCCAAGCCAACGCAAAGTTGGGACCCAATCATTTCCACCGGATGGGCCTGTTGCCCACAGGCGCGAAACTAAAACAAAGAGTGCAAAAGCCGCCAAGACGCAAATCGCGATGGTGAGCTTTGTGGTCCTATTTGCAACGGGGAGGATCGAACGTGTCATCTCGGCAACGCCTGCAGCAGATATTGCTGCAAGCGGTGCTGACGCTGCCAAAGCAAACCAGGTTTCATTGAGCCCGCTACTTAAGATCAGAATGGCTAACACGCCAGTGATGGCAAGACCAAACCCGAAAATGACAGAAGGATCAGTACGCGTTTGCCGTTGCCCAAACAGCCAGATGAGTCCGGCCCAACGAAAACTCATCGCGAGCAAGAGGATTGCTGTTCCCAGCGCAATACCCAAATTTCCGGGAATGGGATTCAATCCCTGAACACTAGATGCGCGGTTCCAAAATTCGCCAAAATGAAGTTGCCCAGGATCTGCTGAGCCAGCAACGAAAATTACGTAACTCAGGAGAAACCCAATGAAACTCGAGCCCGCTGCAAGTGCAGCTCTCTTTCCCCATTCCTTTCTCAATACAAGACCTACTGCAGTAGTGAAGAACACGGCAGCGAGAGCTTCTATTCCTGAACTAATTTTCCCACCTGCGAGTGCCGCGGAAAGTATGGCAATCATGATGAGTAAGGCAATCCGTTGAGACCTTGATTGTGCAAGGAGGTCTAACAGAATTACTAGCGCGAAGCCAAAGGCTAAAATCCACGCAGCCGTCATTGCAAGCGACGGTGAATCGAAGTTGAAAACAACTCCATACGTAGCTCCGACATAGCCACCAGTGATAAGCAGCAAGACCGCGAGCGATGGCGCCCAGACAACTTTGGTCAATCGCCGAACCCACACTATTGCGATGAAACAAGAAGCAAGAATCGCGATGAGCGGCACCACGCGAGTTAGAACAACAAAAGGTGACGCATCAGCTGCTGCGGTTACTTGACCGGACCAGGCATAGACCAACCAGTGGTAACGAATCTCGCTTCCGGGAGTGAAAATACTGTTGAAGGGTCCGAACTTCGAAATTGATGTTGAGAGAGCCTCGAAGAAGAAGATATCAGCGTGGTATTTATTTGCTATACCAATGATGTTTAGCGGGTAACTCGCGATGTTTGGAAGTAGCGATGCCGAGCCCAAAACTATTGTCAGTATAAATGCCCAAAGTGATGCCAGATCAAACTTCAATACAGCGGGTGATCCGGCAGTATTTGTTTTCCTACGACGCAATCGCAAGTACAAGCCCAAAGTGAAGACAAGCAACGGTGCTATCAACCAACCCCAAGTGCCGCGTCCAAACAATTGAACTGCAAGCCCAGTTGCCAGTGAGATCACTGGGCCGAGCGCCAAACCCATGCCTAATTTTTCGAGATGGTTGGATTTGCCCCCGCGAATAAGTGACCAAAGTATCGAGCCAGCAGCGACTTGTATCGCAACGATGAACGTAATTACCAGAGCTTGAGTCCAAGCAACACCGCTCAACCCGAGAACTGCGAACCCAAGTGCCCCGGTGATCGGCGCCAAGGCCCATCCATACCGAGAGAAGTTGGGGCTCGCCATGTGCTACCACTTCCATTTAGGATTTTGAATCATTCTAAACGAGTGACAGAGATTACTGCTGATACCGGCTCGTACTTTGTCGGGGCAAGTCGAGTTTTCTCAGGGAGATCAGTGACCAAACATCTTCTTAAGCGTGTTTCTTGGAGTATTCACCCATCTCGTTAATGTTTGCATTCGTGCGTAATCTTGCTGATAAGTAATGGCATCGAGTTGAGTTTGGTCTGAAAGTTTGCTTGAACTTCCCGTGCCCACTCCTGGGTGAAGATGCTCGTATTGAATCTCTTTTGTTACAACACCGCCAAAGTACTTACGTGCTCGAATATCAAGATCGTGATCTCCGAACCACCAAACATATTTTTCGTTGGGTCGTAATTCACAATTTAGGTTGAGTAACCATAGGCACCCCCAAATTTTCGGCGTATAAGGGATCAGTCGCCCCTTGTTGAGCCCAATGCGTTCCCCAGGCCTGCTGGGGCTGGCAATCGCAGCCCCAGTTCTTAGCAGCTCAGTCTTCAATTCTTCGAGGGCATTAGGCCCAACGGTCATGTCGTCGTTGAGCACAGCAACAACAGTGGCACCGTGATCTTGCGCAGTATCAATACCCAGATTCCACCAACGTTGAATATTGGGAGGACCGAAATCTTTCACACGAATAACTCCGGCTGGCAACTCAAGGTCGGGCCTGGTTTCAACAATAACTATTTGCTCTGGGGGTAAACCACAATCACGAATGAGATTCTCAAGAAGGTCTGGATGCCCACCAGCTGTTGGCACGGTCATAAAAAGCATAAGTCTCGATTCGGCAGGTTCAGGAGAAACCCAAGTCTGTCAGTGCGCATTAGTTAGCTCAAAATATCATGCTCAATTCAGATACTTGGGTTAGCTAATTTGGATTGACGCGCCACAACATCAAAGTGGCTGGGCTAATGGTGGTGAGGTATTCAGTTTCAGCCACTTTGACTACCCGTTGATCATTTGGAAATTGCCAATCCGTGGCACAACTTGAATCTGTTACGACCCATTGCACCTTCGCGTTCTGCAAAGTCAGCGGATTATTGGGCTGAGTTGTTCCGGGATCGAGGAAAGTATCAAAGTTTGGCTTTTCTACTGGCCAGGCCAGACCAAGGTTGAAATATGGCACAGGTGTTTGCGCAATTAACTTGAACACCAGCGGATCCATGCACTGACTGCCAAGCACGAGGCCGCTGGTGGTTTTAGTGAGGCTCTTGATTGCAATGGCTCTGGTGTCCGTGACGTCGGTTACGCCTTGCTGCTCGGCAAAGTTCCAGAATCCTTGGAAGTCTTTTAGTCCAAGACCCCAGGCACTGAGCGCGAGCGTCAACGCAATCAAGAACATCGCCTTATGCTCGCGGGTGAAACCCATGAATCGACTAAAGGAGTGGGCCAGCGGAATCATGAGAAGCAGTGAGCTCAGAATCGCCAACTGAATCCACAGGCGGTAAGGCTCTTGATTGAAACCCCATAAATCATTTGCAGGCATGATCATGAAACCAAGGCCTAAGGCAATTACTAGAGCACTCAGTGAAGCTTGATGACTACGCCAAAGCCCGATCCCTACGGTGATGAATAGCAGAATCCAGACAGTTGAAGCTGCCAATGTTGCAGGTTCAAGAATGCCAAGGTTTGCACTTGATGCTTCGCGGTAGAGCAGGAAGGGATCTTCGTTCACAAGCCCGATTGCGGTACGAATAACTTGTGGGCTGGCTGCAATGCCGGCAATCAAAAGAGCTGGAATAGCGATTCTTTTGGCTCGCCAGGCAGCTGGAAACAGAGTAGGTGCCATCGAAAGCAGTAGCAACCCAATAAGCGGTAGCGGGCCCAAAGTCTTCGCGATTTCTTTTCCCGCTAAGAGAATCACGGCACCGAACGCGATGGTTACATAGGCGCGAGCTCGAGATGGGTGCCGAGCGAGGTCTCGAGCGGTGACAAAAATAGCAGCGACGAAGACGATGCTGAAAAACGTATAGGTCTGGATATTTGCCAACAGGCCAACGAGAACGGCTGCTATGAAAATTTCAATTCTTGATAATTTGTGTGCGCGCAGTTGATCTTGTTTAAAGAGTGCATCAACGAGTAAAGACAAGGTAATAACCGCAATGCAAATACCTGCAACCTCACCGTTCAAAGTGAAGATAGACGCGTATGGCGCCCAGAGCACAGCATGTGATTCAAGCGGTGTGTACCAATATTGGGTTGTTTCAACAGCCAGGGTTCCGCTCAGCAAGGCGAGCGCAGGAAGAATCGGCGCCCAGGCTTTCTTACTTATTCGAGTAGCCACAACACCGACGGTGAGCACTGCTGCGCTTAATATGGCTAGTCCAAGAATGGTCCACACCAGATGCACAGGCAGGTGGGTTAGCCAAGAAACTAGACCAATGAAGTAGTACCAAAAACCTGGATAGTGGGAGACACCCGTTTGGGTGAGTGGTTCGACAAAAGTAAAATTTCCATTTGCCACATTGCTTGCGATAGCTGCGTAGGAGAGTTGATCGTGAGCGAAGTAGCCCCGAAAGCCCGTCTAAAACGGTGTCGAAATCAATGGTCCAAGGCTGATGGCGATGGTGATCGCCTCCGCGACGAGCAGAGATACGAAAAACATTGGACGGTTGCGCAAAGTCTTCGCTTCGCTTGGGCTCGTGGTCATGGCACGAACGAGTCTATGAGGATTAGTGAGTACCTTTACGTCATGACGGATCTCGGGAAGGCCACTGTTCGGTCTCGTGTGGGCAAAATGGCATCGCGGATCATCCCAAATCTTGATGAGCGTGCCTGGCGCAAAACTCGGGTGGAGCTAGCGGCCCATTGGCGTCGGGACGGGGCAGGGCTTAGTGGAGTCCCGCGCCAATCATCGTTGCCTATGGGCGGGCCAGTTTCTTCCCGGCCAGTTCACATTGTTGTCGTGCCGATGGATGGGCCAACACATGAAAGTTGGAAACCTGCGGGAGGCAATTTCTTCTATGAAATCCAGCAGGCAGCCCGCGAGTTTGCTCCTGATGCTGAGATATCAATCTTCTCCGTGGAGCCCGGAGAGCAGCCATCGTCTTGGCATGGTCGGTTGGCGCACTACTTGATCGAAATGGGCGCTACTCATCTGGTTGCCCAGGTAGAGACAGATCCTGAACGTGCAGGCACCTGGACCTGGGACGTGCTTTGGGCGGACCTTGCCGAGCAGTGGGATGGCGTG
>WLNQ01000078.1 GCA_009699705.1 Actinomycetota bacterium | reverse complement strand
TTCACTCGACCGCGCAGACTACGCGGTCGCAGACTCAAAGGAGAGTCGCATGCCAAAGTCAAGTAGGTTGTCCCGACGATCGGCAATAACCATCAGTGGCCTCAGCGCCGCCCTGGCTATGTCCGTGGTGGCTACAGGTGCATCGGCAGCACCCAAGCCGGTTCCGAAAGTCAATAATGCTTCGTGCCCAACAACTCCAGGCGTCACGCCATCAACCATTAATTACGGATACATCTCATCGCGGACCGGCCCGGCAGGAAACACGTTCTCCGGCGCTGAGGAAGCGGCACGACTTCGCGTTTCACAGGAAAATGCCAAGGGTGGTGTGAACGGTCGAAAGATAATTTTCAAAGGCTATGACGATCAAACCAACCCAAGCTCTCAGGTAACAGTGATTCAGCAAGCCATCGGCGATAACAGCTTTGGGGTATCAACTGCTACGAGCACGGTGTCTGGTTATCCCACTCTGAAAGATCAGGGAATTCCGGTCACCGGGTTTAATGCGCAGGCGTTTGGCCAAGACCGCAATGCTTTTGGCGTAACCGGCCCCACCCTACCGCCAGGCATTGGCAGCATTGGATTGATACAGAAAATGCAGAAACTGGGTGTGACTAGGCTTGCCAACATCAACCATGCTTCGGCAGGTGCCACAGCTTCTGGTAACAATACTTCCGCTGCAATCAAACTTGTACCAGGATTAACGGAGTCGCTTCGCATCGCGGACTCTCCTCAGAGTACGCATGATGCAACGTCTGAAGCTCTCCGAATGAAACAGACCGGATCTGACGGACTCATTTATGTTGGTTATGTTGAGGGTGGGGTTTCGCTCGCGCAGGCCATGTTCCAGCAGGGTGTTTCTGTTAAAGGAATGAGCATCTCAGGCCTTTCAGACCCAGCCCAACTCAAAACAACCGGCACGTCACTTGACGGTGCTATTGGTACCGGCGCAGGAACTGTTCCTGTTGGTGTCAATAATCCTGCAGTGCGCACCTACGCAAATGGAATGAAGGCCGCGGGCCTGAATCCTTACAGCACGTACGCACCAATTGGATATGTTGGCGCAGACCTGTTCATCCGGGGCCTTAAGGAAGCTGGCGTATGCCCAACTCGACAGTCGTTCATCGACAAATTGCGTCAAGTTAAAGGATATAACGCCGGAGGATTACTGCCTGACAAGGTGAGTTACACACCGGGACTCACGCCAAATGGAGATCCGATCTCGTGTGGTTGGTACCTGACAGCTAAAGGGCAGTCTCTGATTGCAGACAAAGCGGCGACCTGTGGCGCCACAATTGTCGATACTGCTACCGGCAAGGTGGTTTTCCAAGGCCACAACTAAGTAATGCATGAGAAGTTCTGGCGGGTGCCGAGTTTGGTGCCCGCCAAAACTTGTTTGACAAGCGTTTCAATCCGACGAAATGCATCAATTTTTTGCTTATACGTTTTGTGTGGAGAATGTACACAGGCCCCGGAGAAAACCCCGGGGCCTGTGTACAAGTTTTCTAGGCTTATTCAGGACTTGATGCAATTGGAGTGAGCAAACGATGCGTCTCATCAACCACTTCAACAGCCTGCGGGCGAAGAACGCCTTCGTGGTCGTTCCAGTGATGACTACAAAAGAGCAGGTCAGAGCCGCCAGGAAGCACTACGCGAACGTAGGCTTGCGCATTACAGCGATCGCAACGATCGGTTGCGGCGAGTGCGGGTGCAGTCATCGTGGCATTCACGGGAACTCCTCCAACTCTGAGCTTGGCTATTTGCCATTGCAATATGGATAACAGTGTTACACCCTTTCGTTATTCCCGCGATGCCACGCCGTCTAGGTTCACCCAAAGCGAAACCATTTCGTTATCAAATTCACAAGTGAACAAGGGTTCATTCGTGCCGATCCAAGGGATTAGCCGCCAACACAAGTAAGTTGATGGCGTGTCTTCGACTTACTTAGCAAAAGATCTCGCAGTTCTCGAGGGCGTCGAAGCCGTGCGTAAGCGTCCAGGTATGTACATCGGCTCCAATGACGGCCGTGGGTTGATGCACTGTTTGTGGGAGATTGTCGACAACGCCGTAGATGAGGCTTTAGCTGGGCACTGCACAACAATCGATATCACTTTGCATTCGGATGGGTCGGCCGAGGTTAAAGATGATGGCCGCGGTATTCCTGTCGACGTAGAGCCGAAAACCAAGCTGACTGGCGTTGAAGTGGTTATGACGAAACTGCATGCCGGCGGCAAATTCGGAGGTGGTTCATACGGTGCATCTGGTGGTTTGCACGGTGTGGGTGCGTCAGTGGTGAACGCACTTTCCTCCCGTCTTGACGTGGAAGTAGATCGCGTGGGCAAGATTCATCAGGTTTCATTCCGCCGTGGCGTCACTGGCACCTTTGATGGGATCGGGCCCGATGCGGAATTTTCAAAGAAATCAGGACTCGTCATAATCGGCAAGGCACCTCGGAATCACACAGGCACGCGAGTGCGTTGGTGGGCTGATTTGCAGATCTTCACGAAGGACGCGCAATATGACCGCACTGCTTTGCGGGAACGTGCGATGCAATCGACATTTTTGGTGCCTGGTTTGATCATTGCACTACATGATTTTCGAGATTCATCAGATCTTTACGAGGAGACTTTTCAACATAAAGGCGGCATCGCTGAATATGTTGAGTCGCTAAGCAATGGTGAGGAAGTATCGCCGATCGTGCGAGTCGCCGGTCTTGGGCATTTCCACGAAACAGTGCCCGTCATTGATGACAAGGGCCATATGACTCCGCAAGAAGTTGAACGTGAACTTTCAGTGGATGTGGCAATGCGCTGGGACACCGGCTATGAATCGACATTGCGCTCATTTGTAAATGTGATTGCAACGCCTAAGGGTGGCACGCATGTGCAGGGGTTTGAGCGTGCCGTGACTAAGGTCTTCAATGACCAGTTACGGGCACAGAAGATTCTCCGCGCCAGTGAAGACAATGTGACCCGCGATGATGTTTTTGAAGGGCTCACCACTGTTGTTGCTGTGCGCCTAGCCGAACCACAATTTGAAGGTCAGACCAAGGAAATCTTAGGCACTCCAGCCGCAACACGCATCGTGGGCAATGTGGCGACAAAGGAACTCACGAAATGGTTTGTAGCACCACCTCGAGGAGAGAAAGCTGCAACGAAGGCTGTTTTGGAAAAAGCCGCGAACGCGATGCGCGCTCGCGTATCGGCACGCGCACACCGAGACACCCAACGCAGGAAGACTGCGCTCGAATCATCGGCGTTACCAGCCAAGCTTGTCGACTGTCGTTCAGACAATGTTGAGCACAGCGAATTGTTTATCGTCGAAGGCGACAGTGCGCTAGGCACCGCAAAGACCGCACGCAATTCAGACTTCCAGGCGCTCTTACCTATTCGCGGCAAGATTCTCAATGTGCAGAAATCATCGCTATCAGACATGCTAAAGAACACTGAGTGTGCGGCAATTATTCAGGTGATCGGTGCTGGATCCGGCCGCAGTTTTGATATTGACCAGGCGCGTTACGGAAAGATTATTTTAATGTCGGACGCCGATGTCGATGGTGCACATATTCGATGCCTGCTGCTGACACTTATGCACTCCTACCTTCGCCCAATGCTTGAAGCGGGACGCGTGTTTGCCGCGGTACCTCCGCTGCACCGAATTGAGATAGTGAACGCTGGTAGCAAGGCCAACGAGGTCATCTACACCTACTCGGATACTGAGATGCGTTCGGTGCTCAACGATGCCGAGAAAAAGGGTAAAAAAGTTAAGGAACCGATTCAGCGTTACAAAGGTTTGGGTGAGATGGACTCAAGCCAGTTGCGCGAAACCACAATGGATCCAGCCCACCGAACCTTGCGTCGCATCACGATGAATGACGTCACAGCCGCCACCGCTGTGTTTGATCTACTCATGGGAAATGACGTAGGTCCGCGCAAGGAATTCATTGTGGACGGGGCATCGGGTCTAGATCGTGACCGTATCGACGCGTAATACATTACGCTGGTGTCATGCCGATTTACGACGCTGATCACCTGTCGGAGTTTCCCGAAGCTGCTTTCGCCGATGTCCTTAGTGGGAACGCCGATTTCGTGCGCACCTTTTCAGATTCTGGGCTCAGCGGGCGCGCCGCAAAGGGGTTAGCAGTCATCACTTGCATGGATTCTCGGATCGCCCCACTCAACCTATTGGGCATGCAAGCGGGCGATGTGAAGATTATTCGAAATGCAGGCGCGCGTGTCACAGATGACGTTCTGCGCACCTTGATCCTGGCCAGTTATTTGCTTGGCGTTACCCGAGTTCTGGTGATGCCGCACACTGATTGCCGGATGGCCAGTGCATCCGAATCTGAAATTCATACCCAGATCGAAGCCGAATTTGGGGTCAATACGCGCAGCTTTGAATTTCGCACAGTCGATGATCAAGAAAGCGCATTGATCACCGACGTTGTGCGCATCCGCTCGCACCCGCTGTTACCTAAAGGTCTGGTCGTAGGCGGCGCGCTATACGACGTCCACACTGGCCGAATTAAGCCGTACTCGGCTTAGTCCCGATCAGCTCTAGCTTCCTCCTTGGTAGCGATCAGCTGCGTGCCGCAATGTCGTTGAAGGTCTCTCCACCGATGCCCCAATCATCGCCAGTGACCTCGACAATTGCGATCCGGATGCGGGCAGGATCGCCACCAATCACTTCAGCAGTAGCGGCGTTGAGTTTGCTGATGAGTTCGCGCTTTTGCTCAACAGAACGTCCTTTAAGCAAAGTCACCTGAATAAAAGGCATAAAGACTCCAAAATCGATTGAATTGCGCACGTTATCGCAAGGACTCAGTGCTCGTGGGGAGTTTGCCATTGACTATCCTTGACCTTTCCAGTCTTGTTAGGGGCATGTAGATGGTTCGGCCGCTTCGCGTCGCAGTTGTTGGATCAGGCCCGTCGGGTATGTATGCCGCTTCAGAATTGGTGTCTGATGGTCAGGCGGAGGTAGATGTCTTCGACCGGCTGCCCGTGCCATTTGGTCTTGTCCGATATGGCGTTGCCCCCGACCATTTCAGTATTCGGTCAATTCGTGACACGTTGGACCGAATTTGGGATCAACCGGGAATTCGTTTTATTGGAAATGTCACCGTAGGAACAGACGTACAGGTGGCTGAGTTACGCGAAGCCTACGATGCTGTGATTTTGACTTATGGAGCTTCCGCGGATCGTCTTCTTGGGATTCCAGGGGAGTCACTCACAGGCTGTGTGGGTGCCACAGATTTTGTTGCTTGGTACTGCGGGCATCCAGATGCTAATCGGGACTTCTTCGAGTCATACTTGCCAACGGTTTCCCATGCAGCAGTGATCGGGCTTGGCAACGTGGCGGTAGACGTCGCTCGAATTTTGGCCAAGACTGCTGAAGAATTACACGCAACAGATATGCCGGTCCACGTGCGTAAGACGCTGGCGGCGATGGCATTGACCGACATTCACATCCTGGGGCGTAGAGGCCCCGCGCATGCGACTTGGACAACCAAGGAGTTGCGAGAGTTGGGTGAATTGGAGAATTGTGCAATGGAAGTTGACCCTATTGGGCTGGAATCGGAAGCCGCTTGGTCCACCGATCAACGAGTTGCAACGCGAAATGTTGAAGTCGTTCGAAGTTGGATGGATCGCCCTGCTTCGTCGGGTCGTAAACTACATTTACATTTCCTTACACGACCAATCGCAGTTGCTGGAACGAATCAAGTCTCAATGGTGCAGGTTGAACGCACCGCATTTACTCAGTCAGGTGGGCTTGCCAGCACAGGTGAAGTTCTAGATCTACCTGTTGAATTTCTAGTTCGCAGTATTGGTTATCGAGGCACTGGTCTGCCTGGTGTTGCTTTTAATGACGATTCAGGCACCGTTGTGCAGAACGAAGGAAGAATCGAGCCAGGCCTCTATGCCGCAGGATGGATTAAGCGTGGGCCCTCAGGGATTATCGGAACTAATAAAAAAGATGCGTCAGAAACCGTCGCCACGCTGCTCGCTGATGTTCAAGCAGGAGGGCTTCCTACAAGTACAAACGAAATAGATGAACTACTTTCTTCGCGCAATCTTGAGGCAGTGACTATTGCCGGGTGGCGGGCAATCGACCGTGCTGAACGCGAACTAGGAACCCAGTTTGGGATAGATCGCATGACCATCAGTGATCGTGCTTCCATGATCGAAATTTCTACTCTCGGCTAACGCTGCCAGTCTGCGGTTTGATGTAATTCACGCACACTCCAGGCGAAAATAGACTCCGCAGCCTTACCGCATGACTCAGAACGTTGTCCGGGTAGTTGTGTACGTTGCACTAGAACTCGCCAAGTGCGTCCATCAATATGGCGCACTTCAGTTTCCATGCGATCATCGAGAAATACGATGCTGGTGGGTGCAGGAACTGCGCGATCATTGACCACCCGAAGCACATCAATAGCGTCTGATTCTTTGATGTCATACACGTTTCGAACCGCGATACCAGCAACTTGCAGCGGCGCTGGAAAAGAACTTCGTCCCCGAAAACCATTGAGGTGTACGAAGCCCGCAGCGGCTGCAGCCCGCATTTCGATGGTCTCAGCTGCAGTTAGCCGTCCATGCACGGAAGCCGAGGGCAGGGACAAAATAGTTGGCGCGAAGCGATGCCCGCCAAGGTGGCTTACTTCCCACACCAGCGAGCGCTCGTCTAGTGGGACTGATCCCAAAAGTTCGTCGTAAATTGGTCGACCCACGACTGCGCAACAGGCATCGCGAGACCCATGGGTGCACACGAAGGTCAATTGCCGACGCTGAATATGGCCGATTGGTGGCAGATTTCCTTGGGCAATTGCCTCGTAGTCCCAGGCGAGTAATGCTGTGAGATCGTCGACAACGCCATGGCGCATTCCGCGATGCCCGGGGGCAGTGTGGGCAATCCAGACGTTGTGCCCGGTGGCGTTGTCACGCTCGAGGCGATCAGGATGTCGCGCGAGCACGATCTTGACCTGGGTGCCGTTCGTGAGGTCCAGCAACTGCTCGCCTAGTTCACGGGGGAGGTGACTATCCAAGAGGGCTTCTCGACCCCAAGGTCCCGGCTGTTCAATGATCACGTAGCAACTGACAACTGGAGCAGTGCCAGCCAACGGCTCATCAGTTTGCGTTGATTGCAGTGTGCAGGCTTGACTCATAATTGCCCTCCAAGAGCGGCTATTGGCAAACTCCCAGGTGTCCCGGTTGCATTGCGCTTAGCTAAGGATTGCGGAAGCTCGATTGGCACCCCTGCTGCACTCCCAGCGCGCGCAGGCCCTGGCCCAACCCAACCAAGCAGCAGGATGTCTTCACCCGATCTCAACTTGTGACTACGAACACCGCTCGTGCCGCGTCCCTTCGGTGGAATTTCCTCAAAGTCGCTGACTTTGATCGTCCCTGCATCTGTTCCAGGCAAAGCGGCCGAAGAACCAGCGACCGTGACGAGCACTGCTTCCCGATTGCGATCTACACCAAATCCAGCAATCGCCGCAGCACCATTGTTCAATTTAATTCCTGCCATTGCTCCCGCAGATCTACCCGTAGGTCGAACAGCGGTCGCAGGAAAACGCAACACCTGCGCGTCATTGGTGACAATCGCAATGTCGTAATTCTCCGCCATCTGATCATCAAGACGCATCGCACCAACGACGTGATCGCCGTCGTCTAGGCGGATTACTTCCCAGAAAGGTTTAGCGAGAGAGTCGGCAACCACCCGCTTCACCTTGCCCTGAGCCGTGACGAGTAATAATCCACCAGTCTCGTCTAAAGTTGTCAGCGCAAGCGCTTGTTCGCCGCTCGGTAGGTCAAGGAATGCACTCACCGGAGCGCCGGCGCTTAATGCCGGAACCCCATGCACTGGCGGCATGTTGGGCAGTTCTAAAACGGAAAGGCGGAGCACCCGTCCAGTGGTTGTGACGATGCCAATGTCACCTCGAGTCGAGGCCGCACAAGCGCTGATGATCACATCGTGTTGAGCGCGTTGAGCGACATCTACTTCCGAAGGTTCTATTGGTGCCGTACGGGCAAGAAGCCCGGTACTGGAAAGTAATACGACGCAAGGTTCGTCGTTGACTTCGAGTGGCATTGCAGAGGTGAGCGGCACCGAAGCAGATTCCATTAGCAGAGTGCGACGCGGAGTGCCATGTTCTTTCGCTGCAGCTTGCAATTCATCCGAAACTAAACCACG
>WLNQ01000077.1 GCA_009699705.1 Actinomycetota bacterium | reverse complement strand
CGTTCCACCGCGTCGATGCAGTGAGTCGGATAACATCGCGGAGATTTCACAGGCGAGGCAGGAGGCATGATGAAACTGGCAAGCGGGCAGGTCGCAGTTGTGACGGGAGCCGCCAGCGGCATCGGCTTGGCGTTGGCCCAAGCGTTTGCGGCGCGCGGCCTTTCAGTGGTGCTTTCCGACCTGCGCACGGCCGAAGTCCAGGCCAGCGCGGCCAAGGTTGCGGCCGAGTATGGGGTGGCGACGCTGGCAGTAACCACAGATGTGCGTAATGCAGAATCAGTCGAGGCGCTGGCCCAGGCCACGATCGATCGCTTCGGTCGCGTTGACGTGGTGTGCAACAACGCCGGAGTGATGGGCCCGATGGGCCCTGCATGGGAGCTCGATCCAGCCGTGTTTCGATGGCTACTTGACGTAGCGTTCATGGGCGTCGTGCACGGCGTGCAGGCTTTCGTGCCACGGATGATCGCCGGGGGCCGTCCCGGACACATCTTGAACACATCATCGATGGCCGGCCTAAGGCCTACGCCGAGCATCACTCCGTATGGGGCGGCAAAGGCGGCGGTCGTGGGGTTCACCGAGTCGCTGCGAGTCGAGCTGAGCATGAATGCTCCGCTGATCAGCGCGACCGTGTTGTGCCCCGGCTACGTACCCACAGACATGGGCGCCAGCTCACGCCAGACCAACCCCGCCGATGTCGTACTTGCGCCGCTAGACCCGTCCCCGACTGACAACGGGATCGTCGTCGGCTCAGGAATGACACTGGAAGATGTGAGCAGCGCTGCGCTCGCAGGCATCGAGGCTGACCAGATACACGTCATCGTCTATCGAGGCGGCCCCTACGACCATGACGTTCGAGCACGCGTGCAGAGCGTGCTCGACGACCTGCCCGAATCCAGCAGCTGACCACCCCTTCAAAATCTTGCGCGGCGATCGGCTGGCCGACTGAATTTGCTGTTAAACCAAGGTGAAACCACCGTCTGCCACGATGATCTGTCCTGTAGTCACTGCCGCGTCGGCGGAAGCGAGCATGTACACAACGTTTGCCATCTCGCTTGCACTTGGAATTCGGCCATATGGAGTCTTCCTTGCGATCGCCTGGAGAAAGGCCTCCGGCGCTTCAAGAAGATTTGGCGTGCCGATGTAACCGCCAGCAACAGCGTTGACCGTGATCTCGCGGGGAGCCAACTCTGTGGCGAGGTACCGAACTGATACCTCCAGCGCTCCCTTTGCAACAGCCATTGGGAAGTAGCCCAGTCCCTGAGTCGGATGAAAGAGTCGCATGGTGGCAACACTGCTGGTTGCAACGATGCGTCCGGTGCTGTTTGGCATCATTGGACTCGCCGCCTGCGCAATATTCATCAATGCCAGAGGTCCGACTTCCATTGCTCTGAGCCAGTCTTTGCGATCTGCACTCATCGGATTGGCATTGGTGAGATAGAAGGCGTTGTGGACCACAACATCCAGCACATCGGTGACATTCTGGATCGCTGCGAAAAGACGATCAATGCCTTCTTCGGTTCCCATATCTGCCTGAACGACATGCACCGTATTTCCAAGAGCAGAAACCTTTGCGGCCAAACTTTCCGCAGCTTGTCGATCATGTGCGAAATTGATAAATATCTCGCATGGCTCGGCAGCAAACCGCTCAACAATTGCTGCACCCCAGCCTTTTGATCCCCCAGTTACCAAGACTCTTCTCAAGACTTCTTCCATCCCATCTTTGACTCGAATTACCCGGGGCTACGTGTCATCCTCGTTTGCACACACAAGGCGGCATCTCCACACTTCAACTTCTATAAGACGCTACCCACTCGCTGGCAGTCGCACAAGGCATTCATCAAAACAGTGACTAGCCTGAAATGTGAGCCTTGTGCGAATCATCCGTGTTACTGCATTTGCTAGGAAGATGAGCCGCTCAAATAGTTAACGAGTCGTAGCAGCACAAACTTCGGGATCGCAATTGCTCCCTCTACTCGTGACCGCACTCGAACGACTGCGCAAGATGCCAACCTGGCCGGGTGTAACTTTCGATTCCTGTGGTGCGGGAATTTAGGCCGATGGTTGAGCCCTGCGATGGATGCGCGGCGACATTCACGCGTGTTGGACAGCTGCCCCTGACGCGAGGAGGTCCGCTATGACCTGCTCCTGTATTCCAAATTCACGAAGACACTCGACGGTGTGCTCGCCAAGCACGGGTGCCGCGCGCTCCATGCGAAGGTTCTGGTCGCCGAGAAACCAAAGTCCCCCGGGCTGGAGCATGGTGCCCCAAAGCGCATGCGGAGTTGATGCCACCATTCCAGCGGCCCGGTTGTCTGGGCTGTCGAAGAATGCGTCCTTTTGATCCAGGCGCACCTGCTCTGCTGGCACATCGGCGGTGGCCAGGACAGAAAGCGCCTCGGCCACGGTGCAGCCGGTGAGATCAAGTCTGCGCAGTGCGGCAAACTGCTCGGGCTGGTCTGCGGCGACCATAATCCACCCGTCGGACTGCTGGAGGATGCGATGGCCCTCGTCAAGAGTCAACTGGTCAGCACTTAGGCCAGGAAATGGAGCCAAGGTGCCGTCTGCTCGCTTGAAGGTCTCGCTGACCGTGAGCAGGCCAGCGCCGAGCAGCGAGGCCCCGACATCCTGACCAACGCCAGTGCGGTCTCGGTGGTAGAGCGCCAGCACCACAGCCAACGCCGATGAAGTGGCGCAATGGTGGTCCATGAATCCAAATCGGTGCCACATCGGCGGATTGCCGTCGCCCGATCCAAGAGTCTCCCAACCGGACAGTGCTTGGAACAGCTGATCAAAGCCTGGCCAATCTGCTCTTGGGCCGGTCGGGCCGTAAGAGCTCGTGTGGCAGTAGATGACATTCGGATTAATTTCCCTGACGGTCTTGGCATCCAGTCCCAGGCGAGTGGCTGCTGGCATCCGCATGTTGTGGTGCACGACATCGGCCCAGCCGATAGCTGCCTCCAGTGCAGCGCGCGAAGCGGGTTCCTTCAGATTCAAGGCGATGCCCCGCTTGCCTCGCTGACAGCCGAGGAACACGCCAATATGTCGCATGGGGTCGCCCGACGTCATCTCAAGTTTGATCACCTCTGCACCAAGGTCCCCCAGCATCTGCGGACCGTAGGGTCCGGCCAGGTGGCTGCCAAGGTCCAGCACCTTGATGCCCTCCAGCGGCCAGCGACGCTTGCGACCATCGCCCGCCGGTCCCGGCGTGACTTGCCACGACTTGAATACTTCCTCGGTGTGCGCACCATGCTCAGGCGCAGGACCGACGATCTGCTGCGGTGGGCTGATGCTTAGTGGCGTCCCAACTACGGTAATGAGCCCTTCCTGAGGATCGTCAAAGTCGACCAAATAGCCGTTGATACGCGCCTGCTCATCATCGAAGATCTCGCCGAACTCAGCAGATCCCTGCACCGGCACGTCGCTGGCCCACAACTCTTGCAGCCAGGCCGCTCTTGTGTCAGTCAGGAAACAAGCAACGATTGCCTGATCAGCTGGGCCGTCGTACTGCTCGACGAACCCACGGACACGTGCGCTGCGCATCAAATCAGGCATGTGGTGAAGCCAGAGCCCGTCCCCGCATTCGTAGAGCGGGGTGTGCATGGTCTTGGGCATGGGGTTGGACTGTTCTGGCGGCATGCCCTCACCGCGATTCCAGAACATACCCAAGTTGACCAAGGCACCCTGGGCCAAGCTGGTGTGCGCCGGACCACTGAATCCCGAGCGACCCCGCAATAGAAGCCGAGCCATAATGCCGGTGGCTGCCAACCACACAGTGTTCCAAGTCGCCAGTGGATAGCGCAGGTAGACCGGTCCATCTCGGAGAATACGTGGGAGTTGCTCATCGCAGACACCGAGCCTCGCGTGTACTAGAGAGACATCGACAGGCAGATCAGCATCGGCATGGTTCATCGGCCATCCGAGTACCGAGCTCACAATGAGCTTGGGATTCAGCTCGGCCAGCGAGTCATCGTCCAGCCCGTGCGCTCGCGCTTGCGTTGGTCCAAGCTCATGCACGAACACATCAGCAGCACTCAGCAATTCCTTCAGTCGCATCAGACCAGCCTGTGTGTCGATGTCCGCTATAACGCTGCGCTTGCTGCGATTCCAGGTGCGAAACCCCGGGAGATCGCGCTCTCGCCCTGGCTCAGTATTCTCGACTTTCACTACATCGGCGCCGCACTCCGCCAGGATCATTGTGGCCGCCGAACCAGCAGGCCCACGCGACAAGTCGACAATCCTGATTCCAGCGAGAATGCCATCAGCCACTGTGTTCTCCTTCTCCTGATTCGCCGCCACCGTACGCGCAATGCACCGCAAAGTCCTGAGAATCGGCTAGCCCTATTTAGACTCCTTGATCTTGGACCACCTGCGGGATTCGGTAAACGCTCCACCACACCCTCAGACCAATCCACCGGCACCGACCTTTAGAAGGTCGCCGATTCGAGCTAAAGGATCCAGCTCGTCAACGACTACTGTTGGACGAGATCAAGTAACAAGCCGTGCGTAGTCGCGGGATGGACGAACACCTGATTGCTGGAATCATCTCTGACGAGACGCGCGCCTCTGCTTTGCAGAATGGAGACTGTTGCGGCAAGGTCTTCTACTACCACTCCCACCGCATAGATGCCTTCACCTGACCTGGCGATGAAGCGTTCAAGAGCCCCTGCGTCCCCCCCTGTAGCTGTGAGCCCAAACCACGAAGAGCCAACCGGCACGTGCTCAGAAATCTCGCCCGAGGACTCCTCCATCTGAGGCCAAGGAGCAAAATATCGTGTCCACTTGGCTACGGATCTTTGGTACTCGGAAACTGCGACAACGAGATGACTGAAGCGAACGTAAGGGCTCTCAATGTTCTTCGGTAATTGCGTTTGGGACGCCATCAATACAAGTGGCACTCCACTGAGCACTGCCGGTTCAATGTGCACATTGCCTTCAGCATCATGATGAACTACACCCCCCGAACGCTCAATCGCCTCGGCAATAGAAACTACATCGTCGGCAAGCACGGCTACTTCAACAATCCCCGTTGGGCCATCGTCTACTTCTACCAGTTCAATGAATCCGCTGGTGAGGTTGAATATTGCTCGTTCACCCTTGGTTTTCTCCCAGCCAAGTAGTGCCTCCCAGTCATCAACAGCAGCAGGCAAGTCCTTGACTGCGACGGTCAAGTGATGAAACGCCAACATCGATCCTGTTGCAGTCATCTTGCTCGATTCTCTCGATTTCCTGCGTATGAAGCAGGTCCATATCGGCGAAGCGCGACCTAGGCGGCTAAGAGGTTCGATTCGATATTGGCAATCAAACCCTTTCCGAGTATCGCACCTCATCTGCACACCTGCCTGTGTTTGAGATCATTCTCCGATTCGAAACTTCAAGCATTAAGAACGGCTGGTACACCTTCGAAAAGCCCTCTCCGCTATGCCCAAATTTGCACCCACGTTTCAGCGCTCTAAAGCGCCCACGTTTCAGCGCTCTAAATTGGACGCTCCAGCGCGAACTCAAGCAGCCAGCAACTTTGGATCTCCACAAGTACGGGTGAGGCGTACGCATCGAAATCTGCTGTGTCCGCTTCACCCAAAACGTTGCAGGCCTCGCTGCGCTGCTCTAGCCCACAACAGAGTTATTCGTGACGTCAATCAATTTGCCGCATGCCGCCCTTATGTCAAGACAACATTTGTAACAAATTCGCTTGAGTTATGTCACGCCATAACCGGATACATGCCTTGGCCGAATAGCAAAAGCAAGTACCATCGAAAACATCAACATGCATGCGAGCGAGCGAGCCAAGAAAAGTCCCACCACCCTTTCGATCAAGTCAATCGAGATTCCAACTGGGGTGGCTTCAATACTGCCGCCAATTCGAGACATCTAAGGATCTACTTTGCTATCACTAGCAGCTGGCGCACCAATCCAGATTCGGACCATACGGGATGTAGACCGCTATTTCTCAGCAGCATCAGACGCCGGCTTTTGTGGTGTGACACTCGGCCTTCATCAACTTTGCGATGATCCGCGCTCAGTGAGAAGACTTCTCGACCTGCATGGCTTGGAATGCGATGACCTGAGCGCACTACGCATCACGCGCGACGAGGACGCCACCATGGCAGCTGCTAGCGAATATCAAGTCGCGGTCCAGGAATTGAATCCAAAGGGTGTCACGACGCTGTATTGGACCACTGTCAAAGAAGAGTCTGTCGACCGAGTAGGCCGAATTGCCGATTATCTGCAAACGCCTTTGCTGATCGAATTCTCGCCGGGGCCAGTTGCCACACTCGCGGATGCAGAAGCTGTCATCACAAGTGTAGGGAGTGATCGCGCGAGAATTATCCTTGATTCCTATCACTTCTTTCGATCAGGGAGCACTTGGCAGATGCTTGATTCGGTACCGCTTTCATACATTGAGATAGTCCAATTCAACGATGCGCTGCCCGCTATCAGCAGCAACTACATGGACGAAACCACAAAGCGCAGAACATGGCCAGGATCTGGCGAATTCGAACTAGAGAGATTCTCCGAAACGCTGCGCAACAAGGGCTGGGACCGCCCTGTAAGCATTGAGGTGATGTCAGAGCATCTCGCTCAACTCTCGCTGGAGGCGTACTGCCGTTTGGCGTATGAATCTTCCATCTCGTACTGGACCTGAGTTTTCCTGGCCTCTATGCCTCCCGATGAGTTGATGGAGATACAAGGGCAAACGTTCATTCAATGGAACGTTCGATCTGTAGCGGGGAGACAAAGTAAGGCTGCGATTCTTGGGTTGCGCGCACCGCAAGATCCCCTCACAAGCAGCCACTTTTACACCCCCCTCTGCATCCCCATCGGGATGCACGCTTGCACCCCCATCGCTGTTTTTCACTTCACGCAGCAGTGCTTGCCCAAGGTTTGATCTTCTTCAGTACCGGTGCGAGCTCCCGTTGGGCGACCTCGATCTCGTATGCAGTCTGGGCGCGTAGCCAGTAACCATTGGAAAGGCCAAAGAAGCGACACAACCGAAGATCGGTATCGGCAGTGATTGCGCGCTTGCCGTTGACGATGTCACCAATGCGCTGCGCAGGAACGTCAATTTCCTTAGCCAGGCGATACCGAGACAAACCCAGAGGTAACAAGAATTCTTCCCACAGCAACTCCCCCAGAGTCACCGGATCAAGTACACGCGCCATCGCTTGCTCCCTTCATGCTTTTCATATTTAGTGAAAGTCGACGATCTCAACATCTGCAGGACCCGCAGCCGTCCAGCGAAAACACACCCACCACTGATCGTTATCGTGGATACTCATCTGACTCTGTCGATTGCCTTTCAAGGACTCCAACCGATTACCCGGAGGAACTTTCAAGTCATCAAGTCGGCCAGCGATACCCAACTGCCGAAGCTTGCGTCGTGCGATTGATTCGATCGACATGAATCTGCGCACCCGCTGCCCCGCAGCAAGACGTTCCGTTTCTTTGTTAGCGAATGAAACGATCACTCAAGAATATTTACGCATCGCGTTACTACATACAATCGTGTAAACGTATTGATAACAAGTAGCAATGCATGCACTTCATCGAGCACGAAGGCCCGTTTAGTGGAACCGAGATTGCTGTCGATCTGATTGTCCACCCTTGAAGGGCGGATCGCTCCTGGCGGAACTTGCAAGATACCGAGCATGCACGCACCATCGAAAAGATGAGTGTTCTCAACCCTTCCTTACTCCAGTTTGGCTGAAATAAGACGAAACACTGTGCACCCGCTAACAACGTGACATCATCACCAACGTGAAACTGTCCTGATTATCTGGTCAGGATCCACTGGTCTACTGGAAAGTCCGTGTCAGCCCCCCAAATAACTAACAGACCCACGGAAGGTTAAGAAATGAATCGATCGACCGTAATGGCAGTCTCGGCGTCATAGCCGTAGCGTTGCTGTTCACCACCGTTGCATGCAGCAGCGATGAGACGGCGCCAACCACAACAACTGCTGAAGCCACCCAACTGGGCCTTCCTGTGGACGATCTGATCGCTGCCCTGATCGACAATCCCAAGCTGCTGAAAGACATCCTCCTCTACCACGTGGTGCCGGGCAACATCCCTGCTGCTGACATGGTGGCCCTCAGTGGCCAGAAAGTTAAGACCCTGTCGGGTGAGAGTTGGACCGTGAACGTTGACGGCGAGACTGTCACCATCACCGATGGCTTCGGCGGAACTGTCAACGTCAT
>WLNQ01000076.1 GCA_009699705.1 Actinomycetota bacterium | reverse complement strand
GCGAATTTGCCAATGTCACGAAGTGTCAGATGAGTGATGGCGGTGGCACGTCGTCAACGATCGCATGGACATCCGCTGGTACTGCCAGCATCAACACCGCAGGTATCGGCCGCCAGATGTGCACATTGAGTGGGGCGTGTATTCCCATCGCCGCCAATACCGTGGTCATTGGTGTCGCGCCCGTTCGACTCCTGCTGTAACTCTGCCGTCGCTCACCACTCGAGTTACTCGTATCCAATCTTGCTAATTTTGCCTTATTCCGCTGTCTTACCTTGGCCTGCAGGACACTGCTGTTGCGCACGCTATTGGTGTTGCAAATCTAGGTTGGAGACTGGCTGTCGCGGGAAGCGTTGACACAGCTCCCGTTTTCACAGCTCCCGTTTACTCACCATCACAAAAGCCATCACAAGTATTGGCAGCATCTTTGTTAGCGATCGGACATCAATAGTGCATGAAAGAAGCCGCAACTTTCGTTGCGGCTTCTTTCAAATATCAGTGATCGGTGCCTCACGGCTGGATGCAGGTATTACCGCACCGCATTGTCGAGCGTGTAGCTGCCAGTCTCGAGGGAAGCTGGGCCACCCTTAGGGAAGGCAACGTTGATCTGCGAGAAGACACTCAGGCTCGGGCTTGAGGCAACGCCACCAAGCGTGATCTTGACTGGATACTTCACTGTCACACCTGCAACGCAGGTTTTAGGCAGACAGGTGTTCCAAGAAAGTGTGCCTGTTCCCTTGGCCGCGTTCAGATCCCACGTTTCCCATTTGATCTTGTTGATTGAAACGCCAGCATCAGCACACGTAATCACAATTGAAGCCGGTTTCGTGACGGTCTTGCCAGCGCAGTTGACGATGTAATTCGTGTTAGCGCTCGTGGAAGGAGCAGCCGATGCCGCATGGGCTGGGGAGAATGCACTCAGGGCCCCGCCAGCGATAAGTCCTACAACAGCTAATGCACCAAAAGCCTTACGTGCGTTCATGCGGATCTCCAGATAAGTAGATGTAAAGTCAAGAATCAAGTGTCAGACTCTCACAAGGGCCGATAAGTTACGGTAAATCCAAGCAACGACACGGTAATAACTATTAATGTCTCTCCATGCCTACGAATCCTGAACTTCTTGCTTTTGTCGAGACGACCTATCCTCAGATCAACAGTGTCGGTGGGTCGTACTACTTCACTCCTGACACCTTGCGTTATGGCAAGGAACTAGGGCTCAACGGCTTGCAGTTCTACTTTGGTGGACGAGGTGGCGTGCTGGGTGATGCCGAAGCTCCCGTGGTCGAAAGTGCTTTCGCCTATTTTGCCCCAGCCATGGTGAAGAAGTTCTGGGATAGCGCAACGGCAGTCATGCCTGCTCGACAAATTGCCAAAGAGCACTTCATTTGTGCGCACGCATTCGCTCAGGCGAACTTCAGCGCAATTCCAGGACTCCCTCGTTTCAATGCACTCGCTGAGAAAGTCATCGCCACCATTGATATTTCAGGTCTAGCCTTGTACGCGGGACTTGTCAGCGAGCCTTTGCCCTCGGACCCTGTTGCACGTGCTTATCAATTGATCATGGTTCTGCGCGAATTTCGCGGTTCGTCCCATATCGTTGCCATCATCGCAAGTGGCATCACTCCTCGAATCGCTGATGCAATCGTGAGTCCCCATTATTTTAAGACTCACGGCTGGAGCGAAGGCGAAGACACATCGGTTACCGACGATGATCGCACCGCGATGAAGCAGGCTGATGCGTTTACCAATGTTCTCGTGGCGCGCGCCTATGAAGTCTTAACGCCGCAGGAGCGCACCGAGTTTTCGACAACCCTCGCACTGATCACCGAAGCTCTACCTGCCGTTTAGTTAGTTCGGCCGCGCCTGAGAGTGCACGTGCGACGATAAATGTGAATGGGGTCCCAATCCCCTGCGGATAAAATGAATCTGGCAGCCGCCCCATCGGGGTGACTGCCAGACAAGGTCGAAAAAAGGCGTCGTGTTAGCGCGCCTTCCACTGTGGTTCGCGCTTCTCTGCAAAAGCAGTCGCACCTTCTTTTGCATCAGCAGAGGCAAAGACTGGGCCGGTAATGGTTTGTTGCCATGCCATGAATTCAGGATCGGTATACGAAGCTGATTTCGCGAGAACTTCTTTCGTTGCACGAACCGCGAGCGGTCCATTAGCCGCAATACGTCCAGCGATTTCCAAAGCTGAATCAAGCGCGCCACCAGTTGCGGTAACGATCGTCACCATACCCATATCTTTGGCCTGGTCTGCAGAGATGATGTCACCAGTAAGCGCAAGCAACGCAGCATTTTGGTAGCTCATCACTCGCGGCATGCGGTACAAACCACCACCGGCAGCAACTAAGCCACGCTTTACTTCTGGAATACCAAACTTGGCGTCGCTGCCAGCCACGATGATGTCGCAGGCAAGCGCTGTTTCACAGCCGCCAGCCAGGGCATAGCCCTCGACCGCAGCAATGATCGGTTTTGCTGGGGGCTGCTGCGAAAGATATGGGTGCTCGCTTCTAGGACCTGTATAGCCACCTGTGACAAATTCTTTGAGATCCATACCTGAGCAGAAGGTGCCACCTGCTCCAGTGATCACTCCAACAACCAAGGAATCATCAGTTTCTAGGCGGTGCATAGCTTCAGAAATGCCGTACATCACCGCACCATTGAGCGCATTGCGCTGTGCTGGTCGGTTCAAGGTGACGATCAAAACGCCCCCGCGGACTTCGGTTAACAATTCGTCGCTCACGCGTGTACCTCCACAGTCGATAATTCCTGAGGAAACGTTACTAGTCGTGGACGCCTTTGGGAGCCATATTCGCCAACCGGGAATCCAACCGCACCGTAAATTCGTAGCACTCGGGGCCTCAAGCGGTAGATCGCATCCAAATCACACTGGCAAGTGCCGCTATGACACATGCCAACGTGGTGGCTGCCAACCGATAGGCCAGTGTTTCCCCCACCGACTCCCCTTGCAGCGCGAACAGGGAAATGATGACGAGGGTCACCCCAATAACCGAAATCGAGTAATTAGCGCGGACGAAAGCCAGACATAGCCCGACGCCGGCACCCGCGACCACGCAAAGCCAGTAATCATGCAACGCAAAACCATCGATGAATAGCAGAGCAGCTGCGATTCCCAAGACGGTACCTGCGAATCGTTCAATGATGCGCGTTGTCGTGCCCGTGAAGTCCGGTCGACTCACCCACGCAACGGTCATCGGGATCCAATATTCATGCGGCCACTCAAGAACATCCGACAATGCCGTTGCTATGACCATCGCCAAGGCAAGTCGCAGCCCATGACGGAGAAAATGATGAGGCCTGGAAAAACCTGAACGAAGTCGGACCCAGAAGCTTGATGTGGGCCCCGCATTGGATTGCAGTTTCGACCGATCAACTATGAATGAAGCTGCAACGACCACGATTAAATGAATGGCGCCCCCAAGCGCCACAAACATTCCGTCAATAGCAATGCTGTGCCCTCTGGCCGGCGTGCCGGCAAAGATGGAAAACATCACTAACGCAAGCATTCCGTTGAGAGCGCCCCGTTGACCAACAACTCCAGCGATACCGCAACAAAAGGCAAAACCAGCAACAGTGAAAAGTTCGAAGTAGCCGATATTTGAACTCAGCCCGCCAAGCACCGTACCCACAGTGAGCCACATAGTGGTCCAAGACATGGAACGCCAATGGTCTCCAACGGGTTCGGCCGTGTCGCATAGCCCTGCGAAGAATGCACCGACGACCAGGGGAATCGCAAGCGATGGATTGCCAACCAGGATGGTTGCCATCCCCAAGATCGTGCAGAGAATTGCGGCGCGTATCGGCCTTGTCCGGTAGACGCGAGAACGATGCACACGAGTCGTACCCACGAGCATCTCCCGTGCAGAAACATTCACGGCCACATGGTGACACCACAAGTCGGAATAGTTCTGGAGAAACGCCAAGAGAGTAGAAACACCACACATCCGATTTCTGGTGCTTGACGTGAAGCAAAAAGACCGTATCCGACCGCAATTTCGCGAGCAGGGCAATCTTTAACTCTGCTGTCCCATCGACCACAGTTGCCACTGGGTAGTGCGAACTCTGCGCGGTTGTGACAACACGGTCACCACGGCAAAAGCAACATCCTCTGGACGCATGTATGCAGCTAGCGCAGAATCGCCGGCCGTTCGACCTGTGCCAATGGCCAACTCGGTCTCCACTCCCGCTGGGCAAACCGCGGTCACTCGAACACCTGATTCTCGAAGTTCGCGATCAAGTGCACCTGCAAGTCCAACCTGAGCAAACTTTGTGGCTGCGTACACCGCTTCATCTGCGCCGCCACGAATTCCAGCAACACTGGAAACGATCACGATGTCGCCGCCACCAGTGGTGCGCAACATCTCGGGAACTGCCGAACGGATTGTCCAGACAGTTCCTGCGAAGTTGGTATCCATCATCTCAGCCAATTGCTCATTGGTGTTGTCCATAATTCCGCCGTACATGCCGACACCGGCATTGGGCACGATTGAATCCAAGCGGCCCCACTTTTCAATTGCAGCTGAAATCAAGCGATCGTTATCAGCGGGAACCCGAACGTCACACACCACGCCGACCACATTGTCTGCACCGAGTTCGGCAACTAGGGCAGATATCCGCGAGATGCGACGCCCTCCGATAGCCACCCGGGCACCTGCTTCAACCAGCTGACGGGCTGTCGCCGCACCAATGCCAGATGTTGCTCCCGTGATAGCGACCACGGTGTTCAGCAGTGATCTGGATTCAGCTGGCACGGTAACCCCTATAGATAGACGAATAGCAATGATTCGATACGACCACGCTAACTGCATAACCCATCAACCACAATGAGGGTATGTATTCAAGCGACCTCGTTACTGTCATCAATACTGGTGAGCGTTACGTCCGATCGGCCAGCATCATGGTGCAGGCACCGGCTACTGCAATCTTTGAATTACTTGCCCAGCCAAACCGACACCGCGACTTTGACGGTTCGGGTTCAGTAAAGGACGCGGTGCCAGCCAAAGAATCCCTGGGTTCACGTTTGGCATTGCATGATCACTTCACAATGAATATGAAGTTCGGCGTGCCATATCGAATGCAAAACCAGGTGGTCGAATTCGAAGAAGGGCGTCTCATTGCATGGCGCCATATGGGTAAGCATCGCTGGCGCTATGAACTCAAGCCCCTAGATGCAGAAACCACCCTCGTTACTGAAACCTTTGATGCTCGCACTGCAGTTTTCCCAGCAGCACTCACCCTGATGAACGCTTACAACAATAATTTACGGTCCATCATCGCAACCTTGCCCAGATTAAAGATGCTTGCTGAAAGTACCGACGCTTAGGCTTAGATGAAAGAAATCAGCACTGCTGCTAATTGTGCGGGCCGGTCTGATTGCACTGAATGGCCTGCTCCATCAACAATCTCAAAACGTAAATGTGGTGCACGCTTATTGAACTCTGCAACATGTTCTTCCGTGACAAAAGCTGAAGCCCCGCCGCGCACCAACATTAATGGCATGGTGATTGACGAGACGTCATCCCAAAGTTCATCGAAATCGTGAGTTGTTCCTTCTTCAGCTTTTTCGTCTGACACCAATTTGTCATAGCGCCAGCCCCATTGACCACCGTCGAACTCGCGGGCGTTGTGCACGACACCGCGTTCGATCAACACAGCAGAGCGATTAGGTGCCAATGCAGCCGTGGCTTTGATCATGTCTTCCAGTGAGTCATAGCGAGTTGGACCTTGGGTCAGGGCCGTGGTGCCGCGTTCTTCTTGGCTCATCTTTTTCATTTGTTCCATCTGACTTGGAGTCACGTCAATGATGGTGACACTTGAGAAAAGATCCGGACGCAGTGCTGCAAGTCGAATGGCAGTTAAACCACCAAGAGACATTCCTATCAAAGCAACCGGCTCACCAATGCCCATCTGATCAATGACCTCAGCTATAGCAATCGCATTCGTCACCGGCCAGTAGGCCTTGTCTTCACGCCAATCTGAATGACCGTGACCTGGCATATCAATCGCAACGATCGACTCGCCTAAGAGCAGGGACACTGCATCCCAAGTGTGAGCATTTTGCCCACCGCCGTGCAGGAAGACCGCCTTTGGCTTGTTATCTCCCCAACGCAGGGATGACAGACTCGTACCATCCGAGATCTGCCAAAACTCGCGTTTCACCGATGGATCAGACCATTCCACACCAAGGTGATCGGCCGTTTCGGCAAGCAGGTACTTCTCAGAAATTGATGATGACATAGGACAAGCCTAACGAGCATCCAGCCATGGTGTGGGTGTTTTATTCACAGTAAAACCATCGTGAGCTGAACCGCAGAGCCAATGTTTGTGGACTTATGCGAGGCCGCCTCGTTGTGGCAGCCTGCTCAGTGACGCAACAGCTATTGCTTGGCCAGCCTGGATTGCCGCTGCCTTGGCATCAGCGTTGAGCTTGTCTGCGAGCTCTTTGAACTCGTCAAGCGCTGGGTTCACTCCCACGAGCGTGAATTCGCGCTCAACTATGGTGAGATTCGCACCCCAGACCTGGCCAAGGATCTGCTGGAGGTAACCGGTGTTGTGATCCCATCCTTCACGCGGGGTGCCTGCTGCATAGGAACCGCCGCGAACGACAACCAGCACGACAGGCTTGCCAGCTAACAGTGGTGGAGCACCTGCGCCAGCACGTGGATCGGTGATGATGAGATCGATCCACGTTTTTACGTGCTGTGAAACTCCGAAGTTATACAGCGGGGTGGCAATCACGATGGCATCTGCGGCAACCAATTCGTCAACGAGCTCAGCGCCCACAGCAAGGGCAGCACTTTGATCAGCTGTGCGCTCAGCCGCTGGCGTCCATGAAGCAAAGATCGCTTTAGTCCAAGCTTCGGCAGGAAGTGGATCGGTGCCGAGGTGTCGCGCAATTACAGCGTCGCCTGGGCGAACGGTGCGCCATTCGGCTTCTACGATGTCTGCGATCTCGCGGCTCGCAGACCCTTCGGTACGGATACTGGCGTCAATGCGGAACAGAGTCATGGGGTTCCCTAAGGATAAATGGCCCTACGCGGGCGACGAAACGAAGCAACTAATCCAACCATTCTAGTTGAATGTTCAACTGAGAGTGAAATCCAATGTTTCCCAGCACTGCTCTGTGCGTGGGGGTCTGTACGTAAAGGACTGCGCGGGCGGCTGTGCTCAACACACGTCACTTGTGAGAATCCGGTCCAGCTACACGATTCAGCATCCACGAGCAGTGAGCACCACCGGTTTTGATGCCATCCCCAAAGAATCATCTGCGGCTGCGGGATGCGACCTGCTAGACCAGCTACCAGAACCCGTCATATAAATCTCTCTATTGCACACGTACCCACCCGTGTTGCCATTAGGCCACTGGGCCCAACTCGGGCTCCAGCCCGCATCACACGTAGCAGTGACAATTCGGCCAGCTGACTGGTACCAAGACGGGGGCGTCACCGGGGCCGTCGCAATAACGCTCGCGCCATAAGTAATGAGCACTCGTCCACTGCCACCTGCGCTTTGGGAGGCACCGCCATTGCTTCCGGCGGTGAAGCTGCTGCCAGTCGGCCCGGTACTGCCACCGCCACCACCGCCACCGTCACTATCCGCACCGCCGCCGCCATACCTGCCTGCGCCTCCGCCGCCATACCCGCCGCCACCACCGCCACCGGTGCTAGCACCGCCGTTGCCAAAAGAATTCGCATCTCCAATGCCGCCAGCGCCACCGCAATTAATCAAACCGCCTTGGGCACCAGTGCCACCAGCACCTGCTAGTCCGTTGCCGCCGTCAGTTGATCCGCCGGTGCCGCCGCCACCACCATTGCCACCGACCCCTATGCCGCCGCCACCGCCGCCACCGCCACCGCATGTGCCGCCGCCACCGCCACCGATACGCCCGCCGCCACCACCGCCACCGCCACCAGCAACAAGCCCCCAGATGCGTTGCAAATCAACACTGGTTGATCCACCACCGCCACCACCGCCAGTATTGCCACCACCACCGCCACCGATGAAAAGTCGAATCGATTGCCCCGGGGTTACCGCAAATGTCGAAACAACAGCGCACCCTGCCCCGCCGGCGCCGCTGCCCCCGCCACCACCACCACCACCGACTGCCGTGACCGTGATTTGGGTGACGCCGCTTGGCACGACCCATGAAGTTAACCCCGGGGTCGTGAAACTTTCTTGACTTGATGCCTGCGCCGGCGGTGCTACCAGGAAGGGGATAAGTAGCGCGGTCAATGCCGAAAGAGCAACAGGGCGACTGATCATTTCGGCACTGTATGCCCTAAACCCTCGGCCGAGATGCTTGATTCAGCACTTTACGTTCGCGTAGCCAGCCGCCAT
>WLNQ01000075.1 GCA_009699705.1 Actinomycetota bacterium | reverse complement strand
GTTTCGTCCGCACCAAGCGCCGCTAGCTCAACTGGCAGAGCAGCTGACTCTTAATCAGCGGGTTGGGGGTTCAAGTCCCTCGCGGCGCACTGTTAGGAACCGCCTTTGTGGCGGTTTTTTTCATTTCCTCCCCAGGCTGAGATAGGTAACGGGGCCTACTGGCTGAATAAAGGAAACGAGAAACCACATCGCTTTTGGCCCACGGATCCCGCTCTTGGGCCGTCTCGCTAAATCCACCCAAGTCTTCGTGGTCAACACGATTTCGACGCAGGCCAGGCCCAGAAAACCAGCTCGCTGCGCTGGCGACAGTCCGCCCCACCATTCGGGGAATGATTGCTGCTTCTTAGACATCATTTCTTAACGCTAACTCGAGTGCGGATCTATCTCCTGTTAAGTCACCGCTAGGCTCGAGAAATGACTAGTCGTGCTGTGCAGACCTCAGGGTCGATGCGAGCACTTCGTGGCCTCGTCGTTGGATCAGCGATGCTCATCCTGACCTCTGTGGCGCACACCTCTGCCGATGCCAGCTTGCCCACAGCTGGTGCGTTCTTGATGCTGACCCCGCTTGTAGTGGCCCTGAGCGTCGCTTTCCTCCAATGCCAGCGCAGTTACCTGCAACTCATCACCTTTAGCGTTGGTATCCAGGCTTTGCTGCATCTCTTGATGACTGTTGGGGCTGGCCACGGCTCACACCACACCACGCTCTTGCCCAGCACGGGCATGATCGCCACCCACTTTGGTGCGGCTATCGCAACTGCGCTCGTGCTTTCACATGCTGACGCATTGCTGCATCGCTGGATCAGCATGGTTCGAACCCTGTTATTCGAATTCTTCAATGCATCTGAACCAATTGCTGCCCAGTCAGCTGCCTATTTCCTTGAACCATCATGCGCTTTCCATTCGCACGACCTTGACCACGCCATTGCTCGACGCGGTCCGCCATCAGTGATCTGTAACTAATTCGCGCCCGCGCCCATGCGTTGGCGCTCCATTCGAATTTCTCACAATCACTTTGGAAGGTTTCAATTTCATGCGTACCAATTTTCGTAAGACAGCACTACATTCAACTGCTGCTGCCAGTTCACTTCTCATTGCTGCAGTAGTCCTCGCAAACCCAGCCAGCGCACATATGGGCATCACAGCGAACGGCGCAACATTGACCGCAGGCAAAGGTGCCACCATCTTTTTGCGACCAGGCCACGGCTGCTTGGGGCAAGCAACGAACACCATCACTGTCACGATTCCCGATGGTGTCACTGGCGTGAAGCCACAACAGAAAGCCGGCTGGGTTACTTCCACTACACCAACCACCGTTTCCTGGACCGGTGGCGCCCTTCCTGATGACCAGTTTGACGACTTCGGAATCAAACTGACCTTCCCTGCCTTACCTGCCGGGGTTAAATCTGCACCCGTGTATTTCAAGGCAGTTCAGGTCTGTGACGCCGAAATCACCGTCACTCGCAGTGGCAATAATGCAACAGTCACAGGAACAATCCCGGCATATATAGATAAGAAAGTTGCCTTGTTTGTTGATCAGATCCCGTTAACCAAAAATGACGTAACTGTCGGCCCAGATGGCAAATTCTCTGTGACGACAACCTCTGCGAAAATTAAAGAAGGCTCAGATGTGGTCGCTAAAGTTGGAGGCCGACAGGTTGCAAACTCGATCGCTGGGCAAGATGCTTGGGTTCAGATACCAGTGGCCGGATCAACTGCAAGCCTTGCCAGCCCCGCTCCATCTCTCACCATCCTTGCACCGTAAATTCATAAATCGAGTTAAGGATTCACTTCATGCGTAAAGCCCTCGGGGCTGTAGTGCTGGGTTCGCTCGTTCTTCTAGTGAACCCAGCTTCTGCATCAGCCCACGCCGATCTACATTCAAGTAACCCAATCAACGGAGCTGTTGTTTCATCGTCTCCAAAGGCCGTAGTGCTCGTTTTCAGTGAGCCTGTGGAACTTGATTCTGCGCAACTTCTCAACAGCACAACGCAGCAGCTGGCGAGCACGTCGAAGATTTCTGGCGCAACGTTGACCATCACTCCGAATGTGAAACTTGCCGCAGGAGCGCATGCTGCACAGTGGCAAGTCACCTCTGATGACGGGCACGTGGTCGCTGGAGCAGTTTCATTTATTGTGGGAAAGCCTGCACCCGTAGGAAAGTCAATTTCTATTGCGACCCTCCCGAAGGTTGTCGCCACCCTGAACGGAAGCCGTGCAGGGCTGCTGAGCATCACTATCGCCGCGGTCTCAACCTCCGGTGAAATTTCCTGGACACACCCTTCGCTCCTAGGCCCGATCACGTGGCGCGCTACAGGAAATGGAAAGAAAGTCACCTCGACTGGAGTCTTACCGTTTGGAGGCGATTGGACCATGAATGCAACCCTGATAGGTAAGGGTGGCAGTGTTCTCATTACGACAGGGAAGGTACACATTGTTTAAGAAATTCATGACGAGAGGCGTTTCGTTAACTCTCGTCGCTTTGGCGTTCCTTGCTCTTGGTTCAACCCCCAGCGAAGCCCATTCGCAACTCGTATCTTCAACCCCTGCCAATGGCGCAGTGCTAGCCGTTGCTCCGACAACTGTGGCGTTTGTTTTTGATGAGCCACTCTTACCTGACCTCGACACCATTTCAATAAACACTAAAGCCGGGGTGAATGTCGTGAGCCAGCGCGTGGAACCCGTGGGCAACACGCTTTCGATTACTTGGCCCGCAACCATCGACCCCGGCACTTACCAAGTGGCTTATCGAATTGTTTCCGGAGATGGCCACCCTGTGACGGGTGCGATCCTTTTTAGCTTCGGAACTCCCCCCACACCTAGCACCTCTCCAAGTGCAACGGGCGTGACTGGCGATTACGTTCTTGTTGAAGAAAGCGCGTCTGTCGGCACGATTGTTTCCATCGTGGCTCTTATCGCAGCAGTGCTGTCGATCACCTTGATTGTCGTACTTGTGAAGCGGGGAAATAGCAAGAACTAGCAACCACCCGCAACTGCAGGAATGATCGAGATCTGGGCGCCATCCGCGATTGGTGAAGCCAGGCCCTCGATGAAGCGCACATCGTCATCATTGACGTAGATATTTACGAACCGACGAAGGGCTCCGTTGTCGTCCAGCACTCGACCACCAATTCCGGCGAACTGAGCCTCCAGGTCATTGATGACTTCTTGCAATGTTGTGCCACTTGCCGTCACTTCAGCTTGGCCACCGGTGTAGGTGCGAAGAATGGTTGGGATGCGAACGGTTGCACTCATGATGTGATCTCCTTGTATGCAGCTTCGAAATCGTCGTATGACGGTGAGATTGAGATGGTTGGTCCACTTGTTGGCGCAACGGCATCGAGGGTTTTGAGTCCTTCTCCTGTGTTTAAGAGAACGACTTCAGCTTCGGGATCGATCAGTCCCTCCCGCAGAAGTTTGCGATACACACCGACAACGACGCCACCTGCGGTTTCGGCAAAGATGCCTTCGGTTTCGGCAAGCAACTTGATGCCCTCAACAACTTCGTCATCGCTGACATCTGCGAGTGCGCCACTGGTGCGTCGCACAACATCAAGCGCATAAGGGCCATCTGCTGGATTGCCGATTGCAAGCGATTTTGCAATGGTGTTTGGCTTCACGGGCTTGATGAAATCTTGGCCGGCAGCGAAAGCTTGGGACACCGGTGAACACCCAGTCGCCTGTGCCCCATAGATCTTCGTGTCATGGGCTTGGACAAGACCCAGTTCTACGAATTCGTGGAATGCCTTGTCTACCTTGGTGAGCAATGAACCGGAAGCAACTGGAGAGACAACGGCATCCGGTAAACGCCAGCCCAGCTGTTCAGCGATTTCATAACCGACGGTCTTGCTGCCTTCTGCGTAATATGGGCGCAAATTCACATTCACAAATCCCCAATCACGCGAGGCCGCGACTTCAGTGCAGAGGCGATTAACGTCGTCATAGTTGCCGCCGATCGCAACCAAGATGCCGCCATACACGGCAGTGGTCACGATCTTTCCTGCTTCAAGATCCGAAGGAACGAAGACGACGGACTTCAGGCCAGCTCGTGCAGCAGCTGCCGCAACGGCGTTGGCCAAGTTGCCCGTGGAAGCACACGCAATAGTTTCAAATCCCAAGCGACGGGCATTTTCCAATGCCACCGCAACCACTCGGTCTTTGAACGAATGTGTGGGGTTTCCCGAATCGTCTTTAACCCAAACGCTCTTGGCACCCAAAGCTCGAGCAAGGTTGTCGGCCTTGATGAGTTGAGTAAACCCTGGTTGCAGACCAGGTCGCTTGCTTGCTCCTGGCACAACCGGAAGTAACGCTTCGTAGCGCCACATGGATAGCGGGCCAGCTTCAATGGCTTCGCGGGTAATCGATCGATCTGCGTAGGCCACCTCTAGTGGGCCGAAACATTCAAAACATGCGTAGCTGGCATCAAGCCCATAGAGCGCACCGCATTCGCGGCATCTCAGGGCGTGGGCAGCACCAAGTTCAGGGTTGGTACCCAAAGTTGCAGTCATATGTACGAGGCCTCTCTTCTCGCTCATCTGTCCTGGTTTTACAGGTCGGAGTTGGCACCGAACTTTGATTGGCCTCGCAAGCGAGTTATCAAATAGGTTGCCGGGGCTTCAACGGGCCGTATCCCTCTGCCCCTCTGGATGAGGTATTCAGTTATGTGTCAAACCTTAGCCGCTTGTGTCCTTGTCTCTGCATTCAGGTACAAGATCTATCGAAGACGGCGGCCAAGCAGCTTGAGCGCGACTACCCCAACGACAACTCCAGCAACAATGCCGATGCGCTTGGGTTTGATCCCGCCGAACTCATCGACGAAAACACCGGTGACGGCGCTGATGCCGCGTTGGCGAAGCGAAGCGGAGGTGAACTGGCTTTTGAGAGTTTCAACTGACGCAAGTAGTTCAGTTCGAGCAGCAGTAATCTCAGCGATCAACTCATCTATCGAGGTGTCGCTTTTCTCCACTAGATCGCTTGTCACAGACCTAAGCCTACGGGGAACTGGTGGGGTCGTAGCAAATGCCGTTCATTGACCAAATAATTAATGCAAGTCTTTTGCAATTACTCAGAAGGCCAATTAGTGTGAGCCCGTGATCAAGCGTCTTGCGCTCGCGTGCGCTGCCGGCGGAGCCGGACTGTTATTGACCGCCTGTGGCTCGGATTTCGGCTCGCCATCTTCTGCCGCCGCACCCGATGTAGACGGGAAACTGCTCGTAGCCACGACCGTCTCCCCCATCACCTCAATCGTTTCATCCATCGGCGGCAACAAGGTTCAGGTCGAAGGCATCGTTCCCGAGGGCACCAACAGTCACACTTTTGAGCCGGCACCTCAGGTTGCCGCACTCTTGAGCAAGGCCGACATTGTGTTCATTAACGGCTTGAAACTGGAAGATCCCACAGCCGACCTAGCTCGCAGCAATATGAAAGCTGGCGCAGAACTCATCGAAATCGGTTCAAGAACTTTGCCTGAATCTGCCTACATCTACGACTTCTCTTTTCCCAAGAGTGAAGGCAAGCCGAATCCGCACCTTTGGACTGATCCGCTCTACGCAGCGAAGTACGCATCAGTCATTCGTGATGAATTCATTCGTCGTGATCCGAAAAATGCCGACTATTACTCTGAAAACTTCATCCGCTTCGATAAGAAGGTGTCTGAACTCTCCAAGGCCCTACTCAAAGATCAAGCAACCGTCCCTGCGGGAAATCTGAAGTTGTTGACCTATCACGATGCTTACGCTTACTTCGCGAAGGATTTTGGTTGGACGGTCATAGGTGCGGTTCAGCCAAAAAACTTCTCAGACCCAACCCCTTCTGAAGTTGCAGCACTCATCGATCAAGTCAAAGCTCAAAAGGTTCCCACCATTTTTGGCTCCGAAGTTTTTCCTTCCAAAGTGTTGGAAGAAATTGGTCGGGCTACCGGCGCTAAGTACGAAGCGTCACTTCGAGACGACGACCTTCCCGGGGCTCCTGGTGAAGCCGATCACTCCTGGCTTGGCTTGATGAAATACGACTACATCACCATGATTCACGGGCTTGGCGGAACCACTAAGAACCTTGATGCAGTCAGTACAGCCACCGGCATGGTCGACTCCGCGAAGTATCCGCAATGACGGGCACAGGTATCGGGCCGGAATTGATCACTCTTGAAAACGTGGTTGCTGGCTACACACACCATCCGGTGCTCACGGATGTGAACTTTCATGTTCATGAAGACCAGTTCACCGGCATTGTTGGTCCATCTGGTGCCGGCAAAACCACGCTACTTCGACTTCTTCTTGGCACTTTGAAACCAATGAGCGGAACGATCTCTGCATCGAAAGATCTACGGCTCGCCTACGTTCCCCAACTTGAAACAGTGAGCTGGAATTTTCCTATCACCGTCGAAGAATGCGTGCTCATGTCACGCAAGTCTGCAAACCAACTTCCCTGGGCAAGCAAGTCTGAAAAGATCAACGTTGGCAACGTTCTCGAACGTCTCAGCATTGGTGAATTAGCAAAACGCCACATTCGCGAACTCTCTGGTGGCCAGCAACAGCGCATGTTTTTGGCGCGAGCCCTCCTGCGTCAACCACAGGTAATGCTGCTCGATGAACCCACGAGCGGCGTAGACGTAGCTACTCGTCACGATGTGTTGCACCTTCTTGCTGACCTGCATGAAGAAGGCATCGCAATCGTTCTCACGACTCACGACCTGAACGGCATCGCCGCGCACCTTCCTCATCTTGTATGCGTCAACCAACGCATCGTCGCTTCAGGAACTCCCGAAGAAGTTATGAATCCCGATGTACTTGAACAAACCTTCGGCGCTCGAATGGAAGTTCTAGAACACCTTGGAATGCGCATCGTCATTGACGAAGCGCCCTCGAGTGACCCAATGCGAAACGCAGGCTGACATGGAAACCCTTCTCGAGCCATTGCAATATGCCTTTTTCCAGAAAGGTCTATTCGTCGCGAGTCTTTCTGGAGCCTTACTCGGCTTTATCGGTGTCTTCATCGTGCTGCGCGGCATGAGCTATATCGGCCATGGGCTATCCCATTCCATCTTCGGCGGCTTTGCAGCAGCACAACTCTTTGCTTCGAGTTTTTATATTCTCGGCGCAGGTATCTGGGGCATCGCATCAGCATTGGCAATCACTGCGGTCACAAAACGAAGCCGCCTTGGCGCGGATGCAGCTATCGGCGTGATCACCACCGCTTCATTTGCCTTAGGTGTTGCCCTTTTCGCAAAATTTGGCACGAGTGGACCCTCATTTGAGAATGCACTCTTTGGCAGCATCCTGGGTATTAGCAGCGAACAGATCATCGGTCTAATCGCTGTCACTATCTTGACTGCGGCCTTCGTGTTCCTGCGCTATCGCGCTCTCCTCTTCAGCACCTTTGACCCCGACGTTGCTGCAGTTTCCGGCGTAAACGTCTCGCGCATTGAAGCCCTGCTGATGATCGTTTTGTCGCTATCCATCCTGGCTACCTTGACGGTCATCGGCGTCACACTGGTGGCAGCAATGCTTGTAATACCAGCGGTTATTGCCCGCATGCTCACAGATTCATTCAGTCGAATGCTGACCTACAGCACGATTATTGGCACCTTCTGTGGACTTGTTGGCATGTACATCAGCTACTACGCCGGGGTGCCTTCTGGCACCATGATCGTGCTGGTTGGTGCTGCACTATTCCTGATTGTGCTTGCCATCACTGGCACGCGTGGGCTACGGCGCTCGGCTGGGCTCGACTCGCATACCGACGCGTCAGCACTTGCGCCAATCACTCGCTAGGAAACGTCCCCACATTGTTTTGCGGTTTTCATTAGAGTGCTCCCATGGCACTGGAAATTAAAGACACCGCCCCCGCATTCGCTCTGAAGAATGATGCTGGCGAAACTATTCGCCTTTCACAATTCAAAGGCAAGCGTGTGATCTTGTACTTCTATCCAGCTGCGCTGACTCCTGGCTGCACCAAGCAGGCCTGCGACTTCACGGATAATCTGAAGCTATTCAATTCACTTGACTTTGTGATCATCGGCATTTCACCGGATAAGCCGGAGAAGTTAGCCAAGTTTCGGGAGCAAGAAGGTCTCAAGATCATCTTGCTGTCTGACCCAGAAAAAGAAGTCCTCACAAAATATGGGGCTTACGGTGAGAAGAAGCTCTACGGTAAAACTGTTGTTGGGGTCATCCGATCAACCTTCGTAATCAGCCCAACCGGCAAGGTTGAGCATGCGTTCTATAACGTAAAAGCCACCGGCCATGTGGCTAAGTTGATCCGCGATCTAGCACTGACCTAGCAACCATTAGACTTAGCGCGCTTCATGCGGGAGTGGTGGAATTGGCAGACACGCAGGTCTTAGGAACCTGTGTCTTCGGACGTGTGGGTTCAAGTCCC
>WLNQ01000074.1 GCA_009699705.1 Actinomycetota bacterium | reverse complement strand
TTTGCTTGGGCCCCTTCTCTAATGCCTAGAACTTAGGTAGTACGAACCACGCGGTTTACGGCACTGATGATTGCTTTGAGCGATGCTGTGGTGATGGATGGATCAATTCCCACACCCCACACCGTTCTCCCATCAAGGCTACATTCCAAGTAAGCGGCAGCTTTAGCATCGCCACCAGCGCTCATCGCGTGCTCTGCATAATCCAAAACCCGAACATCTATGCCGTGTGTATTCATCGCCTCACAGAAGGCAGCGATCGGGCCATTGCCAGTACCGGTAAGTGCTGACTCGATGCCGTTGTCAGTGATGACCACATCAACAGTGGTGTCGCCGTCTACTGCTGAGTCCTGCTTCACTGACTTCAGTGCGAAACGACCCCAAGCTGCTGCATGATCAGGCAGGTATTCGCCGGAGAAGATGCTCCACATTTCAGCGGGGGCAACCTCACCGCCTGCGTTATCCGTAACTTCCTGTACTACTCGCGAAAACTCGATCTGCAATCGACGAGGCAGCTCAAGCTTGTGCTCAGTGCGCATGATGTAAGCAACGCCACCTTTGCCAGACTGCGAGTTTACGCGAATCACGGCTTCGTAGGTGCGGCCAACATCCTTGGGGTCGATTGGGAGGTACGGAACTTCCCATCGATGTTCATTCACTGGAATACCGAGTTCGGCAGCTTCTGATTCCATGATCTTCAAGCCCTTATTGATGGCATCTTGATGTGATCCGCTGAAGGCGGTGTAGACCAAGTCACCGCCATAAGGATGGCGTTCGTGTACGGGAATTTGATTGCAGTATTCAACGGTTCGGCGAATTTCGTCGATATTGCTGAAGTCGACCTGTGGATCAATACCCTGGGTGAACAAGTTGAGTCCCAAAGTGACAAGACAGACGTTGCCGGTGCGCTCACCATTACCAAACAGGCATCCTTCAATGCGGTCTGCGCCAGCCATATAGCCGAGTTCGGCGGCAGCCACTGCTGTGCCGCGATCGTTATGGGGATGCAGCGAAAGGATGATGGCATCGCGACGATTGAGGTTGCGACTCATCCATTCAATTGAATCTGCATAAAGGTTCGGGGTCATCATCTCTACGGTCGCTGGCAGGTTGATGATCATCTTGCGATCAGAGGTTGGTTCCAAAACATCAGTCACTGCGTTACAGGCTTCGAGAGCAAACTCAAGTTCAGTGCCGGTGAAGGATTCAGGGGAGTACTCAAAGAAAATCTCAGTGTCGCCAGCCATTTGCTCTGCGTGCTTCTTGACCAATTGCGCACCATGAACAGCAATATCGACGATTCCCTCTTTGTCCAGACCAAACACCACTCGGCGTTGGAGTACTGAAGTCGAGTTGTAGAAATGTACGACGGCCTGCTTTGCTCCGTCCAAAGATTCGAAAGTTCGTTCAATCAACGACTCACGGGCTTGCACCAGTACCTGAATAGTGACGTCGTCTGGAATGTGCCCGTCTTCAATAAGAAGGCGAACGAAATCAAAGTCATTTTGCGAAGCTGACGGAAATCCAACTTCAATTTCCTTGTAGCCCATGTCCACCAAAAGTTTGAACATGCGCAGTTTTCGGTCCGGTGTCATCGGATCGATCAATGCTTGGTTGCCGTCCCGAAGGTCCACAGCACACCAGCGTGGGGCCTGGGTGATGTGCTTATCTGGCCAAGTTCGATTGGCCAGAGGGGTTTGCTTGAACGGGATGTAGCGGTTAAAGCGCATGCCTGAAGCCTTTTGGCTGGCATCGTCTTGCTGGAATGAGGTAATAGTCATCGCGGGCTCCTAAAGAATTTCGATTGGCCTACCGGCGAACGCGAATCCCGCGACGAGGGGCCGGTTGGTCAGGCCTCGCCGCGGCAGCGAAGGAGCAGTGCGCGCGTCATAGTCCGCTAATAATAGCAGCGAGTAGGCCATACCGGGAAGAGAGAGGTGCAGGGCCCGTTTTTTCGCCAGGGGGCCTCGGTAGAGTTCGGTCCCATGTCCAAGAATCTGAATCTGGCCCTCATCCCTGGCGATGGTATTGGCACCGAAGTTGTGGCTGAAGCCATGAAGGTGCTTTCCGCGATTGCGCCTGCTGCGGGTTTCACCGTGACGACGACCGAATATGACCTAGGCGCGCGTCGATATAACGCAACTGGAGAGTTGCTTCCAGATTCCGTTGTTCAAGAACTTCGAGGCTATGACGCAATCTTGTTGGGAGCCATCGGCGACCCTTCGGTCAAGCCCGGAATTCTGGAACGTGGCGTGCTGTTGCCGCTGCGCTTCATCATGGATCACCATGTGAACCTGCGTCCGGTGCGCCTGTACCCAGGGGTCACCGGGCCACTCGCTGGCAAGACCACCAAAGACATTGACTTTGTAGTGTGCCGCGAGGGAACTGAGGGACCCTACGTTGGTGCCGGTGGCGTACTTCGAGAGGGAACCGAGCACGAGGTTTCAACAGAAGTCAGCATCAATACCTACTTCGGTGCCGTGCGCATCATCCGTGATGCTTTTGAGCGCGCGACTCACCGGCGCAACAAAGTGACGTTGGTACATAAGACCAACGTGCTTGTCTACGCTGGAAACACTTGGCAGCGAGCCTTTGATGACGTAGCCAAGGAATACCCCAACGTGACTACTGATTACTGCCACGTTGATGCCGCGGCGATGTTCTTCTTGACCCAACCAGAACGCTTTGACGTGGTAGTCACAGACAACCTCTTCGGCGACATCTTGACCGATATCGGCGCAGCGATTGTTGGCGGCATCGGACTTGCGGCTTCAGGAAATATTGATCCAACCCGCAAGAACCCAAGCATGTTCGAACCAGTGCATGGGTCTGCTCCAGATATTGCTGGCCAAGGCAAGGCAGATCCGACAGCCACTGTGTTGTCACTGGCCATGTTGCTTGAGCATGTTGGTCAAAACCAAGCGGCAATATGGGTTGAGGCTGCGGTGTCAGATGATCTTGCATCACGTGGAGATTCAGTGCGATCGACTTCAGCTATAGGCGATGCACTTGCAGCAGGAGCAGCGTCAAAGGCCAAATAACATGCCTTCGCAGTAAATCTCAACAGCAAGTCGCCGGAAAAGTCTCACAAATTCGAGGCTGGATTGGCTAGCCTTACGCCTTCACACTTTGAGGAGTTCCATGAGTACCACGAGCCAGCAGTTAGGCGCCGACCTTTGGCCTATCGAGCTGTTTGCGAGTGATCATCAGCTTCCCGTTGATCAGCGTGACGCGATTTTGGCTAATCCCGGGTTCGGAAAGTACTTCACGGATCACATGGTGACGGCTGACTGGACTGAAGATCAAGGTTGGCACAATGCGCAACTTGTGCCTTATGGCCCGTTGTCTTTGGATCCTGCCACCAACTTCATGCATTACGGGCAGGCGATTTTTGAAGGTTTGAAGGCTTACCGGCATGCAGATGGATCCATCAAGACCTTTCGTCCCATCGCAAATGCGGAGCGCTTTCAGCGGTCTGCTCGACGCCTAGCGATGGCGGAACTGCCCATCGAATTATTTCTCGCTTCGGTCAACGCTCTTGTGACCCAGGATCGCGATTGGGTCCCTGACGGTGAAGACCAATCGTTGTACCTGCGCCCTTTCATGATTTCAACCGAAGTCGGTTTAGGTGTTCGGCCCGCTAACGCCTACAAGTATTTACTTATCGCTTCTCCTGCTGGTGCCTACTTCCCCGAGGGAGTAAAGCCGGTCTCCGTCTGGATTTCAGATGAATATGTGCGTGCAGCACCAGGTGGCACGGGTGAGGCTAAATGCGCGGGCAACTATGCCGCGTCCTTGATTGCCCAGGCAGAAGCTGCCTCTCACGGCTGCGAGCAAGTGGTCTGGCTTGACGCGGTGGAACGCAAATGGATCGAAGAAATGGGTGGCATGAACCTTTACTTCGTCTATGGGGCTGGAGATTCTGCCCGCTTGGTTACGCCGTCACTGACTGGATCGCTGCTGCCTGGAATCACTCGCGATTCCTTACTCACCGTTGCCGCTGACCTTGGGCTGCTAGCTGAAGAAGCGCACATCAGCGTTGAGGACTGGCGAAATGACGTTGCTTCAGGGCAAATCACTGAAGTCTTTGCCTGTGGTACGGCCGCAGTCATTACCCCAGTTGGGCACGTCAAGAGCCGCGATAGTGGTCATTGGGATATCAATGCAGGCCAGCCTGGGCCGGTCACGATGAAACTACGCGAAGCACTCCTCAATATTCAAACAGGGCTTGCCGACGACACTCATCAGTGGTTGCACACGATTTGTACCTGAGTTCGACTAGTCGTGAGTACACGGGCAAGTTCGATGAGTAGCAAGGCAGATTGACCAGAAGTTGTGGGGGACTAGCCCCCTTGGGTCGGTTGTGGCATAATTCAAGGGTGTTCCATCGCTGCATCATCATTAACTAGCGCGTTGACTTTCGTCAACGCGCTGCCCTTCGCACCCTGCGGGGGGTTTTTTCGTTGATGGTGTCAATTCGCTCAAACGGTAAGGATCAACTCATGGCTCGCTCTGACGCTTTTCATGTGTACGACACGACTCTGCGCGACGGTGCCCAGCGCGAAGGCATTTCGTACTCGGTTAACGACAAGCTTGCGGTTGCCAAGTTGCTTGATGAGTACGGCGTTGGATTCATCGAGGGCGGTTGGCCAGGAGCGATGCCCAAGGATACCGAATTCTTTCAACGCGCTCAGACTGAGTTGGATCTCAAGAACGCGCAGCTCGTAGCCTTTGGCGCTACTTGCAAGGCTGGTAAGAAAGCGCATGAAGATGCTCAGGTCAAGGCGCTGCTGGATTCACAAGCACCTGTGATCACTCTCGTTGCAAAGTCCGACGTTCGACACGTGGTTGAGGCTCTACGAACAGATCTTGACGAGAACGAGCGAATGATTGTCGACACTGTTCAATTCTTGGTCGGGGAAGGGCGCCGCGTTTTCATTGACATGGAGCACTTTTTCGATGGTTATAAGCATGATTCGGATTACGGCGTGCGCATCCTGGTTGCAGCCGCGCAAGCTGGCGCAAGTGTTGGCGTCATGTGTGACACCAATGGCGGCATGTTGCCCGTTGGGATTTTTGAAACCGTCACCGATGTAGCCAAGCGTTCCGGAGTTCGCCTGGGTATTCACTGCCAAGACGACACCGGATGCGCCGTTGCCAACACCGTAACCGCGGTGGAAGCTGGAGCAACGCATGCTCAGTGCACAGCAAATGGATATGGCGAACGCACAGGTAACGCCGATCTCTTCGCTGTTGTGGCTAACTTGCAACTCAAGATGGGTATTGACGCACTCCCCGAAGGCAGCCTTCGGGAGACGGTTCATATCTCGCATGCAATCGCTGAAATTGCGAACATCGCCCCAGATAGCCACCAGGCTTATGCCGGATCGTCTTCTTTTGCGCACAAGGCTGGTTTGCATGCCTCCGCGCTGAAGGTCAACGTTGAGTTGTACAACCACATTGATCCCGCTCAGGTGGGTCACGTGCAGCGCGTCCTAGTTACCGAAATGGCCGGACGAGCCTCGGTTGAACTCAAGGCAGAAGAACTTGGTCACGATCTTTCTCAGAAGCCAGATCTCGTTACTCGCGTAGTAGCAAAGGTGAAGGCGCTTGAATCGCAGGGTTGGTCCTTTGAGGCCGCAGATGCTTCCTTTGAGTTGCTTCTGCTTGCTGAAGATGGCGTAGAACGAGGATTTGAAGTTGAGTCCTGGCGCACCATCGTTGAGCAAAGTGCAGATGGCAGTGTGGATTCAGAGGCCACGGTCAAGGTTCACGCCAATGGTGAACGGGTCATTTCAACGTCCGAGGGCAATGGTCCTGTCAACGCCCTGGATAACGCCTTGAGAGCAGCGCTCGGCCAGATTTACCCAGAGTTAGCGGAGTTAACCCTGACTGATTACAAGGTGCGCATTCTTGACGGTGGCAGTGGCACTGGGGCCGTAACCCGAGTGCTGATCGACACCACTGACGGCGATGCTGATTGGACCACCGTCGGTGTTCACGAGAATGTCATCGCGGCATCCTGGATGGCACTTGATGACGCGGTTCGATTCGGACTGCTTCGCGCAGGGCGCATTGTTGCCTCTGAGTAACGTAGAGGAGCGTTGTCGGTAGAGTGGTGACGTGAAAATTTGTCGCGTTTCTGTTAATGATGAGCTTTTCTTCGGTGTTCTTGAAGGCTTAGATGCCAATGGAGAGCCTGGCGATGAGACGGTTATTGCCATCCTTGAGGGCCATCCCTTCAATGGCATCAACCCGGACGGACGATTTGTTCGCTATCAAGACGTACGCCTCGTTGCGCCAGTGCTCCCAAGCAAGATCGTGGCTATTGGCAAAAATTATGCCGCTCATGCTGCTGAGACCAATTTGGGTGATGTTCCGTCAGAGCCGCTGATGTTCCTGAAGCCGAGCACTTCCGTGATTGGCCCTGGCGAGCCAATTATTTTGCCTTGGCAATCGGAATTGGTTGAGCATGAGTCTGAACTTGCCATCGTCATTGGTCGGGTGTGTGCAGAGGTTCCAAAGGAACGAGCCCACGAAGTCATCTTCGGCTTCACCTGCGCCAACGACCTCACCGCTCGCGACCTTCAGCATTCCGATGGTCAATGGACACGATCCAAAAGTTTCGACACGTTTTGCCCACTAGGTCCGTGGATTGAAACTGAACTTGAGTGGGAAGACGTAGCCATTCAATGCCGGGTCAATGATGAGCTTAAGCAAGACGGCACTTCGGCTGACATGGTTTTCGATGTCGCTTCGATCATTGAGGCTGTCAGTAACGTGATGACGCTGCTACCTGGTGACGTGATCTTGACCGGATCTCCGTCAGGAACTGGACCAATTACAGCTGGCGACAACGTGAGCGTGACAATCTCAGGCATTGGCACCCTCAAGAACCCAGTGATCGACCGTGAGTGATGTTCGAGTGCGTTTTTGCCCGTCACCGACAGGTAATCCGCATGTGGGAATGGTGCGAACTGCACTGTTCAATTGGGCTTTTGCACGCAACCTAGGTGGCACCTTTGTATTCCGCATTGAAGATACCGATAGTGCTCGCGACTCAGAAGAGTCCTATGACGCGCTCCTTGATTCTTTACGCTGGCTCGGGCTCACGTGGGATGAAGGTCCCGAAGTTGGTGGCGCCTATGGTCCATATCGGCAGTCACAGCGCCTAGAGATTTATGCAGATGTAGCTGCAAGGTTGCTCGATGGCGGCTTTGCTTACCGTTGCTACTGCACGGCAGAAGAGCTTGATGCTCAACGTGAGCTCGCGAAAAAAGAAAATCGCGCACCCGGGTACGAAGGCACCTGTCGTGATTTAACAGCAGATCAAGTCGTGGCCTTTGAATCTGAAGGACGCACCAGCGTTGTTCGTTTTCGAATGCCAGATCGTGACTGCACATGGGTCGACCTCGTTCGTGGCGAAGTCACTTTCGGGCACGAGCATGTTCCCGATTTTGTGATGGTGCGAGGCAATGGTGAACCGCTTTACACCTTGGTGAACCCCGTTGATGACGCGATGATGCGCATCACGCATGTGCTTCGCGGTGAAGATCTCCTTTCGTCCACGCCGCGTCAGATTGCGCTGTATGAAGCCTTGGCTGCGATCGGTGTCAGCGATGGCACCACGCCGCAGTTTGGACATTTGCCCTATGTAATGGGCGAAGGTAATCGCAAGCTCTCCAAGCGCGATCCTGAGTCTTCCTTACTGATGTACAGGGAAGAAGGTTTCCTTCCTGAAGCCTTGCTGAACTATTTGGCACTGCTTGGCTGGTCGATGGGAGATGATCAAGAGTTCTTTTCACTTGACCAGATGGCTGCTGCTTTCAAGATTGATCGAGTCAGTGCTAATCCGGCTCGCTTTGATCTCAAGAAATGCACCTCTATCAATGGCGACTGGATTCGCACGTTGTCAGTTGATGATTTGATTTCTCGGATCGTGCCCCGACTTGAGGCATCAAACTTCGTAAGTAATCCACCAACGCTCGAGCAGCAAGCAATTCTGAAAGCAGCAGTACCGCTTATTCAAGAGCGCTTAGAGAATTTGAAACAAGCTGTTCCGATGCTTGGTTTCTTGCTCGTAGTTCCGGGTGAATTTGTGATTGATGAAGCTGATGCCAAGGCTGTGCTCGGTGAAGATGCTGACGAAACCCTGAACGCGGCTGTGGCAGTTTTGGGTGCCTTGCCCGACTGGAACACGGACGCTATCCACGAAGCCTTAAAGAGCGCGTTGGTTGAAGGGTTGGGAATTAAACCGAAACTAGCCTTTGGTCCCATTCGGGTTGCCATCACCGGTCGCCGAATTTCTCCGCCGCTTTTTGAGTCCATGGAGATTCTTGGTCGTGAAGTTTCACTCACCCGTTTGAGTGGGGCCCTGAGCGTTCGCTAGCACTGCACGTTGGCGTTGGGAGTAGACGCCAACGAGAAGTGGCGCAACCAGCATGACAACGACACCAACCAAAATCAGGGTGAAGAGCGAAAAGGTCACCCCGATCGGCCCGAATTGTTCTGCTTGGGTTTGCAGGGTTCGAGGCATGTAGATCGCG
>WLNQ01000073.1 GCA_009699705.1 Actinomycetota bacterium | reverse complement strand
GATGTCATGGAAGTCGGAGGCAAAGAACTCACGATTTATGACAATGTGAATTTGAAAACCGGCGAGCGTTGCTGGGGTGACTTGTGTCGAGGACCGCACGTTCCCGACACCCGGTACATCCCTACAAACGCAATCAAACTTATGCGCACCGCTGCCGCGTATTGGTTGGGTGACCAAAAGAATGAACAGCTCCAGCGAATTTACGGTACAGCTTGGCCTTCGAAAGACGACCTCAAGGATTATCTGACATTTCTTGAAGAAGCTGAACGCCGAGATCATCGCAGGCTAGGTGCCGAACTTGATCTGTTTTCCTTCCCTGAAGAAATTGGGTCAGGTCTTGCGGTCTTCCATCCCAAGGGTGGAGTGGTTCGCAGAGTTATGGAAGATTATTCCCGCAAGCGCCACGAAGAGGGTGGCTACGAATTTGTTACAACCCCGCACATTACTAAGGGTGCACTTTTTGAAAAGTCTGGTCACCTGGACTGGTACTCCGAGGGTATGTATCCACCGATGCAACTCGATACTGAATATGACGCAGATGGACATGTGCGCAAGCAAGGCGTCGATTATTACCTCAAGCCGATGAACTGCCCGATGCATAACTTGATTTTCAGTTCACGCGGACGGTCATATCGAGAATTGCCGTTACGTCTTTTCGAATTCGGCACTGTTTATCGATACGAAAAGTCCGGCGTGGTTCAAGGTCTCACACGTGCTCGTGGGTTCACCCAAGACGATGCACACATTTACTGCACCAAAGAACAAATGGGCGCTGAGCTTGATTCGCTCTTAACTTTCGTCCTTGAACTATTGCGCGATTATGGTCTGACGGACTTTTATCTCGAACTCTCAACGAGAGATCCAGAAAAAAGCATCGGAACTGATGAAGAGTGGGCTGAAGCCACGGAGACGCTTCGCGTTTCGGCGGAAAAGCAAGGTCTAGAACTCGTGCTTGACGAAGGCGGCGCAGCTTTCTACGGGCCTAAAGTTTCGGTGCAGGCCAAAGACGCAATTGGCCGAACCTGGCAGATGTCGACTATTCAGGTTGATTTCCAACTGCCTCAGCGTTTTGATCTTGAGTTTCAGGCTTCCGATGGAACTCGTCAGCGGCCGATCATGATTCATCGCGCACTCTTTGGTTCAATTGAACGATTCTTTGCCGTCTTACTCGAGCATTACGCCGGTGCATTCCCACCATGGCTAGCGCCTGTGCAGGTTGTGGGAATTCCGATTACAGACGAGCACAATCAATATTTGGCCGACGTTGCTGTCAAGTTGCGGGCCCGCGGGATCCGAGTTGAAGTCGACACTTCAGATGATCGGATGCAGAAGAAGATCCGTAACGCACAACGCAACAAGACTCCATTCATGTTGATTGCTGGCGATGAAGATGTTGCAGCCGGTGGGGTTTCTTTCCGATACCGGGATGGAACGCAAAACAACGGTGTTTCCATTGATGCAGCGATTGAAGAAATTGTGGCTGCAGTTGAATCCAGGGTGCAGGTATAGGGGATGGCAACCCCTTGGGACAGGCTTTGGACTCCGCATCGGATGGACTACATCAGAGGTGAAGGCAAGCCAACTCACGCAGATGAAGGCGATGATTGCCCATTCTGCAGAGCACCTAAACTGTCTGATGCAGAAGGTTTAGTTATTGCGCGCGGTGAAAAGGTTTATGCGCTGCTGAATCTTTATCCATATAACTCAGGCCACTTGATGGTCTGTCCGTACCGGCACATTGCTGATTACACAGACCTCACAGTTGAGGAAGTCGCTGAGATTGGCTCCTTCACCCAAACCGCGATGCGGGTGTTGCGTGCAGTGTCCAATGCCCATGGATTCAATATTGGTATGAATCAGGGCAGTGCCGCAGGGGCAGGGATAGCCGCGCACCTTCATCAACACGTGGTTCCACGTTGGGGCGGCGACACGAATTTCATGCCAGTCATTGGCGGGACAAAGACGATGCCGCAGCTACTCGAATCAACTCGGGAAATGCTTGCCGCTGCTTGGTAATTAGACGTTAATATTTTGAATGATCAGCGGAAAGTCCGGGCTTGAAAGAGTCATGAAATTGATCAGGGGCTCTTCAGTAACTATCCAGACCAGATTTGACGTCATGGCCGTTTCATCATCGATAGTGATAATCAAATTACCGTCGGCCATTACCTGTTCGCTCAGTTGCCCTGAGTAAATTCGCACGAGTGAAAGTGCGTCCGCATCAGCGTGAATTACTTCAGCAACAAGTGGACTCTGTGGATCGGCGTCAATCGGAAGTTGCGCGGTGCCATCCGGGCTGGATACCACGGGGCACAGGCGCAAACTCGGATCAGGAAGTGCGTCGACGATGAGGTCGAGAATAAATTCAGTGCCCACGGTGACGTCATTCTCACGAAGTCCATGGCCAACGATGAGTTGAGCGTCACCGTTAATGCTGGCTTCTTCTAGAGCTGACATGAGTGCATCGATTGAAGGCTGCATGCCCAGCATGAGCGCATTAGTGAGTTTGTCGTCTTCGCTGATCATCGCAACATCAGAAATCAGATCTTCGCGCGCTTCTGCAATCAATCCGACATGTTCTGGGTCAGACTCGATAATGCTGAGTTCTGGAGTTGTCCAGTTCCAAATCTGCGTAGTTGCCAAATCTATAAAGCCGGCAAGTTCTTCGTCGTCGTCCAAAACAGGCATGGTGAGCCTGATCAATTCAGGGCCATCAGAAAACAGGCGGCGCAGCACCGCCACAGTTTCATCCATATCTGCGCGCTCATCGTCCAGTTTCGTGATGACCACGAATCGAGGTATTTCTTCTTCTGCGCAGCGTTGCCAAAGTTCGGCGGTTTCGGCATCCACGCCGTCACAGGAGGCAATAACGAAAATCAAGGCATCGGCTGCATGGAGCAAGGCTTCTTGATCGAGATTGTCCATCAACGCGATATCGGTCTCCCGCCAGGTAACCACACCAACTGTCGGCTCATCTGAGCGATCTTCATCGACCAACCGCTCTAAATCCTCAGGATCAGTACCCAGGAGGGCATTGAGGAGGAAGGTCTTTCCAGAACCCTTTGGGCCGACGAGGCCGATGACTCGATCGTTACTCCAAGGGTGCGTCATGGGGACAGCCTCCCCGTTAAGGGCTTGCGTACGCAAACCGAACATCGGTTCGTGGGGCATTTGCCCGATAGGCTCCGTGGGTGTTGAACAATGCTGACGCTCGCAAGGTCGTCTCGGCGATCCTGCTTCCACCCGCGAGATTATTGATTCGACTACATGTGTCTCCCGACGCGATCACCGTTCTCGGCACGATTGCTGCGGTTGTTACCGCTCTCGTGTGTTTTCCTCAGGGGTATTTCATCGCGGGCCCTTTGTTGATCACATTCTTTGCACTTGCTGACCTCCTTGACGGCACGATGGCTCGACTCGCGGGCACAAGCGGACCCTGGGGCAACTTCCTTGATGCGACGCTGGATCGTGTTGCTGATGGAGCTATTTTTGGTGGACTCATTTGGTGGGCTCTCAACACAGGTGACGTATGGATTGGCGTAGCCGCAACATTGGCCTTAGTTACAGGTCAGGTGACTTCTTATGCAAAGGCACGTGCAGAAGCTGTTGGCGCGACGGCCAATGTTGGTATTGCTGAGCGAGCAGAAAGACTCATCATTGTTTTGCTCGCTACTTTCCTAACTGGTTTTGGTGTGCCCTATGTGTTGCCGCTCGCACTCTGGCTCATCGGCATTCTTGGCGTAATCACCGTGATTCAGAGAATTATTCACGTTCGAGGGCAACTGCTTTCATGAGCGATGCTTTAAGTGAAAAACTGACGACCGCTGCATTTCGGGCTGCTTGGTTGGGAATCCGTTTTGCTCCTAAAGGAATAGCTGCAGTGGCTTTCGTGCGCATTGCAGATCGTACCTACAAACAAAATGGCAAGGGCGTTCAGCAATTGCGGGCAAATTTGTCGCAAGTGTTGCCTGATTCATCCGAAGTTGAGTTGGAAACAACTGTGCGGGCAGGTATGAGGAGTTACTTGCGTTATTGGTTGGAAGTCTTCCGACTTCCTTCATTGTCTGTTACAGATGTGCGCACACTATTCGTCATCGACAATGTAGATATGTTGGATGAGCACATGGCTCTAGGCAAGGGAGTCATCATGGTTCCTGGCCATCTCGCCAATTGGGATCTCGGTGGTGCATGGGCGGCTGACCGATATGACGGCTTCACCACTGTGGCTGAACGATTGAAGCCGGAAGCACTTTTTGATCAGTTCGTGAAATATCGCCAGACCCTTGGCATGGAAGTGTTACCACTTGGAGCACCTGACGTCATTCGGTCGCTTGCTCGCGCGTTGAAATCGGGCCGCATGGTGGCACTGCTCGGAGACCGCGATATTGGCGGCAAGGGAATTGCCGTCGATTTCTTAGGGGCACAGGCCACGATTCCAGCGGGTCCGGCACTGCTGAGTTTGATGACGGGTGCACCCGTGTTAGCCATTGGGCTTTGGTACGACGGTGAAATTTGTCGCGGGCATGTATACGACCCAATACTTGGTGACGAGGGCCAAGATCGACAGCAGCAAATGCTCACCATGACTCAGCAATTAGCCGACAATTTGGGTGACGCAATCAGAAAACATCCACAAGATTGGCATGTGTTGCAGAAAGTATGGACATGAGTAACGAAGTATTACGAATCGGCATGGTGTGTCCTTATGCATGGGATTCGCCTGGAGGAGTGCGCTCACACGTTGCCGATCTTGCTTTCGAATTAAGAGCACGTGGGCATTACGTTGATATTTTGGCACCTGTTGATGATCCAAGCTTGCTCGTTCACGGTGAAGTCACCAATGGTGGAAAGCCAGTTGCTATTCGTTACAACGGGTCAGTTGCTCGTCTGAATTTTGGTCTGAGAGCAACCCGTCAGGTGCGCAAGTGGATTCAAGATAATGATTTCGATCTCGTACACGTACACGAACCAATGGCACCAGGGCTCTCGCTCTTGACGCTCTGGGTTGCAGACGGACCCATCGTTTCGACATGGCATTCTTCAATGCCGCGTTCACGCGTCTTGGCAAGTATGAACAGAATCGTCCAAACTGCCATGGAAAAAGTCAGTGGGCGAATCGCGGTAAGTGAGGATGCCCGCCAAACTCTGGTGAAGCATCTTGGCGGGGACGCTGTATTGATTCCGAACGGAGTTCGCGTCAAGGCATTCCAGGCAGGGGAGCGCCACCCGCAGTTTGATGGATCAGTCCCAAGTCTTTTGTTTTTTGGCCGTCTCGAAGAATCTCGCAAAGGTCTATCGGTGTTTCTTGATGCGGTGCCGGCAATTATCGCAAAGGTGCCAGATGTTCAAATCTTCATTGCGGGTCCGGGAGATGTTGAAGAAATTTCCAAGGGTTTGTCAGAATCAATACTGGCACGTTTGATTTTTCTAGGACGACTGACTGAGGAAGAGAAAATTCAAGCACTGCACTCCGCTGATGTGTATGTCGCGCCCAACACAGGTGGCGAGTCCTTTGGCATTGTGCTCATCGAAGCGATGGCCGCAGGCACTGCTGTCCTGGCTTCAGATCTGCCTGCTTTCACCCGTGTTCTCGATGGTGGCGTTGCAGGTGCCATGTTTAAGAATGGCGACAGTGAAGACCTCGCAGTGCAGGCGATTGCCCTGCTTGGTGATCCAGAGCGCCGCAACGCGCTCCAAGCTTGTGGTGTACAGCGAGTGATGCGCTTTGATTGGGAACATGTGGTCGAGGATGTTCTTGCGGTGTATGAAAGTGTCACGGTTTCGGGTGATCGCGTGACTGAAGATCTTCGTGGGCAAATTATTGGGCGCCTCAGCACAGGAATACCGGGGCTTCGCTAAATGAATTGGACTTGGGTCGCTATCACTCTCGTCGTGGTGGCTTTAATCGGTTGGTATCTGAGCACCACGGCTGGCCGGCTAGATCGCCTTCATCGACGCATTGAGACAGCGACATTTGCGCTCGATGCGCAACTCTTGCGCAGGTCATCTATTGCTATCGAATTGTCAGTTGCAGGTGTTCTCGATCCGGCATCGTCGGAAGTGCTTGCAGAAACTGCGCATGATGCCCGGCTAGCCACCGATGCCAGTCTGCAAGTACGGGTTGCAATCGAGTCTGCATTGTCAGAAGTATTAATTCAGGCTTTGGACGATCCCGAAGAAGTGGCTTTATTGCGTGCGGATCCATCTATGGCTGATCTGATGGATGAACTCTCCGCAGCTATTCGCCGGGTTGAGCTTTCTCGCCGTTTTCTTAACGATGCAGTCCTTGCCTGCCTGCGAATTCGCGATAACTACTTTGTGAAATGGTTCCATCTGGCGGGTCACACACCGCTACCGCAGGCCTGGGAAATGCAGGACCGTACCCCTGAGGGCCTCACGTACTTAGGGGCTTGACCACTCAGTTGTCGCTGAATAGCCGGCCGCCCCTACGATGGAGGTCCGTCGAGGCCGGATTCCGGCAAATCTTTAGGGGTGGTGCACGTGTCTGTAGAGCCATTGGTCGGTACTGATCGCGTTAAGCGCGGTATGGCTGAAATGCTCAAGGGCGGCGTCATTATGGACGTGGTCACTGCTGAGCAGGCAAAGATCGCCGAGGAAGCTGGCGCAGTTGCTGTTATGGCACTAGAACGCGTGCCTGCTGATATTCGGGCCCAAGGTGGCGTTTCGCGCATGTCAGATCCAGACATGATCGACGGAATTATCAATGCTGTCTCAATTCCTGTGATGGCTAAGGCCAGAATCGGTCACTTCGTCGAAGCCCAGGTCATTCAGTCACTCAAGGTTGACTTCATCGATGAATCAGAAGTGCTCACTCCCGCTGATTACACGAATCACATTGATAAGAAGAAATTCACTATTCCATTCGTCTGCGGTGCAACAAACCTCGGTGAAGCATTGCGGCGCATCAATGAAGGTGCTGCCATGATTCGCTCTAAGGGCGAAGCGGGCACCGGCGACGTTTCAAATGCTGTCACACATATGCGCACTATCCGTAAAGAAATCAATCGCCTTTCCACGATGGCTGAGGATGAACTTTATGTTGCGGCTAAGGAACTCCAGGCTCCTTACGATCTCGTTGTTGAAGTTGCGCGACTTGGATGCCTTCCAGTTGTTTTGTTTACCGCCGGAGGCATTGCAACTCCAGCAGATGCAGCGATGATGATGCAGCTGGGTGCAGATGGAGTATTCGTAGGCTCGGGAATCTTCAAGTCCGGATCAGGTGTGGCAAGTAATGAAGATGCATTGCGTCGCGCAAAGGCAATCGTTCGCGCCACGCGCCACTTCAATGAGCCGGATGTGATTGCTGAAGTTTCCCGCGGTTTGGGCGAAGCGATGGTCGGAATCAACGTCGCTGATATTCCCGTGCACCATCGCCTGGAGGATCGGGGCTGGTGAGCTCGGCCCCGCTTATTGGGGTTCTTGCCCTCCAAGGTGGGGTTCGCGAGCACCTTGGTTCATTAGTTCATGCTGGAGCCCACGCAATAGCGGTCCACTCGCTTGAGGATCTCGAGGCAGTTCAGGGTCTCGTTATTCCGGGTGGTGAGTCCACAGTGATGTCTAAGTTGGCCATCCAGGACGGCTTGATTGAGCCTTTGCGCGCTGCACGTGCCACAGGACTTCCCATGTTCGGCTCATGCGCGGGAATGATCATGTTGGCCAATCGGGTATCAGATGCTCGAGAAGATCAAGAATTTATCGGCGGCATTGACATTGCTGTGCGTCGTAACGCCTTTGGCCGGCAGGTTGATTCCTTCGAAATGGATCTGGAAGTTCAAGGAATTGGCGGAACTGCATTTCCTGCGGTGTTCATTCGTGCCCCGTGGGTCGAGGAAGTTGGCTCAGAAGTTCAAATCCTGTCCACCATCGCTGCGGGCCCTCGGGCCGGTACGATTGTGGCTGTTCAGCAGGGTCCGTTGCTTGCCACGTCGTTTCATCCCGAACTGACAGGTGACATCCGAATCCACGCAACCTTCGTCGAAATAGTGAGGCAGTACGCATGAGCGGCCATTCCAAATGGGCTACCACCAAGCATAAGAAGGCTGTCATTGATGGTCGTCGTGCAAAGCTATTCGCGCGTCTGATCAAGAACATTGAAGTCGCCTCACGTTCAGGTGGTCCTGATGTTGAAGGCAACCCAACGTTGTATGACGCAATGCAAAAGGCTCGTAAGAGTTCTGTTCCCTTGGACAACATCGAACGCGCTGTTAAGCGTGGTGCCGGAATGGAAGCAGGCGGCGTCGATTACCAAACCATCATGTATGAAGGTTACGGACCAAGCGGTGTTGCAGTACTCATTGAATGTTTGACCGATAACCGCAACCGTTCTGCCTCCGAAGTTCGCGTGGCGATGACGCGTAACGGGGGATCAATGGCTGATCCAGGTTCAGTCGCGTATCTCTTCCACCGCAAGGGTGTCGTCATCGTGTCCAAGTCAGTGGGCGTGGCTGAAGACGAACTCTTGATGACAGTTCTCGATGCGGGAGCCGAAGATCTCATTGATCTTGGCGAGTCCTTCGAAGTGGTTTCCGAACCTACGGATCTGGTTGCTGTGCG
>WLNQ01000072.1 GCA_009699705.1 Actinomycetota bacterium | reverse complement strand
GCGTGCTGACGTGGTTGAGATTCATCAAGCTTCGCAATTTCGCGTTCAAGCCCCGTGCAATTGGGCTCGGCCTAATGGTTGTGGCGGTTGCGACTACCAACACATTGACCTGATTCACCAGCGCGAACTTAAAGGCGTGATCGCTCGTGAGTCCTTGCAACGTCAAGCAGGAATCGATGTTGGGCCCATCACGGTCCTAGACCTTGGCGACGACGCAGGTCTTGGCTGGCGCACGCGTATGCGTTGGAGCGTTGACGGCAGCGGGAATGCCGGCCTATTGGGTGCGCGCAGCCATGGCGTCTTGCCGATCGATACCTGTCTGCTGGCAAGTTCTGAGATCACTGCCTTGCAGATCACCGAGCAGGAGTGGCCTGGGGTTGAAAGCGTGCAAGCAACTCAAGATTCCCTTGGCGCTGTCTCGGTGTGGGCTGATCGCGACCTAGTACAAGGTGGCCGCAAGGCAGTGCAAACCGTACGTGACCGAAGCTGGCAGATTGAAAGCACTGGTTTTTGGCAAGTTCATCCCAATGCGGCTTCATCAATCGTTGACCATGTTCTAGATTTTGGGGCTCCTGCCGCCGGCGAGAACTGGCTGGATCTCTATGCCGGCGCTGGCCTAATCAGCGCATTCTTGGGTCAGGCAGTGGGCGAAGACGGCAGTGTCACGGCAGTGGAGAGTTACCGGAGCGCGGTGCGAGACGGTCGCCGGGCTTTGAGCGACCTGCCGCAGGTCAAATTCGTGGACGCCGACGTTGAGCAATGGGAGCTTCCGGCAGTGGTCGACGGCGTGGTTCTTGATCCTCCTCGTCGGGGAGCCGGCGTGCAGGTCATGGAGTCGGTTGCCTTGGCTAAGCCTCGAGTCATAATTTATGTGGCCTGTGACCCGGTGGCCTTTGCCCGAGATGCAGCATTTCTGATAGCCGCTGGCTATGAATTCTCTGGATTTGTGGTGCTTGACGCCTTCCCGATGACCCAACACATGGAGTGCATCGCCAAGTTCACTCCCGTTGCCTCAGCCTGAGGGCAGGTGCGCCGCACATGTGCGAATCGGATACCTTGGGACCACTTGAATTGAAAGGTATGTGACCACGTGGATAGTTTTGGTGCCCGGGGAAAACTCCAGGTCGGCTCGAAGTCGTATGAGATTTTCCGGATTGCAACAGTGCCCGGTAGTGATCGGCTGCCGTTCACGCACAAGGTGCTCCTAGAGAACCTCTTGCGCACTGAAGACGGCGCCAATGTCACAAAAGAGACGATTGCCGTGGTCGGCAGCTGGGATCCGGCTGCAGAGCCGAGCCAAGAGATTCAGTTCACCCCTGCTCGCGTGGTCATGCAGGACTTCACCGGCGTTCCCGTGGTGGTCGATTTGGCAACCATGCGCGAAGCCGTCGCTGAACTTGGCGGAGATGCATCCAAGATCGAGCCTCTTGCACCATCAGAATTGGTTATTGATCACTCAGTCATCGTCGACTTCTTCGGTAGCGAGAACGCTGAGGCACTAAACGTTGATCTTGAATACCAGCGCAACCTTGAGCGCTATCAATTCCTGCGCTGGGGCCAAAGCGCCTTTGATGAATTCAAGGTCGTTCCACCAGGCACCGGCATCGTGCACCAGGTGAATATTGAAAACCTTGCTCGAGTTGTCATGGCGCGCAATGGACAGGCCTACCCCGACACCGTTGTGGGTACCGATTCGCACACCACCATGGTCAACGGTCTTGGGGTGTTGGGCTGGGGAGTCGGCGGCATTGAAGCCGAAGCAGCGATGCTTGGACAGTCAGTATCCATGCTCATTCCACGCGTTGTTGGATTCAAACTTCGCGGTGAGCTTCCACAAGGTGCTACATCAACTGACCTCGTTTTAACCATCACCGAAATGTTGCGCCAGCACGGCGTTGTCGGCAAGTTTGTGGAGTTCTACGGAGATGGCATCGCAGCTATCCCACTTGCTAACCGAGCCACCATCGGAAACATGAGCCCTGAGTACGGCAGCACCGTGGCCATCTTCCCAATTGACGACGCAACGCTGGAGTATCTGCGTTTGACTGGGCGATCAAAAGAGCAAATCGATTTAGTTGAGGCTTACGCCAAGGAGCAAGGACTTTGGCACGATGTGGCAAACGAACCGGCTTACTCGGAATATCTCGAACTTGATGTGTCCACCGTGGTGGCTTCAATCGCCGGACCAAAGCGTCCACAGGATCGTGTATTGCTTTCGAACTCCAAGGGTGCTTTCGAAACTGCGTTGGCTGAGTTCACTTCATCACCTGCCACGATGGCTGAAATTGTCATTGATGGAAAGGCTCTGGAAATCGGTCACGGTGCAGTGACGGTTGCTGCGATCACTTCGTGCACGAATACGTCGAATCCATACGTCATGATCGGTGCTGGCATGCTGGCTAAGCGTGCCGTTGAGCTTGGTCTCACGACAGCGCCGTGGGTCAAGACTTCGCTTGCTCCGGGCTCTAAAGTCGTTGCTGACTACTACGACAAGGCTGGTCTAACGCCATATCTCAACAAGCTTGGTTTCAACATTGTTGGTTACGGCTGCACCACATGTATCGGTAACTCAGGTCCACTCATTCCTGAAGTCAGTGCTGCCGTTAACGAGCATGACCTTGCCGCCGTTGCAGTGCTCAGTGGCAACCGCAACTTTGAAGGTCGCATCAATCCGGATATCAAGATGAACTACCTGGCATCCCCACCGCTGGTTGTTGCTTACGCAATCGCTGGAACTATGGATATTGATTTGGCTACTGAACCATTGGGTTATGACTCAAATGGCAAGGGAGTTTTCTTGGCCGATGTGTGGCCAACTGCTAATGAGGTTGCACAAGTTGTTTCGACTGCAATTGATGCTGACATGTTCTCTTCACGTTATAAAGACGTGTTCGCAGGCGATGAGCGTTGGCAGAATCTGCCGACCCCAAGCGGTGATCTCTTCGCATGGGATCCAGAAAGCACATACGTTCGCAAACCTCCGTACTTTGAGGGCATGGGACGCACGCCGTCTCCCGTTACCGACATCACCGGGGCTCGTGCGTTGTTAGTACTGGGTGATTCGGTGACCACCGACCACATTTCACCGGCTGGAAACATTCGCGCGGATAGCCCAGCGGGCAAGTACTTGGCAGACCATGGAGTTGATCGAGCCGATTTCAACTCCTATGGTTCGCGACGAGGTAATCATGAAGTTATGATTCGCGGAACGTTCGCAAATATTCGACTCAAGAACTTGATGCTTGACGGTGTCGAAGGTGGATTCACCGTCGATCTCACAGACCCTGATGAGCCGACAGTCGCGATTTACGATGCGGCCCAAGCGTACGCAGCACACGGAACTCCACTTGTAATTCTGGCCGGTAAGGAATACGGATCAGGTTCAAGTCGTGACTGGGCCGCAAAGGGCACAGCACTATTGGGCGTACGTGTAGTAATCGCTGAGTCCTACGAGCGCATTCACCGTTCGAATCTGATCGGCATGGGTGTTCTTCCTTTGCAGTATCAGGCAGGTGTAACCGCACAGGCGCTCGGACTTTCTGGTGAAGAGACCTTCACTGTCAAGGGTGTTGTTGAACTCAACGATGGCACGACGCCACGCGAGGTTGCTGTTGAAGCAGTCAAGCAAGATGGAACGACCATCGAATTCAACGCTCTCGTACGCATCGATACGCCAGGTGAAGCGGACTACTACCGCCATGGCGGAATCCTCCAGTACGTCTTGCGGTCCCTGCTCTAAATGGCAGTTCCTGGCTGGCCTGCTGATCTTGTTCCCCAAGGTCACGAGGATTTCTTGGTGAACTGCGTCAAATGGTTGCTGGATCAAGGTCCGCCTCAATTACGTCAATCGCCATTGCGGATGTTTCCCTTAGCCCTTGCCATGTACGTGGAGTCGTTCATTTCGGGAGCCATTGAAGGCGTTCGCAGTGGGTATAGCACCACTCGCGTGAATTTAGGAGGTTCTCTCGAGGCCTCCCAGCTGGAGACCGTCCAGCAGGCACTGGCTTCAGAAGGTGCGCGATTAGTAGCTTTAGCCAGGGAAATTGCGCTCGTCCGCGGCGCACTGGCAGAAACAATCGGCCTGCAGTAGGGGCCTAGAATGGTTGACATGAGCTTGATAGCGAGAATTCGTGATCCTCGTGATGTTCGCGCGCTCACGCCGGCTCAGTTACCGGTTTTAGCTGCTGAAATTCGTGCATTTCTCGTGGCGAAGGTCTCTGCAACCGGGGGTCATCTAGGACCCAACTTGGGAGTTGTGGAACTCACGATCGCCTTGCATCGGGTATTTCATTCACCAGATGACGCCATCATTTGGGACACGGGTCATCAGTCATATGTTCACAAGATTCTGACTGGTCGCGCTGCAGGTTTTGATCAATTACGACAGCCGGGCGGGATTTCTGGATACCCCAGTCGTGCTGAGAGTGCACATGACATCGTCGAGAATTCACATGCTTCTACTTCCCTGTCATATGCAGATGGACTTGCGAAGGCATGGGAAATTCGAGGATTGCTCGGGCAACAACATGTAGTCGCCATCATCGGTGATGGGGGATTGACCGGCGGTATGGCTTGGGAAGCGTTAAACAACATTGCGGGCTCGAATCGCCAAGTCGTTATTGTAGTTAATGACAATGAGCGCTCATATTCGCCCACTATCGGTGGCTTGGCTCATCATCTTTCAACTTTGCGCACGACTCGTGGTTATGAACGATTCATGCAGTGGGGTAAGCGTTTGTTGCATCGGACTCCGCTGGTGGGCAGCCCTTTGTATGGCACCTTGCATGGCATGAAAAAGGGTGTCAAAGACATCATGGCTCCGCAGGGAATGTTTGAAGATCTTGGTTTGAAATACATTGGTCCAGTTGACGGCCACGATGAATCGGAAGTAGAACACGCGCTCACGCGAGCTAAGGATTTCAACGGTCCAGTGATCGTTCATGTGATCACCGAAAAAGGTCGCGGTTACGGCCCAGCCGAAGCCGACGATGCAGACCGTTTCCATGCAGTGGGGATCGTAGATCCAGATACGGGAATTCCGCTTGCCGTAGCTGGGCCTACCTGGACGGGTGTCTTTTCTGATGCGATGCTTCAAGCGGGTCGGGAACGTGATGACGTAGTTGCGATCACTGCGGCAATGCTGGGTCCCACTGGCCTGGATGCTTTTTCGCAGGCATTTCCGCACCGCACCTTTGATGTGGGAATTGCGGAACAGCATGCGGCCACAAGCGCTGCCGGGATGGCTTTTGGTGGACTTCATCCGGTAGTTGCGCTCTATGCCACATTCTTGAACCGGGCATTTGACCAAATATTGATGGACTGTGCTCTACACAAGGCTGGTGTGACCTTCGTCTTGGATCGCGCAGGCGTCACCGGTGACGACGGAGCAACTCATAACGGCGTTTGGGACCTTTCACTCCTGCAGATTGTGCCTGGATTGCGCATAGCAGCACCTCGAGATGAAGCAACATTAAGGGCGGAGTTTGCGGAAGCGTTACTCATCGGAGATGCTCCGACAGTCGTTCGGTATCCCAAAGGTGCTTTGCCGCCACTTCGTCCAGCTCTTCGAAGTGTTCAAGGCATTGACATCTTGGCTGAGCACAGTGATCAGCATGTCTTGATCATCAGCGTGGGAGCTTTCGCCGAGCTGAGCTGCGAGGTGGCAGATCGTTTGCAGGCGCAAGGCATCGGAAGTCTGGTTGTTGATCCACGTTGGGTCAAGCCAGTGCCCGACGCGATTGTGACGTTGGCAAAGAACGCCAAATTAGTTGTGGTGATCGAAGACGGCTTGCGAACCGGTGGTGTCGGATCTGCGGTGAGTCAGGCGCTCCGGGACGCAAATATTGAAGTTCTCGTACGCAATATAGGGATTCCCGATCAATTCCTAGACCATGGAAAACGTGCTGATTTATTGAAGCAATTTGGACTTTCTCCGCAGGAAATCGCACGTTCAATTGTGGAGTCAGTTTCGGTGAATACCCAAAGCGAGCAGCGCGCCGCTACTGCTCAAGTTCAGCCGTAACAATGAGCCCAGTAACAAATACTGGTGACGTCAACGCGATCTGCCATGGGCGGGCACCGTTATCTCGCAAGAACTCTTCAATTGTCAGGTGATCGACAACCAGCGGTGGATCCCAACATAGGCGTCGAGCGACTTCTGGAGTGAGTAAGTTTTCAACTGGCACGTTCACCCGCTCTGAAATGTGCGTCAACCCCTCGCGAACCGCCTCAAGTCGAGCTGCTGCCATTGGGTTTTTATTCACCCAGCTGCGAGGCGGAGGTAAACTTTCACTCGGGCCTGCACTTGCAGGCCACAATTCTTCAGAAAGTTCATACGCGGCGCTGATTGCCGACCACCACAGACTGCGCCTTCGCGTTTGCCCGCGCCCAGAAAATTCAGGCAGAGCGCCAAGTTCGATTGCAGACGCAGGCAAAGCAGTGGCAGCGGCGATGATTGCTGAATCGGGCAGGATGCGACCAGGGGCGATGTCTTCTCGCTGTGCAGTTGCATCGCGGGCATTCCATAACGCTCGCACGACTGCGAGCTGTTGACCTTTGCGTAATTTGTGCAACCCAGAAGTGCGTCGCCAAACTTCGGCTCCGCGATCCTTGGGCTTAAAAGTAAGTAAGGCATCAAACTCTTGACGGGCCCATTCAAGTTTCCCTGATGTGAGCAGCTCCGCCTCGAGTACATCTTGAAGTTCTACCAAGAGTTCAACATCCAAGGCTGCATATCGAAGTTGAGCCATTGACAATGGCCGCAGCGACCAATCAGTTGCGCCGTGCCCTTTTTGTAGAATCTCACCCAATTCAGATTCGACGAGCGCTCCCAAACTGACGCGCTCGCGACCGAGCAAACGGCCCGCAAGTTCGGTGTCAAAAAGTTGCTTGGGAAATAGACCGAGTTCATTCAAGCAAGGTAAGTCTTGAGATGCCGCATGCAAGATCCACGGAGCTTGCGAGAGGGCGGATGCCAAGGCAGTGAAGTCGGTAATCGCGATTGGATCAATAAGTGCAATTCCGGCACCTTCGCGGCGAATCTGAATCAAATAGGCACGTTGGCTATATCGAAATCCAGAGGCTCTTTCAGCATCCAGTGCGATTGGCCCGCTACCCGAATTCAACAGTTCTGAATACGCATTGAGCTGTGCGGTTGTTGTAATGGTTTCAGGTACTCCATCACGCGGCTCACGGTCTGTTGGGATGGTGTTCGCAGTTTCCACTAACGCTGTGCTCGTGTTCGTGAATGTAAAACATTTGAGACGTCTTCGGGCATTGGCTGTAATCCTGCTGCGTGGTCAAGCAGACGCAACCACGCCCGCGCATGACGATCCATCTGCTCGGCAACGTCATCGTTGACACTTGCCGGCGTCCACGACGCGCGGATTTCCAAATAGCCATCAGCTGGGCGCTCATTCATCGTGCCGAACGAGCGACCGGCATTTCGGGTGATAGTGCCACCGAGTTGAAGATATTCACATCCGCTTGCGGTAAGTGATTCGGTGAGCCAACTCCAGCCAACCTCGTGCAGCAGCGGATCATCAATGAGATCGGCCTCTAACGATGCACGGATGAAGACGACTGCACGAAAAGTGCCTTCCCATTCATCCACGCCATCTGGATCATGCAAAAGGACGAATCGACCGCTAGCAAGATCTTCTTCGCCCGAAGAATCCGCGGTGATCGCGAGGGTGAACGGGGCTAATCGATTGGGAGCAGGGGCCTCGTCCAGATCGAACTCGGGACGAGCCTTGACGAGTCGGATGCGCGCGACAGCGGCCTGGAAAGCCTGATCTTGAGCAGTCACGGTGCGCATATCTACAGGCTATTGCGCCCTGGCAGGGGAGGGACCCTTTGACTCGCCGTTGAGGTAAGACCGGCCCTGTCGCTCGTCTGGCTCTATGAGGTGAAGCGGTGCGATCGGGGTTTAATTATCCTTCTGCGTAGTTTCATCAAAGCGCAGGGCAATCGAATTGATGCAAAATCTCAAGTCTGTTGGGGTCTCATAACCCTCGCCCTCAAACACGTGGCCAAGGTGGCTTCCACAGCCTGCACAGCGCACCTCGGTGCGAACCCGGCCCATGGCGCGATCTTCAAGGTAGATCACTCGATCTTGAGCAAGTGGTTCAAAGAAACTCGGCCAGCCACAGTGTGAATCAAACTTCTCAGTGCTGCGAAAGAGTTCGGTGTTGCAAGCCTTACAGGTGTAGACGCCTTCAGTCTTGGTGTCTGTGTATTCACCCACGAATGGTGCTTCGGTACCGGCCTGACGCAGCACGTGATATTCCGGATCGGTTAATTCCTGGCGCCACTCATCCTCAGTTTTAGCCACGGCATACGGCAAACCGTCAGGACGGGTGTCAGGAGAGTTACTCGGCATATTTCCCATACCCGCAACGTACCCCCAATCACACCTTGGGGCCACAATTCGAGGGATGATGTTCATTCACTACCTATTGGGGGAATCGTGAGCGACATGCTGGATACCCAGTCTGCCTGGCTTGATGAGACTGATCTGCAATCTGCGCGTGATCGTTTACCGATCGTGTATGTCGACGCCGTTCCTGTGCGCGT
>WLNQ01000071.1 GCA_009699705.1 Actinomycetota bacterium | reverse complement strand
GGCGGCAGTTCTTTTGATCTCTTCTTGTGGATCAATTTCTGCGCCAGGCCCTGCTTTGACGCCGCCAATATCTATGACATGGGCGCCGGCTTCAACTGCTGAAATGACCGCAGCCATGGCGTCTTCATCCTTAAAAGTCGATCCACCTTTAAAGAAAGAATCTTGGGTGCGATTGACAATTGCCATGATCGCTCGGTCGTTGATTCCAAATTCTTGGTTCCCAAGAATGAGCGGCCCGGCTGTTGGCATGGCAATAGCCTGACATGTTTGGGTGGGCGAGTGACTTCGGGGTGGTCGCTCATGGTGTGATATCCAAATGACAGTCATCTTTATCGTGATTGCAGTGATCGGGATCGCCACCATTCTCGTTGTCGGTCGACAAGGAGGCCTGCCTGAAGTCGGCCCAGAATTGCGCCCCGAAGTTGATTCGCTCGACCCACAATTCGACGTGGTGTTCCGTGGTTATCGCATGGACGAAGTCGATGCAGTGATCCAGACCTTACGAGCCGACAATGATCGATTACGCGGAGAGTTGCACACAGATGACTGAAGTACGCACGAGTGTTGATATCAATGCCTCAATAGAAGAGGTCTTTGCAGCATTCACGGATTGGGCAGCCCAGGGCGAATGGATGGTGGGCACCACGGTTGAAGTAACCAAAGGTGATGGCCGGTCCGTTGGCTCAGAACTCAGCGCCTTCACAGGCATGCATCTTGGTTTCAAGATTGGCTTCTTAGACACCATGACGATCACTGCTTGGGAAGCGCCTTATCGCGTCGATGTGCTGCACACCGGCCGAGTCGTCAAGGGCACCGGTGTCATGGAGGTTGTGGCGCTCGCTGGTGGCCAATCCCGCTTCTTGTGGAGCGAAGATCTTGACCTGCCGCTGGGCGCCCTTGGGCGTCTGGGCTGGCCGCTGGTTCGACCGGCCTTCATCGCTGGCGTCAAGCACTCCTTGAAGCAACTCGGCCGATATATCGAACAGCAAATCGAGCAAAAAGGCTAAAACCCTGCCCTGTGGTCGCGGGCACTTGGACGATCCGGAATAATGGAACTTGAGACGAAAGGGGACGCGATGGCCGCGATGAAGCCACGAACGGGTGATGGCCCGCTCGAGTGCACCAAGGAAGGGCGCAGTTACGTGATGCGCGTTCCGCTTGAAGGCGGGGGTCGGCTTGTTGTCGAACTCAACGCTGAAGAAGCAAAGAACCTTGGTGAGGCGCTGCTCGGTGTCTTTGCCTAGAAAACGTTAAAAAGGGCTGAGGGTTTTCCCTCAGCCCTTTTTCTTTTTTTCAGGCCGCATTATTTTGCCGCATTATTTGGCGGCACTGTCTAGGTGCAAAAAAATTGGGCCTAGGTCAATGAAACAACCCAAGCCCAACTCCGTACCGCGACTGACTGTGTTCAGTAGAGCTGGTGATTAGCCGCCAACTTTGATGCCAACCAAGAGACCAGCTCCGACGGTGAGCAATGCCGGCACCCAGTGATCGTCATCGCGAAGCGCATGAGTCACATCACGTAGTGCAACAGATTCTGAATTGCGGCTTGCTGGGTCAGCAACACTGCCGTCGGTAAGCATGTTGTCGAACGCGACCAAGCCACCTGCACGAAGCAGGCGCTTAGCAAGGGTGAGTGCGGCTGGGTATTCAGTTCTGTCGCCATCAATGAACACGAGGTCGTACGCACCCTCAGTAAGACGTGGAAGCACATCGAGTGCCCGGCCCGTGATCAGACGAGCGCGAATGTGATCAAAGCCAAGGCTCGTCAATGTCTCGCGAGCAAGGCGTTGAATTTCGGCCTCGTTGTCGATTGAGGTCAAGACACCATCAGCAGACATTCCGGAAAGCAGAGCTGCACCGGATACGCCGGCACCGGTGCCGACTTCAACGACGGCCTCAGCATTCAGTGCTTGTGCAAGAACTCGAAGCGTATGAGCAGTCGAGGGGGCAACAGGAGTACAGCCAAGTTCTTTGGCCTTATCGCGAGCAGCTCGAATCTGTTCAGATTCATCGAGCCATTCGTCGGCGTAGTTCCATGAGGCCTTCGAAGGTAATGGGGATGAAGAAATGACGCACCTCCACAGGTGTGAGAAATGTCTTTAGCCTAATGGGTCTACGCTCCGATGAGGCTGACCAGCCATTTTTAAGGAGCTTCATGACCAGCCAGTTTGATCCAGAGTCCACGATCAGGCCTGCTGCGCCGGAGTCAATCTTTGTGCCGATTGTTGCCAAGCGCCGCGGCCCAGGAATCACTGGCACGGTCCTCATCGCGGTGGTGGCAGCCCTCGTCGTGGGTAACATCGCGGGCATTGGTGGCTATGTGCTTGGGAAGCGGGCGGCGGAGGCCACCTCAGCGGCGGTAACCCAAAGCCAAGATTCATCTCAACTGACTTTGGCCGACCCGGCTCCAAATCAGCTGGAACCAGCGGCTGGAGACTCGATCGCGGCGATAGTGAAAAAGGTTCTGCCAACCGTCGTTTCAATTCTTGCCGAGGGCAAAACCGACGCAGGCAGTGGTTCTGGTTTCGTCTTCCGTTCAGATGGCTACATCTTGACGAATAATCATGTTGTTGACGTGGCTAAAAATGGCGGAAGCTTGAGTGTGGTTCTCACTGATGGAACCACATTTAAGGGTGAAGTTGTTGGCACAAATCCGGCCTATGACCTGGCTGTTGTGCGAGTAAATAAGACGAATCTTCCAGCTGCAATCCTAGGTAACTCCGATGCACTTCGCGTGGGCGATCCAGCAATAGCGATCGGTGCACCCTTAGGGCTAGCCGGAACAGTGACCTCAGGAATTATTAGCGCTTTGAATCGACCAGTCACCACAGGTGACACTGCAACTGCCTCATTCATCGATGCCATTCAGACAGATGCTGCGATCAACCCAGGTAACTCGGGTGGACCGTTGCTGAATGCAGCTGGACAAGTCATCGGAATTAACTCCGCAATTGCATCCATGGTTAATGGAAGTGAAGCAGGCAGCATCGGGCTTGGTTTTGCAATTCCAGTGAATTCAGCCAAGCGAATTGCTGAAGAAATCATTGCGACCGGAACTTCACAAACACCTGTTATTGGTGTGTCACTCGATACGAATTTTGCCGGCCCCGGGGCAAAGGTCATCAAGATCACGGGTGGCGGCCCAGCTGACGTGGCTGGGCTGAAACTGAACGACCTGATCACCAAGATTGATGGTCGAGTCATCGACGATGCAACTGAGCTAGTCGTGGCAATTCGAGAGAATGCCCCTGGCGATCAAATCAAGGTGACCTACAAACGTCAGGGTTCGACCAATACCGCCACCATCACGTTGGGCTCGTCTTCCGCCAAGCAATAGGCGGGCGTAGGCTTATCTACGTGTTTGATATTGGCATTGGCGAGATCTTCGCCCTAGCGGCGATTGGGCTACTCATCTTTGGGCCCGATAAATTGCCTAAGGCCGCAGCTGATGGAGCGCGGATGCTCAAGCAACTTCGCACGATGGCTGCAGGTGCCAAACAAGATCTTGCAGATTCAGCTGGCCTAGACATCACTGAGGCGATGGATACCGTCAGAGGTTTCTCCGATTTTCATCCAAAGAACATTGTCTCGAGCCTTCTCAAAGATGAGCCGACGCAGCAAGCAGTAAAACCCGCGATCAATGCACCAAAGTTTGACCCTGACGCTACTTAGTTAGCGACCCGTAGTTAGCGACCAGCCGGGGTAATACCCAGTGAGAGCCCTGCTAGTCCGCGTGGACGCTTACCAAGTCGCTCCGCAATGGCACGAAGTGCAATGGATGCGGGTGCATCTGGATTACTAATCACGAGTGGACGGCCATCGTCGCCACCTTCACGCAATGCAACATCAAAGGGGATCTGACCGAGCATTGGGGTTTCCGTACCGAGCACCTTGGCGATCTGATCAGCAACCAACTTGCCGCCACCGGTGCCGAAAAGATCCATCGGTTCGCCACAATGCGGGCAAGGGAAACTGCTCATATTCTCAATCACACCAGCAACTTTTTGATGTGTCTGTTCAGCCAAAGTACCGGCGCGCACTGCAACATCGGCTGCAGCCATTTGTGGAGTCGTGACGATGACGAGTTCGGCAGTTGGTAGCAACTGCGCAGCTGAAATTGCGATGTCGCCCGTGCCAGGTGGGAGATCAAGCAGCAACACGTCTAGGTCGCCCCACCACACGTCAGTAATGAATTGCTCAAGCGCGCGGTGCAGCATTGGTCCACGGAAGGCAACCGGCTGTGTGACACCGCCTGGCTTGAAGGCCAACATTGAGATGACGCTGACGCCGTAACCAGTTGGCGGCATGATCATGCCTTCCACCATGGTTGGCGCATCAAGAGCGTCAAGCATGCGAGGGATGGAGTGACCGTAAATGTCTGCGTCGATCAACCCAACGCGCAGACCCATGTCGGCCATCGCCGCCGCGAGGTTCGCTGTGACCGATGACTTTCCAACTCCACCTTTGCCAGAGGCAATCGCATAAATGCGGGTAGTGCTGCCGGGCTTATTGAATGGGTTTTCCTTCTCATCGCCACGCAAAGTCTTCTTCATCGCAGCACGCTGCTCATCGCTCATAACGTCGAGTTCAACTTCAACCTTGGTGACGCCGGCAACGGTCATCACAGCAGCGGTCACGCGGTCGGTGATCGTGTCACGCATTGGGCAACCTGAAACTGTGAGGTAGACGGCAACCTTGACCACGCCCTTGTCGTCAGCTTCCACTGATTTCAACATGCCAAGTTCAGTTATCGGCCGATGAATCTCGGGGTCGTTCACTGTTGCTAGGGCAGCGTTTAGGGCTTCAAGATTGGGTTGCATGTACCCGATGTTAGGCGAACCTAACTAGCGCTCGTTCGTGCGGTCCCGCTGAACTGGCTCAGACGCGGCCTTCAGGGCCTCGATCTGCTCGCGAAGGTCGGCAACCATGTCTCGAAGTTCACCTCGGATGTAATCGCGGGTGGCGATCTCACCCAAAGCCAGACGTAAGGCAGCAATTTCTCGAGCGAGGTAGTCGCTATCGGCCAGGAGACGTTCGGTGCGTAGCCGGTCTTCTTGATACTGCACCCGATCTCGGTCAGATTGCCGATTCTGAGCCAACAAAATTAGCGGCGCAGCATAAGAAGCCTGAAGCGAGAGCATCAACGTCAAGAAAATGAAGGGGAAAACATCGATCCGCCAACCCGATGGGCCGACCGTGTTGATCAAAACCCAGGCGGCTATTGCTGCGGTCATCCAAGCGATGAATGCCCAAGAACCGATGTGTCGAGCAACACTTTCTGAAATTCGCCCAAAGCGCTCTGGGTCGTAGTTGTCTCGCACCGAGCGACTGCGCTCGTAGGGCTGATCCAGTCGCGTCGCACGACGGGTTGGGCGGCTAACCACGTTCATCCCCATCGTTCTCGCGCCAGTCTTCAGGCAGCATGTGGTCGATGAGGTCGTCAACTGTTACGGCACCAAGAAGATGGCCATGTTCGTCAACCACTGGCAAAGCGGCAAGGTTGTAGGCGGCGAAGGTTCGCGTGATTTGGCCCAACGGTGCTTCTGGCCGTACCGGAACCAAATCGGTATCAACTAGAGACGACACCAAAGTGGCTGGTGGCTCACGAAGTAAACGTTGGAAATGGCAAGTGCCTAGGTATCTACCTGTCGGAGTCTCTGTAGGGCTCCGTGTCACGTAGACCTGCGAGGCTAAAGCAGGCGAGAGATCCGGGTTGCGGATACGGGCTAGTGCGTCAGCAACCGTTGCATCCGTTGACATGACCACTGGCTCAGTTGTCATCATGCCGCCAGCGCTGAAGTCATCGTAGGAAAGCAATCGACGAATCTCTTCAGCTTCTTCGGGTTCCATCCGCTGGAGAAGATCAGCTGCCCGCTCGGGTGGCAGTTCGGAGATGAGATCGGCAGCGTCGTCAGGATCCATCTCTTCCAAGACGTCGGCGGCGCGTTCTACTTCAAGTAACTGCACGATTTCAACGCGGTCATCTTCAGGAAGTTCTTCGAGTACATCGGCAAGACGGTCATCGTTGAGTTGACGCGCGATTTCCATCTGACGTTTGATCGGGAGTTCCTGAATCAATGCAGCTATGTCGGCAGGGCGAAGTTTGTCGATTGATTCGATCATCGAGGTCGCATCTTGATCAGCAGTGCTGGGCAGCGTCAGCCCGTGTACTTCATTCCAGTCAACAACCATTCGCTCGCCGCGACGCCGAAAACCGCCGCTGCCTTTTTGAATAAAGAGTTGAGTGACGATCCAGTCTTGGGCGCGATCACGTTCAACGCCGACATCGATAACTGAAACCAGTTCACCTGTTTCGAGTAGGTCCACGGTTCGATCCAAAAGTTCAGCGGTTAAGAGCGTTTCGTTTGGTCGCTTAGCAAAACGACGCAAGTTCACAACACCGGTCACAATAATTTGATTAGCGTCAATCGAGGTGACCTTCGACATGGGCACGAAGATGCGTCGGCGGGCTTGAACTTCCACCACGAGTCCGGTCAGTCGGGGGTTGGAACTACGCAGCACGATGATGCTGTCGCGGACCTTGCCCAGTTGCTCGCCATTGGGATCAAAGACGCGCACTCCGGCGAGGCGGGCTAGAAATACCCGTGAGGCGCTTGTGGTCATTGTGAAAGGTTACCGCCGTAAACCTCAAGAGTGCGCCAGGTGTCTCGCGGTATGGGGAACTACTGCAGTTCAGCCCACACCATGAGGGTGCTGGCTGTAGAGCCCCAGCCCCACGAGGTGCTAAGTCGGTCAACCAGTCTTAGCCCTTGGCGCCCGTGGTTCTCGCGTGACATCCAAGGAAAGGTCGTTGGCGTCCGAAGATATTGCCGCACGCTCAATCGAACGCTCTGACCCGAGCCTCGAATCGCAACCTGAGCCGGGGCTTGGCCATGGGTGATGGCGTTAGCGGCCAGTTCACTCACCACGATCAAGAGCTCGTCGGCGAGGTGGGGGATTGTTGCTGCCCAGATTTCCACGCTGGAGCGCAGAGCCTTGAGCTCTTCCACGCTGCCATCGAGTGAATATTCGAACCGCATGGTCACTAAGGGTAGGCGTTCATCGGGCACAATGCAGGAATGGCCCATGTTCTCGCTTTCGCAAACCAGAAAGGTGGAGTGGGCAAGACCACAACAGTTGTTTCCGTTGGCGCAGCACTAGCCGAACTGGGATATCGCGTGCTCGTGGTGGATCTGGATGCTCAAGCTTGTGCAACCTTCAGTTTGGGAATTGACCCTGAAGACGTGGAGATTTGCACCCGCGAGATTTTGATTGACCATGCTGCACCGAAAACCGCGATCATTAAGACTGCAGAAAGTGTCGATCTCTTGCCTGCAACGATTCGGTTAGCAGATGCAGATGCGGCGCTCGCCACAACTAAGGGCCGGGAGTTCAGTGTGCGCAATGCGCTGGAACCTTTGCAAAACTCATATGACTGGATTCTTTTAGATTGTGCACCTTCACTGGGCATCGTCACGGTTGGGGCGCTCATCGCCGCGAACTCCGTTGCAATTCCGTTGCAGTGCGAAACCTTGTCACATCGAGGCGTGGGCCAGTTACTTCAAACTGTCGCGGATGTTCGCAAGTATGCAAATCCGGAACTCAAAGTCGCCGGAATTATTCCTACTCAATTTGACGGGCGCACCACCCATGCTCGCGCGGTACTTGCTGATCTGCCGGCAACTTACGGTGTCGAAGTATTGCCAGCGATCCACAGGTCGATCAGGTTTGCCGAAGCTCCAGCCGCAGGTCGCACTGTGTTATCGACAGCACCAAAAAGCATTGGTGCTCAGAACTATCGTGCACTTGCGCGAGCAATAGTTGCGCTGTAACTATTCAGCGATAGGCACTGCTGGTTTGCCACTGCGCGTACGACGGCGTTCCCGTGCTTTTTCAGTCTTCATCGCAGCCTCATCACCCTTTGGTGCTGCACTCTGTGGCTTTGTTACGTCGGATTTCTCGGCGCGTGGCTTGTCTGAGTGAGCTTTGTCAGAGCGTGGCTTATCTGCTTGTGTCTTGTCGCCACGTGGTCGATCGTTACGCGCGCGATCATTGCGTGACTTATCTCCGCGAGGTTTGCCATGATCCCTATCGTTACGGCCTTCTGGCTTCTTCTTGCCAGTTTCGCCAAGATCTTCAAGGTTTTCAGCAGTTAAGCCTTCACGGGTTTGACCAGCCTTTGGCAAACGACCAGTAGTGCCAGCTGGAATCTGCAAGCCGGTGTAAAGGTGATCACTCGTTGAATAGGTTTCAATCGGATCCTTGAACGGAAGCTTCAAAGCGCGATCGATCATCTGCCAACGAGCAATGTCTTCCCAGTCAACAAGAGTCACTGCAACACCAGAGTTACCCGCGCGGCCTGTGCGGCCGATGCGGTGCACGTAAGTCTTTTCGTCATCAGGGCATTCGTAGTTAATAACGTGAGTGACGTTATCGACGTCAATGCCGCGAGCCGCAACGTCGGTACACACCAAAATGTCGACCTTGCCATTGCGGAAAGCGCGCAGCGCCTGCTCGCGTGCACCTTGGCCAAGGTCTCCGTGAACGGATCCAACTGCGAAGCCGCGCTCGGTGAGATCGTCAGCAATT
>WLNQ01000070.1 GCA_009699705.1 Actinomycetota bacterium | reverse complement strand
TCGTGCCCGGTCTGATGCACGTGAAATTCGGCGACTACCACGTCAGCGATGTGAAGTTCGTTGCTGCCTTTGACGTCGATTCCAAGAAGGTCGGCCTCGACCTCGCTGACGCAATCGGCGCTTCAGAGAACAACACCATCAAGATTTGCGATGTTCCACCAACGGGCATCACTGTTCAGCGCGGACACACGCTTGACGGCCTTGGCAAGTACTACCGCGAAACAATTCTGGAATCAGATGCGCCTCCAGTAGATATCGTCACTGCATTGCGCGAAGCCGAAGTTGATGTTGTTGTTTGCTACCTACCTGTTGGATCCGAAGATGCCGCACGTTTCTATGCAGAGTGTGCAATCGCGGCTGGCTGTGGCTTCGTTAACGCCTTGCCAGTCTTCATTGCTGGCACACCAGCGTGGGCACAGCGCTTCGTTGATGCCGGACTTCCAATCGTTGGTGACGACATCAAGAGCCAGGTCGGCGCAACCATCACACACCGTGTGCTTGCAAAGCTCTTCGAAGATCGCGGCGTAATCGTCGATCGCACCTACCAACTCAACGTCGGTGGCAATATGGACTTCAAGAACATGTTGGAGCGCGATCGCCTTGAGTCAAAGAAGATCTCAAAGACTCAGTCAGTTACCTCACAGTTGTCCCATGATCTTGGTGCTGACAACGTGCACATCGGGCCGTCTGACTACGTGGCTTGGCTAGATGACCGCAAGTGGGCATTCATTCGCCTTGAAGGCCGCGCCTTTGGCGACGTACCTTTGAACCTTGAATACAAGCTCGAAGTTTGGGATTCACCAAACTCAGCCGGCGTGATCATCGACGCTGTTCGTGCCGCAAAAATCGGTATGGATCGCAAAGTCGGTGGGCCTCTTCTGGCAGCTTCTAGCTACTTTATGAAGTCACCACCCGTGCAATACAACGACTCCGAAGCAAAGCAAGCAGTCGAAGACTTCATCAGCGGAAAAATCGAAAGCTAATTCTTTCGCTTCGTAAAGGCCCGACAGATTTTTCTGTCGGGCCTTACACATGTGTGCCGATGCCGCTAGTCTCGCGATGTGACAAAGTTTTCGGCCCTGCGAGAGTTGCTCGCGACCCGAGACTTTCGTCGATTATTTTCCGTTCGGCTCGTTGGCCAATACGCAGATGGCTTAGTCCAGGCTTCTCTTGCCACCTTCGTATTGTTCTCCCCCGAGCGACAGCCCTCTGCTACAAAAGTAGCGTTCGCCTTCGCCATTTTGCTGCTGCCCTACTCCATCGTCGGGCCATTCGCCGGGGTACTCCTTGACCGTTGGCGTCGGCGCAATGTGTTGGTGAAGGCGAACTTTCTCAAAGCTCTTGGTGTCATCCCAATCGTGGCGTTAATCGCGGCCGGCAACGACGGTGCGCTCCTTGGGGTTTCAGTTCTCCTGGTTCTCGGCGTTGGTCGTTTCGTACTCGCGGGACTTTCTGCCTCACTTCCTCATGTGGTTGAGGGCCGAGATCTGGTAACTGCAAACGCGCTGAGTCCCACCTCGGGAACAATCGCCGCAGCCCTAGGTGCCGGCAGCGGAGTTGCACTGCGTTCGCTGGTTGGTGGTGGCGACTTCGGTAGTGAAACTATTTTGCTGCTTGCGGCTGTGCTCTTCGTCTTCGCCGGACTTATCGCGAGACGAATCGCCGTCACTGCTCTTGGCCCAACAGGTGAACGCGCCCCAGACACTTTCATGGGTGTGGTACTTGGATTTGTGGATGGACTGCGAGTTCTTGGCACTCACAGTCGCCCAAGGCGTGCCATCGCCGTTGTGGGAATCCATCGCATTGCCTTAGGCATGCTCACCGTTGATGCGTTGTTACTCGTTCGCAACACCTTTAATTCCATGACCAATGCCGACGACGCCTTGAGTCAATTCGCAATCATTACTGGTGCTGCCGCTGCCGGCGCACTTATCGGCGCGGTGTGCACCCCGTGGGCGTCTCGAACTTGGGGGACAATTACGTGGTCTTCTGCGGTGCTAGTTTTCGGTGGCTTGTCAGGTGGCGCCCTCGTGCTTGCGGGAGCGATGAATGAATCCATGCCCGTGTTGCTCGTGGGTGCCGCATGCTTTGGTTTGATCGGACAATCGGTCAAAGTTTGCGCAGACACCGAGATTCAAGTGGGTATTAGAGACGACCATTTAGGCAGAGTGTTTGCGCTCTTTGACATGATTGTGAATGCCTGTCTTGTCGCCGGAATCACGATCATGGCCATGACTTCACCTGCAAGTGGCCAAACACCTGCAATGATCATCGCTGCAGGAAGCTTGCTGGTGATCACTGGTGTGTGGTTCTTCACTACGAATAAGGCAAAGGGGTAGAGCATGAGTCGTCGTTGGGGTGTGCGTTCCGTGGCATCGCTGTTAATTTTTCTGTTGGCAGCTCTGCTCACGCCCAGTGCAATTGTTGGTCACTGGGGCCACCGCACTGTCACTGATGCCGAGCAATACATCGCAACCGTTGGCCCGCTTGCAAGTGATCCAATTATTCAGCAAGCCGTCGGTGCCGAAGTCACCAAAGTACTCGTAGAAAAAATCGACACCACAGCACTAGTGGACTCTTTCCTGGGTAACTTTGTCAAGAACCCAACAATTAATGAACGACTCTCTGGCCCGATCGCAGCCGGAGTTAATGGACTCATCGGTCAAGCCGTTGATCGAGTTCTCGCATCACCAGCATTTGAAACTGTTTGGATTACGGCAAATACGGCAGCCCAAAAAAGCTTGATGTACCTGCTTGAAGGAAACCCACAAGGAATTATTCAGCGTAACGGCGATCAGATTGTTCTTGACACAACGTCACTCTTGAAAGAAGTTCAAACCCAGATCGTGGCTTCTGGACTCAGCATTGCAGCGAATGTCACGATTCCTGAAACTGGCAATCAGGTTGTGCTGTTTGAGACTCCACTCATCGGTCAGATCCAGACGATTTATTCATTCACTTCTCCAATTTTGAAGTGGTTCCCTCTCATCGTTGCTGCACTCTTTGCACTCTCAATCGCGTTAGCCCGTCGTCGTCCTCGCGTAGTGCTCACCCTTGGCATTGTTTTGACGATCACCGCGATCATCATGCTGTTGTCACTGTCATCCGCTGAAACTCTTGCTGAGGGCAAACTCAACGCTCAAGGACTCGGGCTGGCGCTCATCGCATTTTGGACCACCTTCTTTAGTTACCTTGTCGGTGGACTACAGGCCCTTTTGCTCCTTGGCGTCGTTGCAATAGTTGCCGGCTGGTTTGCTGGCCGCTCGAGTTATGCCGGCATCCTTCGCGATCAGGTCTGCGACGGCCTACATGAGCTTGGCGAAGTCATTCCAGTTGGACTCAATACGTTCGTTCGTAGTTACTCGCTGTTCTTGCGCTGGGCAGTTGCGCTTGTACTCGTATTCATCTTGACAGCTTTTGGCACCATGTCAGTCGTTCGGGTCTTTTGGTTAGTAGCTCTTGGCGTCTTGTTCTTTGCTGCCATTGAAGCCTGCAACCGGCCCGACCGCGAGCTATACGCAGAGGCAAGTTTGAACGAAGTAACGATCTAAGTTCGGGCCTGCCACCAAGCCAATAACGCTTGCGTGGCTTCTTCCTCCCCGAGAGGTCCTCGATCCAAACGCAGTTCCATCAAGAAGCGATACGCCTCGCCTACTTGCGGACCTGCTTGGATATCGAGCAATCGCATGATCGCGGCGCCGTCTAGATCCGGGCGCAGTGAATCCAGTTCTTCTTGCTCTAGGAGAATCGCGATTCGCTCTTCCAGCATGTCATAAGTTTTTTGCAAAGAAGCGGCGCGCTTTTTATTTCTGGTCGTGCAATCTGCCCGAGTCAACTTATGTAGTTGCACAAGTAAAGGTCCGGCATCGCGAACGTATCGGCGCACCGCTGAATCTGTCCAGTCACCTGATCCATAGCCGTGGAAACGCAAATGCAGCTCAACAAGCTTTGAAACATCGTCGATCATGTCGTTACTGAAGCGCATTGCTTTCATGCGCTTGCGTGTCATTCTGGCGCCGACAACTTCATGGTGGTGAAACGAAACTTTTCCATCATCGAATTTACGCGTACGAGGTTTACCGATGTCATGGAATAACGCGGACAAACGCAATACCGGATCTGGTCCACTGAATGGTTCGTGAGTGGTTTCCAGCATGATCGCTTGATCTAGCACCGTCAGCGAATGTTCATACACGTCTTTATGCTGCAAATGCTCATCTGTAGTCAGGCGCATCCCTGGCAATTCGGGGAACACGTACTCGGCAATTCCCGAATCAACAAGCAATTTCAAACCAAGGCGCGGATGATCGGACATCACGATTTTCATGAACTCGACCTGGGAGCGTTCAATGGAAACGATGGTGATGCGCTCATGCATCTCAACCATCGCTTGCAAAGTCGGGCCATCGACACTGAAATTCAATTGCGACGCAAATCGAGCAGCTCGCATCATCCGCAACGGATCATCAGAAAAAGACATTTGGGGTGAATTTGGCGTCCGAATGATCCCAGCCGCCAGATCCTGAATGCCATTGAACTCATCAACCAACGTCAATTCAGGTAACCGCAGAGCCATCGCATTGATGGTGAAATCGCGGCGGCCCAGATCGCCCAGGAGAGAATCGCCGAAATTCACCTCAGGTTTGCGGGAATCCGGGTCGTAGTGCTCACTTCGATACGTAGTGATCTCACACTCTTGCCCACTGATTCGAGCGCCAATGGTGCCAAACCGAATGCCAACATCCCAGATCGCCTCGGCAAATCCCTCGAGAAGCTCCAGAATCTGCTCTGGGCGGGCATTTGTGGTGAAATCCAAGTCTGGGGCCTGCCCAAGTCGTCCCAGAAAAGCGTCTCGAACGGGGCCGCCCACGAGCGAGAGTTCAAATCCGGCCGCTAAGAAGCGATTTCCTAGGCTGGAGAGCAAGGGTTTTATAGGCGCTAATTGGGCCGCCGCCTGCTGCGGATCAAAGGTAGGCACTGGTAGAGCGTAGTGAAGTCTGTCGGCGGTTTATCCTGCTTGTATGTCCCCTCGAGTCGCCAAGACCCCGCGCATAGAGGAAGTCAGTGCCGGGGGCTTGGTTCTTGACCGTTCAAGTAGGCCTTGGAAGGCTGCTTTGATTGCGCGTCGCGATCGTCGCGGGCGCCTGATTTGGTCCTTACCTAAGGGTCATGTCGAGGTTGGGGAGACCAACGAGCAAGCAGCCATTCGTGAGGTACATGAGGAAACCGGCATCGAGAGTTCCGTGTTGATGACCCTAGGGACGATCGATTTTTGGTTCATGGCAGAAGACAAACGGATTCACAAGACCGTTCACCACTACATCCTGAATGCGGATGGCGGCGAGCTCAGCGATGAAGATCGAGAAGTCGTTGAAGTCGCCTGGATTCCGATAGATGATGTTGCGGGGAAATTGGCGCATTCGGACGAGCGAAAACTTATGGCACGAGTACCTGAACTCCTTGCCGGATTGGCGGACGCATAAGTGCGTCCATCAATAATATTTCGCGCGTTATTGGGCATCTTTCTTTTATGCGCAACCGCAACATTTGCAAGTCCTGCCCGCGCAGTCGACGCTACTGAAACTAGTGTGCAAGTGGTTCTAGATTCCTTGCTGCCCATCGTCCCAACAACTGATTCCACGCTTCGCATCACCGGTCGCGTCGTGAATGGATCCACGTCAGCTTTGGTTCAACCACGCGTACAAATTCGCTTATCGACGTCTGTGTTGAACGGACGCGAAGGCATAGATGCGGAAATTTATGGACCTGCTTCTTCAAGTCGAGTACTTACAACCATCGACCTCAAGACTGATATCGCGCCCGGATCCCAGTCAGGATTCACCTTCACCCTGCCTTTCACGCAACTCGCACTGACTACCCAAGGTACATATTCATTGGTGATCAATGCTGTCCAGGCAAACCAAACCATGGGCAGCATTCGTACCTACCTGCCTTGGTTTCCCTCGTCTGAAAAAATGCCACGCGCCGTGGGTGTCGTGTGGCTTTGGCCAATAGCTGACTACCCCGCCCGCACTGCAACCAATGTTTTACTCAATGATCAGACCCCGGTCGCTTTATCCAACGGTGGACGTCTCACTGGTCTAATAGATGTAGGCCGTGAATTCAGTTCAACCTTGAGTTGGATGATCGACCCTTCGCTTATTCAAAGTGCCGACCACATTGGTCGTGGTTATCAAGTGGTGCAAGACGGTGAAATCGTGGTCGGAGATCGCAGTTCCAATGCCAGCCGGTGGCTCAATGACTTGCGCGCTGCAATTACGCCGTCGAACTCTCACGCCTTCACGTACGCGGATGTAGACGCCGTCGCTGATCGCCGCAACGGTTTGTCTGCTGACGTTGTGCGAGCAATGACTGTCGCCCCAACTATTGCCACCTCCATTTTGCAGTCGCCGGTTCCGGGTGGTGTGTATTGGGCGCCTAGTGGCCGGTTGGATCAAAAAACTGCCAACGTCTTAGCAAGCGCAGGCGCCACCACTGTTGTGCTGTCTTCCGCGACCATGGCCGGTGACCCCAACGTGCCGCGTCAGGGAATTACTGATTACCCCACCAGTTTCGGCAATCTCAATGCGGTGCTCACTGATCAACGTTTGAGTGCGGCCTTGGTAATGCCACAACGATCGGCTTCGGAAGTGATTCTGGCTCGACAACGCTTCCTAGCTGAAACCGCAGCTATTGCGCAGAGTCCAGTTGCGCGCGCCAACGCACCCCTGACCGTTGTCGCCGCACCGAGTGATGTTCGCTGGTCACCCGTTCCGAGTTTCTTACGATCCGTGCTACGGGCTACTCAGTCAGCTCCATGGATGATTCCCACCACCTTGGCAGCTCTCACCAACAGTCCACGTGGACCGAGTGACCGACTTGCATATGCGTCAGGCGAACGTCAAGAGTTAACCACCGCGTATCTCACACGCTTGAAGGCAGTTCACGCCAAGATCTCTCAACTAACTGCAGTGCAGGAAACCCCAGGCCCAGTAAATACTGCGTATTCCGAAGCACTGCTACGAGCTCAATCCTCGGCTTGGCATGAACAGCCAAGCACTGGCGTGGAGCTTTTAACATCAATCAGTCGAGAACTCACCACCCAAATTAATCAAGTTCGGCCAACATCTAGTGGAACTATCACCTTCTCCGGTGACTCTGGCAATGTTCCCGTGACACTTGCAAATGACAGTGACAGCGCCGTCAACGTGGGGCTTTCACTCATCGGCGAGCCAAGCTCGCGCTTGGAATCAGCTGCTAAGTCCGGCATTGTGATTGAACCTGGACAAAAAGTCAGCGTGGAATTACCCGTACGCATTCTCGGCGGCGATCCATTACCCACCAAAGTTCAGGTGCTCACCCCCGGCGGTGCTTCCTATGGCACTGCCGCAAGCATTACTTTGGTCTCAACCGCCTATGCCCGAGCCGCTGGTTGGGTAGTTCTCGCCGCCTTTGGTGCAATTACCCTGTTTGTGGTTGTGGGAATTACGAGGCGCATTATGCAGGCGAGGGCCACGGATGAGTGAGACGACGAAATCGATGGCGCGATCTAGCGCCATCATGGCCACCGGAACCATCGTTTCGCGCGTCACAGGCATCGGGCGAGACATCACCGCTGCAGCTGCACTTGGTTTCTACCTGGTTTCCGATGCGTATTCACTTGGCAACTCGCTGCCAAACATTGTCTATATTTTAATTATTGGCGGAGCGCTCAACGCCGTATTCATTCCGCAGCTTGTCCGACATATAAAAGACGACCATGACGGTGGGCAGGCCTATTCAGATCGACTTCTCACGCTCGTAGGCGTCACGCTTTTAGTATTTTCGGTTATCGCCGTGCTCTGCGCACCCTTGCTTGTTTCGCTCTACACGCCTTCTGATTATCCTCAAAATGAATTTGATCTCGCTGTGGCGTTTGCGCGCTTGTGCTTACCGCAAATATTTTTCTACGGCGTATACGCCATGCTGAGTCAGGTACTCAACGCTCGAGGGCATTTCGGATTACCGATGTTCGCACCTATCGCAAACAACTTCATCGCGATCACAACTTTTGTTTTGTTCATTGCAATCTCCGGTTCTTCTGCAGCTTCAAGCGGAGTCCTGACTCAGCAGCAAATTCTCATCCTTGGTGTCGGTACCACGCTTGGCGTTGTCGCGCAGTCCGTGATTTTGATTCCCGTGCTCTTTCGACATGGACACACCTATAAGCCTCGCTTTGACTGGCGCGGCGCTGGACTTGGTAAAGCTGGGTCCTTGGCAATGTGGACTGTCGCATTGGTCTTGGTGAATCAGGCAACCAATATTGTCGTTACGCGCCTTGCAGCTCAGGCGAACGTCAATGCTGCCGCCGAAGGGGCAACGGCTGCTGGTCTGACGACGTACCAAAAAGCTCATTTAGTTTTCATGCTGCCGCATAGCGTGATCACTATTTCGATCATCACCGCGATGCTTCCCGCATTGAGTCGATTAGCGCATGCCGGACGCTTTCACGATGTAGGCCGCGAAGTGAGCTCGACTATGCGAATTATCGTCGCTGTGATTGCACCGATTGCCGCGATTCTGTTTGTTCTTGGTGCTGATATCGCGGTCTTGCTCTTTGGCTATGGCGCGGCAACACCTGAGCAGGC
>WLNQ01000007.1 GCA_009699705.1 Actinomycetota bacterium | reverse complement strand
TGTGCATTCTCTAAGGGTCCAGCAACCTTAAATCTTCGCGGTGAACCGTACTTACTCACAGGTTCTGATGTCGCTGATCGAGCAGTTGAGGCTGTCGAGCTTGGTGCAACAGAGGTGTGCCTGCAAGGCGGAATTCATCCTGATTTCAACGGCCAGACGTATCTGGATATTTTGCGAGAAGTGCGTGATGCAGCGCCCAGTATTCATATTCATGCCTTCTCTGCGCTCGAAGTTTGGGAAGGGGCGCGCAGGCTTGGAATTCCATTGCGTGAATTCCTCATCACTTTGCGTGACAGTGGCCTTCGCTCACTTCCCGGAACTGCCGCTGAAATTCTTGACGATGACATTCGAAAAGTTATCTGCGCAGACAAAGTCAACACAGAGCAGTGGCTTGAAGTGCATGAAACTGCACACGAAGTTGGCTTGAAATCCAACGTCACCATCATGTTCGGCACCATTGAGCAGTCAGTTCATTGGGCTAGACATCTGATTCGCACGCGTGAAGTGCAGGCTCGCACCGGTGGGTTCACTGAGTTTGTGCCGCTGCCATTCGTGCACATGGCTGCACCGATTTATTTGAAGAAGGGTGCCCGTCGCGGGCCGACCTGGCGCGAAACTGTGTTGATGCATTCGGTTGGGCGGATCGCCTATCACGGATCGATCCACAACATTCAGGCGTCGTGGGTCAAACTCGGAACCAGTGGTGCTCAGCAGTTATTACGCGCTGGCGTTAATGATCTTGGTGGCACGTTGATGGATGAAAATATTTCGCGCGCAGCGGGCGCGACTCATGGTCAAGGCATCACTGTTGAAGAGTTTGCAGAAATCACCAATCCGATTGGCCGAACTCTGCAGGAGCGCTCGACTTTATATTCGCCAATACAGGCACCAATACAAACGCCAGCCAAGGTGTGATGTGCCGGAACTGGTAATTCCTGATCGAAAATACATGGGCACTCCGGCAACGGCGCCAGGCCCTTCGGGCCCGCAAATGTTGCCAGCCTTCGCTGCTATCCGTCGCGATCCATTGCAGTATCTGAATCACATTTGGCAGACATATGGGGATGTCGCGCAATTCCCTATCCCTCGACCCCCGAGTTATCTTGTGTCCCACCCTGATGCGGTCAAACGGGTACTTGTCGATCGCCCTCGTGAATACAGCAAGGAAACCATTCAGTACAAGGCACTTTCGCTTGTCACGGGAAGTGGTCTCCTCACTGCTTTGGATCCGCCGTGGAAAGAACATCGGTTGATGCTGCAACCTGCTTTTCATCCACGCCAACTTGAACCGCTTGTGCAACAGGTTGAAAGCGGAGTGCAGCGGTTACTGGCGCAATGGAGCGATCTTCCCGACGGTGCTTTGGTTGACATCGAGCAAGCGATGCTGAGAGTTGCCTTGGAAACTGTCGGCCATGCCTTATTCACAGAGGATTTGTCTGGCGATGCGGCAGAGCTCACGAGTGCAACTCTGGATGCGCTTGAGGTTGTGGTTGCCCGCGCTCGGGTGCCGATCACTCCGCCTGCTTGGATGCCGACTCCGGCGAATCGGCGATTAAGGCGCGCAAACACAACCCTTGATGCAGCAGTTTCAAGGCTTGTCGCTGCTCGTCGAGAGGGCCAATCTTCCTCGACGCCCGATGTGTTGGATCTCCTCATTGCGGCCAGGAATTCTGATGGACAGCCGCTGACTGAGCGCGAGATCCGCGATGAAATTGTGACGTTCATTGTGGCGGGCCATGAAACTGTCGCCGCTGCTCTGACGTGGAGTTGGGCGCTGCTTGCTGCGCATCCGCAAATTCAAGATCAGTTGCACGATGAAGTATCTGCTGCGGTGACAGCCGATGCTCTGTCGTTGGACCAGTTAAGTGATCTGCCTTTCACGCGGGCTTGCGTCGATGAAGCGCTTCGCCTGTATCCGCCTGCTTGGCTCATTACGCGTAAGGCTCTGTCTGATGATGAACTCGCAGGTGCGCAGATCCCCGCGGGAGCCCTCATCATCATGAGTCCATGGCTGGTTCACCGGCACCCAGACTTCTGGAGTGAGCCAGACTCCTTTATCCCCAGTCGTTTTATTGACGGGAGCATCACTCGGCATGCGTTCATTCCGTTTGGCAATGGCTTGCGTCTTTGCATAGGCAGAGATTTTGCTTATGCCGAAGCCATTGCTGTGGTCGCCCGATTGGCAACGCGATTTCAGTTGAGATACCCAGAGGGCAAAATAATTCCCGACGTGAATCCAAGTGTGACTATGAGGCCGATCGGTGGACTGCACTTACAAGTCAGTGCTCGTGGCGAGTAACGAGTTTGGAGCGGTGATTACGCGACATAAGTAGTTATGCGTGTCGCGAGCTAGGTGGGTTCAGCCCCGATCCGTACGGCACGCAGATCAGACCACTGTTGGACCAGTCCCGGTTGAGCATGTCGCTGGTCGATCCAGGAATGTGTCGAGGCATCCCAAGATCTGCCGAGATTCGGATATGCGTTGAGGGGGATGGAAGTAACAGTCCGCATCTTGCGGAGCTGGGGTGTCACAAATTGCGGTTCGGTGCAGGCGATTGCGATTGCGATTGCGAGGACGGATGGGCGCTGAGCGACTGCAGCAGTAAAGCAAAACCACGTTGGAAGGTAAGTGGGTAGCCCACGTCCACAAGGGGTTGGTCTCACCTAAGAAATCATGCAAAAAGTGCACAGCCGCAGTTGAGTCGGTAAGCGTTCCTAGATCTGGAGAAGTGGGAGCACCTGATCGTGCAGCAAGCCATTCGTTGCAACCAGGGAACCGCCCCGCAGGGCAGGGCCACCGTCAAAGGCGGTCGCTTTACCGCCAGCTTCTTCAATGATGGGAATGAGCGCTGCCATGTCCCAAGCACCAAGTTCTGGTTCGGCGGATACATCAACGGCACCTTCAGCAACCAGCATGTGTGACCAGAAGTCACCATAAGCGCGCTGGCGCCAAGTTGAAGAGTTGAGTGAGGTAAGTGCACCATTCTCAGGCCAGCCGATCGCATCAGAATAAGAGAACGAAGCGTTACTCAATTCATGAACGCCACTCACCCCAATACGTTTCGGCTCTGCACCAAGTGCCCGTGTCCAGGCGCCGGCATTTTTTGCTGCCCACCATCGTCGATTCAATGCAGGTGCCGAGACCACACCAAGCACTGGAACACCGTCAATAGTGAGAGCAATCAATGTGGACCAGACAGGTACACCGCGCACATAATTTTTCGTGCCATCGATCGGATCCAAGACCCAACGGCGGTTGCTCGCGGTTGAAGTCTCACCGAATTCTTCACCCAGAATTTCATCGAGCGGACGCTCTTGAGACAGGATTTCGCGCAGTAGCTGTTCAGTTGCCTGATCTGCTTCTGTCACGGGGGTGAGATCTGGCTTGGTTTCGACGCGAAGTGAACTTGACTGAAAAGTCTTCATAGTGACCACGTCGGCACGATCGGCCATTGACAAGGCCAGCTGAAGGTCTGCACGAAAAGACTCCTGCTCAGCGCTTAATAATTCGGACACGGAAGTGAATCTAGTCCTTCTGGTTCGCATCGTCGTAGGCTCCTCAATTATGTCGGAACTTGTGACCATCGGCGGAGTACCACTGCACCCACTTATTGTCCATATCGTCGTTGTTCTGGTGCCGCTGACTGCTCTAGGCGCGATTGTGATGGCAGTTGTTCCAAAGTTCTCTCGTCGCTTTGGTCCGCTGGTGGCTTTAGGGGCACTTGTGAGCATCGGCAGTGCAGTTCTCGCGAAGGAGGCCGGGGAGCAATTGGCGCGAGTGAAGCCGGTCGCAGCTGATCATTTGCATTGGGGCTCGCAAGTACCACTATGGGTTGGGTTATTCGGCTTAGCCGTTATTGGGTTTTGGTTCGTGGACCGAGGTATTCCCTCAAATCGTGCTCGCCCGCTCTGGCTACGCATCGCAGCGATTGGTGTCGTGGCGCTTTCAGTCGTTGCGACGTTGTATGTCCTTGCGGCCGGACATAGCGGTGCCGAAGCAGTGTGGGCGTCGCTTATTCGCTAGCGGGTCTGCTTCCTGCTTACTGGTTACGTCTGCGGTGGTTGTTCATTTGGGAAGGCATCTTCTGGTCTGACTTGCGTTGGTTGAGCGAGTAAACGTCGCAGCGACAACAACCGATCTCGCATTTGTTCGGGTTGAGTATGGATCCATTCATTGAGGCCGCACTCAGGTTCATCATGCGAGCACGACCGCGGGCAGTGTTCAATTCCTGGTTCCAGTTCAGGGAAGGCGTGAATCATTTGGTCAGCTCGCACATGCGCAAGGCCAAAGGAGCGAATGCCAGGCGTATCGATGATCCAGCCACCAGTGGGAAGTGCGAGCGCCACTGCGCTGGTCGAGGTATGGCGGCCCTTACCCGTTACGACATTGACATGGCCGGTGCTGCGGATAGAACCGGGCACGATGGCGTTGACCAAAGTGGATTTACCCACACCTGAATGTCCAAGAACCACGGTGATCTGATTCTTTAATGCTGCAAGCAGATCAGGTGGCGGCACTCGGTTATTAATCGTGAACACTGGTAGATCAAGTGGCCCGTACATTGCGAGTAGCGCGTCGGCGCTGGCGAGGTCAGTCTTAGTGATGATGAGCATGGGTTGAATACCTTCATCAAAGGCAGCGACCAAAGCCCGATCGATAAGTCCAAATGAGGGTTCCGGATCAGCTGTAGCGGTGACGATGGCAAGCTGATTAGCATTCGACACAACGATGCGCTCGACGGGGTCAACATCGTCAGCAGTTCGTCGAAGTGTCGAAGTGCGTTCTTGTCGCCGGACGATTCGCGCAAGATCGTCGGTGCCAGAAGTGTCTGAACCGATGAGATCAACGAGATCTCCTACGACGATGCCTTTTCGACCAAGTTCGCGAGCTTTGATTGAGTAGATCTGTTTGCCCATTGCGACTTCATCGGTATCGGAATTCAGGGCAACCGTGAATCGTCCACGATCAACAGCGATGACCATTCCAGTTTCGGCGTTGGTGTGGGCAGGACGTTCTTTGGTGCGAGGGCGAGATTTGGTTTTGCCGGGGCGGATGCGTACATCGTCTTCATCCCAGCGCTCGTGAGTTTTCTTGCTCGTCACGGAGTGGGCGATCCAGAAACTAAAGATTCCCATCGTGCAGCGAAACCAGGAAGAGTTTTTGCAGTCGTATCGATGTTCTCGACTTCAACACCGGAGACCCGCAAACCAATAACCGCGCCTGCAGTGGCCATGCGATGGTCGTTGTAAGTTTTGAAATGTCCTGCATGTAGAACACCGGGACGAATGTGAATGCCATCTTCGGTTTCAGTTGCGTCACCCCCGAGGTTCTTTATTTCGTGAACTAGTGCTGCGAGTCGATCAGTTTCATGACCGCGGAGATGAGCAATTCCCCGAAAGCGAGTTTCGGTCGTAGCCAGTGCGGCTATTGCGGCAAGGGTCGGGGTGAGCTCGCCGACGTCACGTAAGTCAGCATCTATTCCACGGATTTCCCCTTGCATCGCAACGCTGAGTCCTTGGCTGCTGTGCGAGATCGTTGCTCCCATCGCGGCGAGGAGATCGCGTAAGGCGTCACCGGCTTGAGTGGTGCGCGCGGGCCAATCAGGAATAGTCACTTCACCGCCGGTAACCATCGCCGCAGCCAGAAACGGAGCAGCGTTTGAAAGGTCTGGTTCGATGACTCGATCAATCGATGCAATTCGTTGATTGGCGATACGCCAAGTTGAAGCATCTGGTGTGTCTACATGAACGCCATGTTCAGCAAGCATTTCAATAGTCATATTGATGTGAGGCTGACTCGGAACAGGTGGACCTTCGTGGCGAATCGTTAAGCCTTGATCAAATCGTGCAGCAGTTAAGAGCAGTGCAGAAACAAATTGACTTGAAGCGGAAGCATCAATGACAACTTCTCCGCCGGTAACTGAGCCAGTGCCGCACACAGTGAATGGCAGTGTGTCTTCACCAATGATCGACACCCCAAGTGATCGCAAAGCGTTGAGTGTTGTTGCCATTGGGCGGACTCGAGCGCCTTCGTCACCATCGAATGAGACATCTCCGGTAGCCAATGCAGCAACCGGTGGCACAAAACGCATGACTGTTCCGGCTAAACCGACATGAATAGTGGCAGGGCCGGTGAAGGGCGCAGGGTGAACCCGAATATCAACGTTGCCCACGGCGGTTGGCTCGCTCACGGAGATTCGGGTGTCCAGAGACTGCAGGGCCGTGACCATTAGTCGGGTGTCACGGGCATCGAGTGCTTGGTGAATTGTGCTGGGACCTTCGCTGAGCGCGGCCAAGATCAAAGCCCGGTTCGTTGCTGATTTGGAGCCCGGAATTCTGACGGTGGCGCGGATTGGCGCTAAGGCGCGCGGGGCAGCCCAACTCGGTTGCGTTGAAGGGGACATCAAGGCAAGGGTAGTGCTCATGTGTGGGCGATATGTGGCAGCGCAGGATCCAGCGGCTCTGGTGGCCGAATTTGAGGTAGTTGCGCCGCCTGAGCAATATCTGCCGCCGAACTACAACGTCGCTCCGAGTACCTCGGTGTACGTCGTGGTGGATAAGCGTCAAGGAGATGAGCCGCCTGCGCGCAGCCTTGAGGTTGCAAAATGGGGCTTAGTGCCATCTTGGGCAAAGGATCCTGGGATAGGGGCGAAAATGACCAATGCCCGATCTGAAACAGTGGCCAGCAAGCCATCTTTTAAGAAGGCCTTCGCTTCCCAGAGGTGTCTGGTTCCTGCCGATGGCTATTACGAGTGGTACACCTCAACAGAGGTGACGAGCTCTGGACGTCCGGCCAAATTACCGTTCTTCATCCATGCAGCCGATGGGGCAACCTTGGCGATGGCGGGTCTGTATGAATGGTGGCGGTCACCAGAGGGTTCTTGGCTGTTGACCTGTTGCGTTCTCACCAAGCAGGCAACGCAAGGACTCATCCAGATTCATGATCGGATGCCGGTGATGGTGCCGCAAGCGCGCTGGAATTGGTGGCTAGATTCCGCATTGCAGATTGAAATTGCACCGCTCCTTGATCCGAGGCTGGTACCGCTGGAGGCTTATCCAGTCAGTACCGCAGTCAATAACGCCCGAAATAGTGGTCCTGAACTCATGGCGCCTATCCAGGCTCGTTAGCGAAGGTTCGTGGACGGCAAGCCATGGGGTGGCTGATCCGATGCTGGGCTGGCAGGGAATATCGAGGTGGCTGCGCGCGTTTGGGCATATGTGATCGCAACCATGAATTTCGTCGGGCTGGATCCCAGTGCCGTAGGCTCATGTGTGATGTCCACTGAAACCAAGGAAGATACGGCGGCGCGTTTTGAGCGCGATGTCACGCCGTTCCTGCATTCGCTCTATGGCGGTGCATTGCGAATGACACGCAATCCAGCTGATGCTGAGGATCTTGTTCAAGAAGCCACACTGAAGGCATTTGCGGCATTTGGCTCGTTTACCGAAGGAACGAATCTGAAGGCTTGGCTTTTTCGGATTTTAACCAACACGTACATCAACCAATATCGTAAGAAGCAACGCGTGCCGTTGCAGACGAGTGCAGATGAACTCACTGACGGTCAACTCAATGAAGTAGGCGAGAGCCTGGGCATGCGTTCAGCTGAAGCTGAAGCCATGGCCAAGTTGGCAGATGGTGAAATCATTGATGCGCTTGCGGTGCTGCCCGAAGACTTTCGAATGGCCGTGTATTTGGTTGATATTGAAGGCTTTTCGTATAAAGAAGCGGCAGAAATTATGGACACTCCAGTTGGAACGGTGATGTCTCGCTTGAGTCGCGGCCGCAAGCAATTACGCGAGCTCCTTCGGGAGTATGCAACCGAACGGGGCTTCATTTCTCAGGTGGTGACGTCATGAGTTGTGGAAATCCGCACGCTGTTGCTTGCGTCCAGATTCATTTGTGGATGTGGATTTATTTAGACAATGAGCTTGAGCCGGAAAGCTCGCATCAGGTGGTGCACCATCTCGAAGAATGTCCACCTTGTGCTGAAGTGTTCACTGCCGAAAGAATTATTCAGACACGGATTCGTCAGTGCCGAGAAACGGTGCAAACCCCTGAGGGCTTGCACACGAGAATTTTCACCCAAATTCAGCAGACGATCTCTGGCGAGTAGTCCGCCGCGCTTACCCGGATCTACAACTCAATCGGCGTACCCTGCCATTCGTGGGAACAGTCGCCGTCTTGGCTCAGGAGCGAACAGATTTACAACCCGACGAGGTGGCACGTTTACACCGCGTCGTTGAAGCCTGGGGACTCATCGCAGACCTTTCACTGGGCGATCTAGTCTTGTGGTTGCCCACTTGGAATGAAGGTGGAGCAGTTGCCGCAGCATTGGTTCGTCCAACCACCGCGTCAACCACGGTTGAAGAGGATTTGGTCGGCCGCTTCGTGCCAAGAGGTCGCTTACCCGAGATTGATCAAGCACTGCACTTCGGTCGGGCAATAGGTAACGCCTTCCCTATTCGCTCGCGGCCCGATTCACAAGGCCGCGTCATCGGGGTAGTTGTTCGATCTTCATCAACGTTGACTCGAGTCGCTGGCCAACTCGAAGAGGCATACCTGCAAATCGCCGAAGAGTTATTACACATGTTGGTAGCAGGGGATTTTCCGCCGCCGGATTATGTTGGCGAGCGAGGTGACGCCCCGAGAGTGGGAGATGGGCTTGTGCGTTTAAGCCCGGAAGGCAAGGTCACGTACGCCAGCCCGAATGCGATGAGTGTGCTGCGCCGATTGGGGCTTGCTACAGATCTCTTGGGCGCTGATCTTGGCTCACTCGTTGTGCGACTCTCACATCGCCACGGCCCGATGGATCAACACCTCGCGCTGATAGCGGGTGGCCGGGCAGCGGGGCAAACCGAAGTTGAGAATGCTCACGCAGTCGTACTCATTAACGGTATTCCGTTAACTGCCCCAGGACACACCAATGGGGCTTTGGTGTTGTTACGTGATGTGACCGATGTTCGCAGACGTGAGCGTGCCCTCATGTCGGCAGATGCCACCATTCGAGAGATTCACCATCGGGTGAAAAACAACCTTCAGACTGTGGCAGCACTACTGCGGATGCAGGGCAGGCGCGCACAGAGCGAAGAAGCTCGGCTCGCGCTAGGTGAGGCGGAGCTTCGCGTTGCGGCGATTGCTGTGGTGCACGAGACCTTGTCGAGACAAGTCGACGAGATGCTCGAATTCGATGACGTCATTGATCGAATTATTTCGCTAGTGCGAGATCTGGCCCCTGCCTTAGGTGGCAATGACTCTCAGCACATTGAGCGCTCAGGTTCGGCTGGGGTGTTGAGTGCCGAAATTGCGACCCCACTTGCAATGTGTGTTTCTGAACTTCTACAAAATGCGGTTGAGCATGCCCAAGCGGATGCAATCGCCGTAGAAATAAGCCGAGGTGAATCCGCAGTGATGATTACTGTGCGCGATAACGGTCAGGGCATCGCGCAAGAGGTCTGCGAGGATCCGGCGAACTCTGGCGGACTCGGGCTGCAGATCGTGCATTCACTCGTTACTGGCGAATTGCAAGGCACCGTGTCTATTGCAGTTCAAGAAGGAACGGTAGTGCTTATCACTGCACCAATTACCCCGAGAAAGTTGAACGACACTCGTGTATAACGGCGCCCAAATTGGATTAGAGACTGCCGCGAGCACGCAAGCGGGCATTACGTCGCTTCAGAGCTCGACGTTCATCCTCGCTTAAACCGCCCCAAACGCCGGCGTCCTGCCCGGTTTCCAGGGCCCAACGTAAGCATTCATCAACCACGGAACAACGACGGCAGACGGCCTTGGCTTCCTCGATCTGAACCAATGCGGGTCCGGTGTTGCCGATCGGGAAGAAGAGTTCTGGATCTTCGTCACGGCAAGCAGACTCGTGTCGCCAGTCCATGCTAGGTCAACTCCATCGTAAAAGGCACCAGGATTACCAGTGCTCGTGAATGCTTTCACTTATGCCGGCCATCAGAATGGAGGCGATCCAGGGGTCTCCTGCTCGTCTCCGAAGGAAGTGGGCCAGTTCTGTGTAGCAACGGGGAAGTAAAGGGTTACATGAGAGCGGTGCAGGCGCAAGAGGCGCGACCGAATAAAGGCCAATAAGCGCTGTCGGTTTGGTCACAGACGCGACATTTGTCATGTTTTATGGGCAATTACACGATCACTGTTAACGCCGCAGGTTGGGAACGGAACGTTACTTGGCTGATTTCTCCCAAACCTTCACCATCAATTTGGAAGGCCATAGGTCGGGTGGCAGTCATCGTGAATTCCGATTGATCGTGCCAAGTGACGGCAGAAGCCAGAGCACTGGCTCGACGCTGGGTTAAAAGCTGCCGGGTATTCTGCAGCGCTTTTGGCACGCTGACCTTGCGCATTCCAAAGAGATCAAGTCCGGTGTTGAAGTTAGCATCCGGGCAAAGCTGAATGGGCCAGTTGCCTAGGTAGGTCCAGGGATTCGTGTTTTGAACGAGCGCAAAGTACAGCTCTTCCAAGACATCTTCACCCCGGGTAACACTGAGTTGCGGAACGCGATTCCGGGCAGTTTTAAACATGGTTGATGCAGTTGTGGCTATGTAGCGAGTAGGCGAGGCTTTTCGTCCGTGTCGGCGTTTGTGTTCCATTGCTGCAATAACTTCAGCGTCAAGTCCGACACCGGCGTTGACGGTGAACCATCGATCATCGGCACGACCCAAACCAATGGTTCGGATGCGACCTTGCTTGATGCCCTCTAGGAGGTGCGCTCCAGCTTCGACGATGTCATTAGGTAGGCCTAGGGCTCGAGCGAAGACATTGGCGCTGCCACCAGGCAGCGTGGCCAATTGTGTGCGAGGACCAGGCCCTTGCGCGAGCAAGCCATTCACAACTTCATTGATGATTCCGTCTCCGCCAACGGTGATGACGACATCTAAATCCGCAGCGACTGCCTGTTGACCGAGCTCCATGCCATGCCCTCGATGTGAGGTTGTGGCAACCTCGAGATCTAGAGCATCAGCGAATGCGTGGATCACGAGGTCGGTTAGGCGGCGCGAGGTAGTCGTCGCCTGAGGATTGACGATCAGGAGTCCGCGCACATGGGAACCCTAGCGATAGTGCTGGGAAACCTCACGATCCGTAGAGTGGTCCCGTGACTATTCCCCGCTCGTACCTCGCACTGGCTTTCATCGCAGGATTAGAAGGTGCGGCCCTTCTTGCGACCGCCGTTGTCTCAGTGGTTCAGGCTCTGAGTGGCACAAGTTATGGCGCTCGAGGAGATGATTCGTCGGCCATCATTCTCGAGGTTGTTATTTTCACGGTCTTTGGGCTGGGGCTATTAGTTGTAGCAAAAGGCTGGTATTCCAGGAAGCGTTGGGCCAGGTCGCCTTTTGTCCTGGCTCAACTCCTCGGCTTGGCTATCGGAATTTGGTCGGACACCCAGTTAGTGCTTCGTTTGGGATTTATCCTCCCAGCGGTGCTCGGCTTGATCATTACTTTTAGCCCTGCAGTCCTGCGCGACTCTTCGCAGGCATATAAGTCGTAAGTCTCAGGTTTGCGTTAATTCTGCACGAAGCTTGAACAGTGATCGAGTAAGAATTCGCGAGACCTGCATCTGGGAGATGTCGAGTTCTTTTGCTATTTGAGTTTGGTTGAGATTTTTATAAAAGCGAAGCACCACGACTTTTTGCTCAAGTTTTGGCAGGGTTCGCAATGCTTGTAGTACAGATTCCCTATTTTCTAGACCATCAAGATTTGGATCTTCTAGAGCCTGCTGCGCGATGAGGGTTCTATCATCGTCGGTACTCATCATTAAGCGCGCATTATTTATCTCAAGGGCGGCGAGTACTTGTTCCACGCTGACACCAAGGTGAAGAGCTATTGCTGGAATTGTCGGTGCGCTGGAATGCGTTTGGGTGAGTTCATCAATTGAATGAGAAACCTTGAGTGCTAATTCTTGCAACTTCCCAGGTATGCGAATACTCGAAATTCGATCGCGAAGGTGATGTTGAATTGCACCTCGAATACACGGCACTGCATACGTACTAAATTCATTTCCTAACTCGGAATCAAAATGGTCACAGGCGAAGATCAAGCCCTCCATGCCAACTTGAATCAGATCTTCAAACTCATTATGCGATCGGTAATGTCGGGCCACATGGTGAACGAGTCCGATGTGTTCGGCTATCTGTTGATCCCTATCCGCGGAACTCATCTGAGCGGTTCGGTTAAGCAGCCTCGTTATGTTGTTCTTGAACGCGAGCGACTACTGTGAGAATACCGTCGACATTGGTAGCGCGGAGTTCGTCTGCCAAGGCAGAAAGAACGGTCCAACTAAAAGTGTTGGTAGGTAGGCCACTTTCCAAGAGTGTGCGACTTTGAACCATAAATTCCAGGGCACCAACTTCTTCAAGAAAAGTGCAAACAATCTCCGCATCCGCAGGTGCGTTGAGCACAACCTGGTTAAAGGCTTCATCGATGGCAAGGCGAGCATCTTCAACCCGGTCATAACTCAACTCACAACGCGCAGCAATGGTCGCTGCCAGAGTGCGCGCGAGCGCTGCATATTCAGGCTTGGCTGGTAAATGCAATGCAATGCTCACGGTATTCCCCCTAGATCACTGTTCGATACCCACACTAGACACATCCGGGTGTGTGCAATCGCTGAGATTGACAGTGTCGTCATAAAAAAACGAGCTCGCAACGCACATGCGCTGCGAGCTCGTTCAATGAAGACGTTATGCAGCAGCTTTGGTTTCCCAGAAGATTGCAGCGATTTCATCAATCTTTGCAAGCAATTGATCAGCAACGACAACATCGACAGTGCCCTTAGTGCCACCGGCACCAGCGAGCTTGGTGGCCTGATTGAACAGGTCATTGAGGTGCGGGTACTTCTCGAAGTGTGGAGCCTTGAAGTAATCGGTCCAGAGCACCCAGAGGTGTTCCTTAACCATTGTCGAGCGTGTTTCTTTAATTGCTACAGCGCGAGCCTTGAAATCAGGATCTTCCGAGCCGTGGTACTTCTGCATGCAGGCTTTAACTGACTCGGCTTCGAGTCGAGCCTGTGATGGGTCATAGACGCCGCATGGCAAATCGCAGTGTGCGTAAGCCACGTGACGAGGAGTAAATAGACGGTTCAACATCAATCATCCCTTTCGCTGAAGATTTCGGTTAAGCCTAGTCCGGTGCTGGCCTTGGGGATACGCAAGGATGACCCTGTGTGGGGATTAACGTCAGTGGCCATAGCAGGAAATTCCATGGAACCTACGCTGAAGTCCGGCGACTGGTGGCTCGTGCGAAAAACCCAGCAGGTCAAACCAGGCCAGATTGTGGCTTTTTGGGAACCTGACCGTATTGATCTCCTGGCAGTTAAACGCGTGCATCACGAGGTTGCGGGTTCCTGGTGGATGCTAGGCGACAATCCGCAAACGAGCATCGACAGCCGATCCTTTGGCCCCGTGCATGGACGCCAAATCGTTGGACGGTTGCTCTTTCGGTTTCGCCCGCTGTTCCGTAAGTCATAGTCCTAACGGCTGTGCTCAGGCCCCCGCGCGGCTAGGCTCGCACCATGTTCGCTGTCTATGCATCCGGCATCAATGCCGACGACCCATTGTCCATGCTTACTCTTGGCGAAATTGAGCCGATACCGACACCGCAGGATTGGGTGACAGTAAACGTCAAAGCTGTGAGTTTGAATCACCATGATCTCTGGGCGCTGCGAGGTACGGCACTTACTGCTGATCAGGCACCGATGATTCTTGGGACCGACGCAGCAGGTGTCACTGAGGATGGACGCGAAGTCATCGTGCACGGCGTGATTGGTGACCCAGATAAGGGCCGCGGCGACGAAACCTTGGATCCCAAGCGCTCACTACTCAGTGAGGTGTATTCAGGTGCCATGGCAGCACAAGTTCGGGTACCCGCGCGAAACCTCATCGACAAGCCTGCCGAACTTTCATTTGAAGAGGCTGCTTGTCTCCCAACCGCCTGGCTGACGGCCTATCGCATGTTGGTGACTAAGTCCGGCACCCAAGCGGGCGACCTTGTCTTGGTTCAAGGCGCAGCCGGTGGCGTTGCGTCGGCAGTGATTGTGCTCGCGAAAGCCCTTGGCCTTCGCGTATGGGCGACATCTCGCGACGAAGCGAAGCGCGACTGGGCCAAGGCACTTGGTGCTGACGAAGTCTTTGAAAGTGGCGCGCGGTTGCCAGGAAAAGTAGATGCGGTTATTGATTCTGTTGGTGAAGCCACCTGGTCGCATTCCCTCCGCGCTCTTCGTCCAGGCGGAACCATCGTGACGTGTGGCGCAACTTCAGGTGGCGCAGCAAATGCAGATCTCAACCGAGTCTTTTTCCTTCAGCTCAAGATTGAAGGGTCCACGATGGGTACGGCAGAAGAACTTCGTGGATTGGTTGCCCTACTTATTTCATCCGGCGCCCGTCCCGTGATCGATCGAGTGCTACCGATTACAGCGGCGGCAGAGGCTTTTTCGGCAATGAACACGGGTGAACTTCGAGGCAAGATTGTGATGACGCTGAGCTAGTCCTCGTCTTCATCATCATCGACACGGGCGAGCCAGGTGGCTAGCCGCTCTATCGGGGTTTCAAACTCAGGATTGAGGTCGACGAACTCGCGCAAACGCTGCGCGAGCCAGTCGATGCTCATTTCCTCTTCACCGCGGCGTCGTTCAAGCTCTTCAATTCCACGATCCGTGAAATACATGCTTTAGCTCCGCGGTTCGAAAGCCTGCTCGACCAAAGCTCGCTGCTCTTCTTCGTGACGAGCATGAGTTCCCACTGCGGGAGCCGAAGAAGCATTGCGAGTGACACCCTTGATTGGCCGTTTGAGAATTTCAGGCAGATTCATCGCCATGAAACTCCACGCGCCTTGGTTGGCAGGTTCTTCTTGAACCCAACGCAACTCAGCCTTCTCCATACCTTCCAAGGCTAGCGGCAAGGTTTTCGTGGCGATGGGATACAAGCGTTCCATTCGAATGATGGCAACGTCTTTCACTCCAGTTTTTTCGCGATGTGCGACAAGGTCGTAGTAAACCTTTCCGCTACACAGCAACACGGTCTTCACGTCGGCCCTGTTGACGGTTTCATCGCCGATGACTGCTCGGAAGGTTCCCGAAGTGAAGTCAGCCTTGCTCGAAGAAGCTGCCTTTGAACGCAGCAGCGACTTTGGCGTGAACACCACAAGTGGGCGAGTGAGTTTTCCGTAGACCTTCCAGCGCAGCAAATGAAAATATGAAGCTGGAGTTGAAGGCGTCGCAACAGTCATGTTGTCTTGGGCGCATAACTGCAAGAAGCGCTCGATACGTGCCGAGGAGTGGTCTGGGCCTTGTCCCTCATAGCCGTGTGGCAAGAGCAAGGTAACCGCAGATCGCTGTCCCCACTTTTGCTCTCCAGAAGCAATGTATTCGTCGATGATTGTTTGGGCACCATTAGCAAAGTCGCCAAATTGTGCTTCCCACATCACGAGCGCATCGGGACGAGCCACCGAATAGCCGTATTCAAAGCCCATAGCTGCATATTCACTCAACAACGAGTCATAGATAGACAACTTTGCACCGTCGCGGTAGCACTGCTTCAGTGGCTTATATTGCCATCCAGTGTTGCTATCAACGATGACTCCATGGCGATGACCAAAGGTGCCTCGACGTGAATCTTGGCCAGCCAGCCGGATGGTGCGGCCTTCCAAAAGGAGTGAGCCGAAAGCCAAGGCTTCTCCCATGCCCCAATCAATCTCATCGGCAGCCACCATTTGCTCGCGGCGAGCCAGTTGTGGTGCCAATCGCGGATGCACCGCGAAGTCAGGAGGCATGTGCAACTGCGAGGCAATCACGATATCGATTTGCTCTTGCGTAATTGACGTATCGACTTCGTATGCGGGACGTTGGCGAGTGAGTTCACGGCTTCCGGTTTCAAGGATGTCTTGCGCAACATCGCTGAATGCCTGTTCTGGGAACACCTTGGTTTCTTGGAAGATGCGTTCAAGTTGTGCTTGGAAATGCTTGAGCACTTCATCGGCTTCTTCCAAAGTGATGTCGCCGCGACCGATCAAAGAGTCGGTGTAGTGCTTGCGTACCGAACGCTTGTTATCAATGATTTTGTACATCAATGGCTGAGTGAGCGATGGATCGTCACCCTCGTTGTGTCCTCGACGGCGGTAACACACCAGATCGATGACAACGTCTTTATGGAACTTCATGCGAAATGCGTAGGCCAACTGTGCAACCCGAACAACTGCTTCCGGATCGTCACCATTGACGTGGAAAATCGGCGCTTGAATGGTGCGCGCCACATCTGTTGAGTAAACAGATGAACGGCTATACCGAGGACTTGTGGTGAAGCCAACCTGGTTGTTCACCACAATGTGGATGGTTCCCTCGGTGCGATATCCCTGAATCTGCGACATCTGCAAGGTTTCAAGGACGACACCTTGACCAGCAAAGGCTGCGTCACCATGCATCAAAATTGGCAGCACACGATTTCGGTCTTCATTTGGCAGGAGATCTTGCTTCGCCCGCACGATGCCTTCGAGTACAGGATCAACTGCCTCGAGGTGAGAAGGGTTTGCTGCGAGATACACGCTCGTTGTTGCTCCGCTTGGTGCCGTAAATTCACCGGTAGTACCAAGGTGGTATTTCACATCGCCGGAGCCCTGAACCATTTCTGGTCCAAAGTCACCTTCGAACTCTCGGAAGATCTGAGCATAAGATTTTCCTGCAATGTTGGTCAGCACATTGAGTCGACCGCGGTGCGGCATACCGATTGCGACCTCTTGCAGCATATCTTCGGCAGATTCAATCAAAATCGCGTCGACCATTGGAATAAGCGAGTCTCCGCCTTCAAGGCTGAAACGCTTTTGGCCAACGAACTTGGTCTGCAAGAACGATTCAAGCGCCTCAGCTTCATTGAGTTTGCGCAGGATTCGCAATTGTTCTTCGCGTTCTGGTCGAACGAAAGGCGTCTCGACTTGATCCTGAATCCATTTGCGCTGGTCAGGTTCTTGAATGTGCATGTATTCGATACCAATGGTGCGGGTGTATGAGTCCCGGAGAACTTTCAAGATGTCGCGGAACTTCATCAGCTGCTGTCCGCCGAAGCCACCTGTTGGGAAAATTCGATCAAGGTCCCAGAGGGTCAAGCTGTGGGCCATGGTGTCAAGATCGGGATGAGCAGGTTGACGGGTTTCTAACGGGTCAGTATCGGCAAGGAGATGGCCTCGCTCACGATAGGCATGAATGATCTCTTGGACTCGAGTTGCTTTACTGAGGTCAGTGTCGTTGCTCGCAGAAATATCCTTCGCCCAACGAATTGGCTCATAAGGAATACGCATGGAACGGAAGATCTCGTCGTAGAAACCATCATTACCGAGAAGCAATTCATGGATGCGGCGAAGGAATTCACCTGACTGCGCACCTTGAATAATTCGATGGTCATAGGTGGAGGTAAGCGTAAGAATGCGTGAAACAGCATTGCGCGCGATTGATTCTTCTGATGCGCCTTCCCATTCAGCGGGGTAGTTCAAAGAACCGACGCCGATGATGCAACCTTGGCCGGTCATCAAACGAGGTACCGAAAGATTTGTGCCCAGACCGCCTGGATTCGTGAGCGACATCGTGGTTCCGGCAAAGTCATCAACGGTAAGTTTGTTGTTGCGAGCCTTGCGAACCGTGTCTTCGTACGAAGCCAAGAACTGAGCAAAGTCCATATCCTGAGCACCCTTGATGCCCGGAACGAGTAACTGTCGGGTGCCGTCTGGCTTGCTTAAGTCGATAGCAAGTCCCAGATTTACCTGGTCGGTAGAAACCAGCGCCGGTTTACCATCAACCTCGATGTAGCGGCCATTCATGGCGGGCATCTCAGTTGCGGCCCGAATAATGGCAAAACCGATGAGGTGGGTAAATGAAACCTTGCCACCACGGGTGCGGGCAAGGTGGCTGTTGATGACAGTTCGGTTGTCTTCTAGCAGGCGTGCCGGAATAGCGCGCACGCTTGTTGCTGTTGGAACCGTGAGACTTATTTCCATGTTGGTGACAACACGTGCTGCGGCACCTCGCAGGATCACTGCATCTGCATCAACGGACGCGGCGCCTCGCATGATCACGGCTGCGGCGGCGGGTGCTGGACTTGGAGCGGCTGGTGTTGCCGGTGCAGCAACCTGTGTTGGCGCCACATTCGCAGCAATCGGAGTTGCTACTGCTGGTGTCACAGCAACCACAGGTGGTACTGCTGGCGGTGCTGCAACTACCGCGCCGGGGGTGTAATCCGCAAAGAAATCCCACCAGTGCGGGTCAACTTTGTTCTTATCCTGCTTATATAGGTCGTACAACTCATCGACGAGCCACTCATTTGCGCCGAATGGGTCCATGGATTCCGTGGCCACTGCCGATCCTCTCGCACCAAAAGGGTGCTTATTGCTAGTGAGTGAAGCGCTGCTCCTAGACCAGCTAGGCAGGAGCAACAATAGTCGCTCAGGGAGGACATGCCCAGATATAGACGGGGTGGCACTCGTCTCAATCGCCTCGAGTTTGGCGCTGGGGAGGAGTCGATTTAGAGTTAAGCAGTGATTCCACCACGCGTCGGTCGTTTCAGTGTTGCCGCTGGCCTTTGCATTGGCTTGATCGGCATTGTTGAACCTGCCTCGGCACAGGCGCCGTATCCGGAACCGCCCAATATTGCTGGGGTCACCTCAGTGGCGAGCGGGTCACTGCAAATTGCTTATGTCCTACCCACGAATACCTTCAGTTACCCGGTGACTGACGTTCAGGTCACCACTAATAATGCGAACACCTGGACAAGTTGTGGCACGGTTAATGGCTTATGCACTGTTGGTGGGCTTACCAATGGGCTTCGTTACATCGTGGCCCTTCGATCAGTGAACTCAGCTGGCCCTAGCTTGCCAAGCCTCAGTGGTGCCGGCGTACCCAAAGTTCCGACAGCACTCGACACGGACAAAACCACACAGTTACCACGATCTCGGGTCACAGTGACTGCTGCTTTTGATGCTGCCAGTAATAACTTGGGGGTGAATGCTGCTTCAACTCGAGTCGGGGTCGGGACCCTTCCTGAGCTGAAATTCAATCGCAACATTCCCAACAAGGCCGTAGTGGAAAGGCATCTCACGGTCTCGGCTACTTCAGATGCAACTGGCGAGACGAAGCTTGTCCCAGGCCGCTGGGCTTGGCAAGATGTGAAAACCATCATTTATCGACCCACGGGCTGGTGGCCTGGCCGTTCCACGATCACCATTGCTTCTGATTTGGATGCAACAAATCTGGGCCTTTCTGGGGGAGCGACCCTCATCGGCGGCAGCACGCTTGGTACGACGTACACCTTTAAGACAGCCCGCGCACTCGTTGGACGCGTCGACGGAAAATCCGATGTTATGAATGTCTACATCGACAATGAGAAAGTGAAATCTTTCAAAATTTCACTTGGTGGCCCTGACTGGCGCACACGCAATGGCGTGAAAGTGATCAATATCCAAAAAGAAGCGGCTAAGACCTATACGAGTCAAGCTCTTGGGCTAACTGCACCTGAAGATCAGTACAGCCTCGACGCAAAGTGGAACACCAGGCTGACTCCTTCGGGAGAGTTCATGCACGCAGCACCTTGGGCCACGAGCCGATTGGGTCGCTACAACGGCTCCCATGGTTGTACCAACATGCACGAAGCCGATGCCAAATGGATTTTCGACAACACCATTCCAGGCGATGTATTTATTTACACAAATACTTTGGGTGAGACTGCTCAACCTGGCAATGGATCGGGTGGACTGTGGAATGTGCCCTGGGCAAGCTGGACCAGCAAGTCAGCTCTTGGAGCCCTGCCGATAGCGCCAGTCACCCCGGCACCTTCTGTCTCACCGATACCGACACCCACCCCGTCAAATTCGGCTACGCCTAGTTCAAGTCCCTCAACTTTCAGCATCTGATCTGGACTACTGGCAAGATTGACCTATGAGTTTCTTAACGAGAGCTATTGGGGCGTTAGGCCCAAATCGAACTCTTGCAGAACGCGTGGCACTTTTTGCTGCTGCGGCTGCCGTGGGGCCATCATTTGAACCTGGCCTACAACCGCGCAAGACGCTCGATCAGGCGATCGCTACGGGTGTCATCTCTGCGACTACCCTCTCGCTCGTTACGGCAACGCAAAGTTCCATCGACGCGCTAGGCAGCAGTTTGATGCGCACTCGAGGCGTTGATCGATCCAATGCCACCAGCGCTACCAAATTGCTCTTCAACGTCGGCACGAACTTGGCCGTTGCAGGTATTACTGAAACGATGGCTCGGCTGCTTCCTCCACATGAAGACGAGCTATTACGTAGAGGACTTGCTCGGGTAGCAGCACAGAGGTCGTCAAGAGTTGCGCTCGCCGGAGCGGGTCTGAGTGCGATTATCGGTACCGCTGATTTACTCGCGCAGAAGAACCCGAGGTTACGTTGGACATTGGGTGTTCCTTTAGCGTTACCCGCAGGCATCGCTGCCTCAGCTTTTGAAATTCACCGCGTTCATCAAAATGCGAAGAAATATAACGACACCACGATCTCGAAGGTCTCAACAAGAAATTCGGTTGGCATCGCACTAGGCGTGGGTGCGGGAGTTCTCGCGATGCAAGCGGGTGAGCGAGTCCTAGCGTCTCAAGTATCGAAGTCCTTGCTCAGAGTTGCCCCTGACTACAACGAAATAGCCAACCCCATTGGCCACTTCGTTGCTCTGGGCATTCTTGGTGGCGCCCTGACCGCAGGTTATGAATATGCGACTCGACGAGTTGAGCAAGGTGGCGCAGCTGTTGAGCCCGCGTATGAGAACCCACCGACGAGTCATTTCGTTTCTGGCGGACCTGAAAGTCTTATTCCGTTCGCAACCCTGTCCCGAGAAGGTCGCCGCTTCACCAACATGGTGTTGACCCGCGATGAAATTGAAAATGTGATGGGCTTGCCCGCTAAGAGTGATCCCATCCGACTGTTCGTAGGTCTTGATTCCTCAAGCGTTATTGAAGAACGCGTTGAATTGCTGATCGATGAGTTAGTACGCACCAATGCCTTCGATCGTGAAGTTCTATGTTTCGCTTCACCAACCGGCTCGGGCTACATCAACTATGTGCTGGCCGAAGCATTGGAGTACCTGTCATTAGGTGACAGTGCGATTGCAACGATTCAGTATTCGTTGCTGCCATCACCAATGTCTCTTAATCGCACCGGACTTGCAGTGGAGCAGAATCGCGCCGTGATGTATGGAATCACAGGCTATTTGCGCGGTTTAGCACCAGAAAAGCGACCAAAGTTTGTGTTGTTCGGGGAGAGCCTGGGTGCACTGACGATGCAAGACATTTGGCAACATCGCACAGTTGAAGCGATGGAGCGAGATTTCATTCATTCATCGATCTTTTTGGGCACACCATCGGCAACGGAGTTTGCGAAAGCTTGGCGTCTCGATCGAGAAAAGATGGATCCTCAGGGTTTGATGATCGAACTGGACAACTTTGGTCAGTTCGCCGATCTACCTGAAGTGCAACGCAATAACTTGCGGCATCTCTTATTGAGTCACTACGACGATCCAATCCCTAAATTTGGCACCAACCTGCTTCTTCGCCAACCGTGGTGGCTAGGTCCCATCAATGAGCGACCTCAAGGAGTGCCGAAATCTTCTAAGTGGCGCCCCGGAACTACTTTTGTATTAACAGGTGTTGATCTGATTAATGCAATGGAAGTCATTCCAGGCATTTTTGGTCGCCGGGGTCACGATTATCGGGAAGATATAGCTCGGTTCGTTTCCGAGATTTATGACTTACCTGTCACACCTGAGCAGTTAGCGAAGATGGAAGAAGCTTTGCGAAATCGTGAATTGAAATGGGCGCAGCGTCGTGTGGTCACTGAACAGGTTGAGCGAGCTAAGGAAGCCTTGACTCGGGAGATGAAATCGTGGATTCCCACTGATGATTCCACTATCGGCAGTGATGACATTTGGAAGCAACTTGTTGCTTCTGCCCAAGCAGATATTGATGCTGGCGAAGCCCTGAAGCAAGCCTAGGTTTACCAGCTGATGTTTTTCGCGTCCTGGATAACTCGCTGAACGTAGTTCTGCGTCTCTGGGTAGGGCGGGACCCCGTCGTAGCGACGAACCGCTCCGTATCCAGCGTTGTATGCCGCCAAAGTATTCTTGAGTCGGTTACCGCTGACAGTTTTCACGAGTTTTCGGTTATAGCAATTGAAGACTGCAGCCGAAGGGATGGCGTCTTCCGGATCCCAAATATTGATCTTCCCGTCGCCGTTTGCATCAATTCCGGCTTGATCCCACACGGCTGGCATAAATTGCGCTATTCCTTGGGCCCCTGCTCCACTTTGAGCGAGGGGATCCCAGCTGCTCTCAGCCGCAAGTTGAGCGGCCAGAACCTCCGCAGGGATAGCTGGGCAGCGCTCGGCGGAACTAAGAACCAAGGCCCGATATTGACCCGGAACTTGGACTGGCCCGATCAATCCGTAGTTCTTGGCACTGTCTATGGCCAAGGTGACCGCAGCTATTAAACCGATCACCACAATAAGAATTACGGTGAGGGAACGAAGTCGGTGTGATGCCTGCACAAGAGCCACGGTAACCCGAAAGTGGGGCTAGGCGCGTACGGTGGTCCTGTGGCGGGTGAAGGCAAGGGTGAAGTTTCCGACTTTTCGCGCCCGCAAGTTGAGTCGATGTTTGAACAGCGGCTGGCAGAGGCTTTTGCTGCGCTAGGAATATTCAATCTTCTTGTGGTGGGAAAAACGGGTGTAGGTAAATCCACCCTGGTTAATGCCATGTTTGGCAGCGAAGTGGCCAAGACGGGCATCGGTGAACCGGTGACTAAAGGCCTGACTCACTATTTAGTGCCGGATAGTTTCCTGGGGTTGTACGACGCTGAGGGTTTTGAAACAGGCATTGCTGGCGATGCAATTCTTGAGGGTTTGCGAGCGCTGGTGTCTCACTATGCAGCGCAACCGGCTGAGCAACACATTCACGCAGTTTGGTATCTCGTGCGGTGGTCGGATCGCCGATTCGAACAGGCGCAGGTGAGTTTTGTGCAAGCGCTGCTTGAACTGCGACTGCCAGTCATTGTCGTATTGACGCAGGTGCCAACAAAAGATGGTCAAGTGCATCCGGATGCGCGACAGTTTGCGGATTTCATCGATGGACTCGGGCTAGCCACGGCTGGTCCAGCAGTTATTACCAATGCGTTAGATGATGAATTCTCGAACGCGCCGGTCTATGGGCTTCAAGATCTCCTGAATTCAACATATGAAATTGTTCCGCAGGTCGCAGAAAGTGCGCTTACGGCTGCGCAGGTTATTGATTTGGGACGTAAAAAAAAAGTCGTAGCCGCAATCATTAAGCAAGCCTGCACATTTGCTATTGGAGTAGGAGCGACTCCGATCCCATTTGCAGACGCAGCGTTACTTATCCCAAACCAAATAACGATGATTGCTCGGATCACTGCTGCCTATGGATTACCGCCAAGTAGATCTCGAGCAATGTCCATGGCCGGCTCGATAGTTTTAACCGGCGGTGCCACGATGGCGGGACGCTACGCGGTTACGAGTTTGTTGAAGTTCATTCCGGGTGGAGCCATTGCTGGATCAGCCATTTCTGCAACGGTCGCGGCGAGCATGACCAAGGCTGTCGGTATGGCCTGGTCGCAGGTGTGTGAACTTGCATTAGGCCTGGATGAAAAACAGCGGGATCAGTTCTGGGCCAGCGGGAAAGTGGCTGAACAATTCCTTGTTTTCTTTAAGCAGAATCCCGGTACGAGGACATCACTCATTAGGCGAGTGACAAAACGCGCGTAGTCTGATCAACTAAGAATTCACCAAAGGAGAACTCGTGCGACCGCCGGAAGACATGTATGCCATTCATCAGATGCCTACATTTACAGACGCTCCGGTAATGATCCATGCCTTCACTGGGTATGTAGACGCTGGTGGCGCAGTTCGAATGATGATCGATCACATTCTTGAGACGTGTGAGCATCATTTGATTGCCACATTTGAAGTGGATGAAGTCATGGACTTTCGTGCTCGGCGGCCAATTCTCTCGTATTCAGTTGACCACTTCACTGGTGTAGATATTCCTGCGATCCAATTGCATGAGGTTGTCGATGCCGAAGGCACACGGTTTTTACTTCTTGCCGGGCCAGAGCCGGATTACCAGTGGATGCGCTTCCTGCAAGCCGTGAGCGGACTAAGTCATCAAATTGGTGTGCGCCTATCTGTCGCTGTTTCGGGAATCCCTTGGCCGGCTCCCCATACTCGACCTCTTGGCATCACTGTTCATGGATCCGACCCCTCATTGGTCCAAGGTTTTCATTCACCTGTGGGTGATGTCGATGTACCTGGGCATATGGGCGCGATGCTCGAGTTCCATCTTGCGCAAGAAGGTTTTGATTCCATGGGCATTACTGCTCAGGTGCCGCATTACCTTTCGCAGTTCCAGTACCCACAAAGTGCACAAACATTATTGAACAGTCTGAGCATGATCACTGGGCTAGCGTTGTCAGCTTCAGGGCTCGACGCTGCGGCCACAAAAGCCACCGGAGAGATTGCGGAACAACTTCAGGGCAATGACGAATTCACGACCGTTGTGAATGCTCTGGAGCATCAATACGATCAAACTCATGGCGCGACGCAAGTTGCGCCGCTTGTCGAGCCCGATCAGATGCCTTCGGGCGATGAGCTCGCTGCACAGTTTGAATCCTTCCTGCGTGATCTGGATGCCGAAGAAGGGCCTGAGGGCAGCAAGCCTTAGGCATATTAATCTTCGGATAATTAAGCAGGGCAGGATTTACCGGGTTGAGGCATAAGGCCAGTGAGCAAATAGCTGTTGACACTGGAATCAATGCAGGTCGATCCACCACCAAACGCGGTATGACCGTTACCACCGTAAGTCAGCAAGGTGCTGGTGGCCAATTGTGCGTTTAAGGCACGTGCCCAGGCATATGGAGTAGCTGGATCAAACCGAGTGCCGATAATCAAGATCGGCGCAGCTGTGCTGCTTGTCGCTGCGGTCGGCGGATTTGTGTCATGAGCAAACCAGCGTGAACACGGTGCATTGCTCCAGGACATTGATTTCGCCATTTCTGGAATAGGTGCATTTTTAGCCCATTTCTGAGCGGCTGAGGCGAGGCTTGCTGCCGCTGGAGTTGCGGGCAGATCCCAGCAATCGATGGCGTAGTACGCAGACTGCATATTCGAACCAAACGTGGCGGGACCTGTTTGATCGGATCCCATCCATGACAGTTCGAGTAAACCGGTGCCGTCACCTTGATAGGCCGAGGTCAATGCTGAAGTGAGCAATTCCCACATATCAGTGGAGTACATGGCTGTGAATATTGCGCTCGTTCCAAGTGACTGCGTGAGCGGTGTTCCGTCCTTGGTACGCAAAGGTCGAGTGTCCAGACGGGCAAGCAGAGAGTTCACTCGTGCGGTGATTGCAGTGCGAGTGGAGCCGAGTGGGCAAGGCCCTTGTTGTAGGCATTTTTGAGCATAATTTTGGAATGCTTTTTGAAATCCTTGTGATTGACCAAAGGAGAGTTGCATGCCGTTAAGAGCAGGGTCTACCGCTCCATCGAGAACAAAGCGACCCACGCGATTAGGAAAGGCTTGGATATAAGAAGCACCAAGTGTGGTGCCGTAGGAAAAACCTAGCCAGTTCAATTTGTCTTCATGTAGAGCCGAACGAAGTAAGTCAAGATCTTGAGTCGCAAAGGGAGTGCCCACTTTTGAAGCCATTCGAGGCGAATATTTCAGGCAGCCCTGACTGATCTTCCCGGCCGATTTCATGAGTGCTGCCGTTTCCGCTGGGGTATCCGGCGTGGAGTCCATCGAAAGCCACTGGGCAGTCTGTTTGGACGTCATGCAGGTGACAGCCGCTGATTTACCTACCCCACGTGGATCGAACCCGATGAAATCGAAGTCTTTGGCAACAGTTGGCGCGATTTCTTTTGCGACATACGACGCGAATTCAAGGCCGGGTGAACCAGGGCCACCTGGGTTCACCACTATTGAACCTTGAAAATTGGGGCCGGTGTGAACGGTGCGACTCACCGCGATTGAAATGTCACCGAGATCCAGGTTGGTGTAATCCAAGGGGACCTTCAGGCTGGCGCACTGACCAAAGGAGCAGGTGCTCCATTGCAAGTTCTGGTCAAGGTATGGCGCCAAGCTGCCTAAAGCTGAACTGGGGGTAAAGGAAAGCAGGCTCGATCCAAGGACGATTGCGCTTGCCAATGCCAGACGTTTCACATGGCACACGGTACGTCATCTTGGCCAAGCAAATCTTGATCCGAGCGGTTTGCTTAAATGACGCGGTGACCAAGCAAACTTTTACCATTAATGCGCGCTTGGCTGATCATGCCCAAACTGACTTTCTCGGGCGCACCGGAACCGTGTCTACGCCCCACGGCAAGATCCAGACTCCAGCGTTCATCCCCGTCGGGACCTTGGCAACGGTCAAAGCAGTGCTACCCGAATCGATGGACGAATTGGGTGCACAAGCCTTACTAGCGAACGCCTATCACTTGTATTTGCAACCGGGCCCTGACGTTGTAGATGAGGCTGGCGGCTTGGGTGAATTCATGAACTGGTCTGGGCCAACTTTCACCGACAGCGGCGGCTTTCAAGTGCTGTCCTTGGGAGTTGGTTTTAAGAAAATCTTGGCAATGGACACCAAAACCGTTCGCTCTGATGAAGTTATGGCACCGGGTAAAGATCGAATGGCGCATGTAGATGACGATGGTGTGACTTTCAAATCCCACATTGACGGATCTATGCATCGCTTTACCCCCGAGATTTCTATGCAGGTTCAGCATCAGCTCGGCGCCGACATCATCTTTGCCTTCGATGAGTGCACCACGTTGATGAACACACGCGAGTATCAGGAGCGTTCGCTTGAACGCACCTACGCATGGGCCAAGCGATGTGTTGCTGAGCATGAACGTTTAACTCTAGAACGCAGTCACCGGCCCTATCAAGAACTTTGGGGGGTGGTCCAAGGCGCGCAGTATGAAGATCTGCGCCGAAAAGCAGCCCAGCAAATGGCTAGCTTGGATTTTGATGGCTTTGGTATTGGTGGAGCGCTCGAGAAGGACGCACTTGGCACCATCGTGAATTGGGTGTGTGAGGAACTTCCAGAAAACAAACCCCGTCATCTCCTTGGCATTGGTGACCCCATTGATTTCTTCATTGCGGTAGAAGCTGGGGCCGATACTTTTGACTGCGTTGCACCTTCTCGCATGGCCCGAAACGGAACAGTGCTGCATCCCGATGGTCGCTTTCATGTCACCAATGCGCCATACAAGCGCGACTTTGCGCCAATTGATGATGAGTGTGATTGCTACACCTGCCTGAATTACACGCGCGCATATCTACACCATCTATTCAAGGCACATGAGCGACTCTCGGCGACCCTGACCACGATTCACAACGAGAGATTCATTGTGAGGTTGATGGATCAAATTCGGGCGAGTATTCCCGCGGGAGAGTTCTTTGAATTAAAAACGGAATTCATGGGGCGCTTCTCGGCGAATAAAAATCGGAATACCAGTCACGATGTAACCGCGACGCAATAGTTGAAGAATTAAACCGCGGTATCCAATTCATACGTGGGTTCCCGGCGCTTGATGTAGGCAATAACTGGGTAGGTGATTGGCAACAAGACCACTTCTAGGAGTGTCTTGTAGATGTACCCGACTATGACGTAGTTAGCGAATTCAGCGCCCGTGATAATCCCGTAAAAAGCGATGGTACAAAAAACGACGGTGTCAGCTAATTCTCCAACAACGGTTGACCCAATTAACCTGGCCCAAAGATGTTTTTCTTTGGTGCGTTCTTTGATCTTGATCAGCACGTAGGAGTTCAGTAACTGACCAATGAGATAGCCGCACACGGAAGCCAGCACGATTCTGGGTACAAAACCAAGAACCGCTTCGAAGGCGGCTTGGTTGTCATAACCATCTGCAACGGGTGAAATCTGCACGAGCCAGAAAGTGGCTGCAGCAAGGATCGCCATCGCAAAGCCTAAAATAATGGCCCTACGGGCGGCCTTCCAGCCGTATACCTCGCTAAGTACGTCGCCAATAATGTAAGCCAACGGAAATAGAAAAGCACCGCCGTCAACGATCGCTGGACCGAACGAGATGAGTTTCGTGGCCGCGATATTCGAAATGATCAAGATCGCCACGAACACACCCACAATGAGGGGGTAGTAACTATTCGTCACTGACGCAAAGTGGACTCGGTCTTGTGTCGCCACTGTCACGATCCAGCCTTTCTCGAGATTTGGTGCCCCCGGCAGGATTCGAACCTGCGACCTTCGGTACCGGAAACCGGCGCTCTATCCCCTGAGCTACGGAGGCAAACGTGTGTCAGGTTAGCAGCGAGCGGTGTTCCTGAGAGCATAGGTAGGTGCGCACTCAACTCGTCACCGTCGCAAAGCCAGTGAAGTCTGTTTTTGCTGAGTACGGCATCCACCGTGGTTCGCTGGCTTGTGGAGGTATGGCGTATTTCGTTCTCCTAGCTATGGCACCCGCAGCGGTTGCAATGGGCGCACTTACCGGGAAGTTGATCGGGCCAGACAATGCTCGATCGGGTATTCAAGCAATCCTTGAACAAATCCCGGGCAACAGCACCGAGTTCCAATCCACAGTCGACTCAATTCTCAACGTTATGACTAGTGCCTCAACCGGGGTAGTCACACTGGCTTCCATCATTAGTTTTCTCGTTGCCATCTATGCGTCATCGAAGGCGATCATGGCTTTGCGGATGGCTTTGGATGCAGCGTTTAACTTCGAGGGTGTGCGTCATGGATTACTCGGAAGGGTCCGCGACGCCCTATTCACGCTCGTGGGCTTGTTGCTCATGTCGGCGATCGTCTTGATCTTGACCATTCTGCCGCAAATCTTGCGACTCTTTGGAGTCGAGGATTTTCACCTCAGCACGGGAATTGGCTGGTCTGACTGGTTGATTTTTTCGGCGGTGGTGTGGGGACTAGTTCTTGCGCTATATCGGTGGGTTCCGAGCAAAAAAAGTTCAGTAACTTGGAAATCACCAATTGCAATTGCGGTCACCATTTGGCTGCTGGGTGCAAGTGCAGGTGTAGGAATTTATGTTGGGTTTTCTTCAACAATGGGTGCCGCAATCGCGGCCTTTGGCGCTCCAATGATTGTTTTATTGTGGCTTTACTTTTCATTTATGGGAATTTTGTTAGGCGCCGAGGCGCAGGCCTACATCAATGCGACGGGGGAGAAGAAAAATGGCTGATAAGAAGATCACGAACGCCGAACTATTATCGAAAGCGCGTTGGGAAAACATCGTAAAAAACTTCATGGTTACCCCAGGATCACGCGTCGATCTTGACAAGGATTTCAACCCGGGCGTAACCCCAAAAGAGTTCACCAAAGAAACGAGCATCCCAGCACTCCAGCAAGTCATTGATGAAATGACGGTGCTACAAGACCGATTTTACGCTGAAAGTTCTCGCGCCTTGCTCATCGTGTTCCAAGCTACAGATGCGGCAGGCAAAGACGGCACCATTAAGCACGTCATGAGTGGGCTTAATCCCGAAGGTGTGGAAGTACATTCATTTAAAGCGCCATCCCATCTTGAAATGGCTCATGACTTTCTCTGGCGTCATCAACTGGCGCTTCCAGAACTTGGCCAGATCGCGATCTTTAATCGCTCACATTACGAAAATGTACTCATCACCAAAGTGCATCCCGAGCTTGTTTGGCCAACCGCTGATCGCAGCGTGCCGCGTGAAAAATTATGGAATCGTCGGTATGAAGTGATCAATAATTGGGAAAAACACTTAGTTGATAGTGGCACCGCAATCGTTAAGATCTTTTTAAATCTTTCGAAGGACGTTCAGCGGGAGAGGTTCTTGCAGCGCATTGATGAGCCGGAGAAAAACTGGAAGTTTTCACCAGGCGATTTACATGAACGTGAGCGCTGGGACGAATATCGCAGCGCTTTTTCTGACATGTTGAGCCAGACCAGCACGGCGCGGGCACCTTGGTATGTGGTACCAGCGGATCACAAATGGGCAACTCGGTTGATTACGAGCGGAATCATTTTGCACGCGTTGGAAGAGATTGATCCGCACTATCCACATGTGGACGAAAAGACTCGAGCTGAACTCGTGGCTGCTCGTGCGCACCTTGTTGGCGAGTAGCGAATACTTGGTCAGGTTTTGTTTGGATCTGCCACTTCGGTGAACAGGTTGCCTTGAGCAGCTGATGAACCGGCTCGTCCGCCGCCAGGTCCTCGCAGCACGAACGCGGCGATAACGGCGAGCAGCGCACCAAGGAGTGGGCCTACGAGGTAAACCAAGTAATGCGCGTAATCGTTGGCCACAACATCTGGAGCCATA